>JBJEKL010000120.1:0-2474 GCA_051878615.1 Bacteroidaceae bacterium | reverse complement strand
TCCAATCCATACGCAGTAAACGAGAAGGTGGCTGCCATCTGTGCCCGCCATTTCGACATCATGAGCTTCAACTGCTATGCCATCCAGCCCGACCACAAGATGATGGACCGGCTGGCTGCATGGACGGGTCTGCCCATGATTATCGGTGAATTCCATTTCGGAGCCGTGGACCGCGGATTGGGGCAGTCGCTCTTCCAGGTGGCCAGTCAGCACGAGCGTGGCCAGGCCTACCGCTTCTATGTGGAGCAGGGTTTCTCCCATCCCGCCCTTGTGGGTGTCACCTATTTCACGTGGATGGATGAGGACATCCTTGGCCGCTTCGACGGAGAGAACTACAACTGCGGTCTCATTGATGTCACCAATCTCCCTTACGCCGAGCAGACCCAGGCCATGATGCAGACCGCCCGTCGCCTCTATGAGGTGCATGCAGGCATCCTTCCTCCCTTTGCCGACCGCCCTGAGCGCATCGTAGGCATGGAGCGTGGAGGGGACGAATGGTAAAGGCGGCTATTCGTTCATAAAAATGTGGTTTTTCCTGTTCTAATCGTTCATAAAAATGTGGTTTTTCCCACTTTGATCGTTCATAAAAATGTATATTTCTTGCACATCTCGTTTATATTCAGTAACTTTGTATGTCAAACAAAACAAAGTTGAGAAATGAAGAGGACAATATACCATAAATTAGTGGAATGGAAGTGCAATCCACGACACAAGCCCCTGGTGCTTCTTGGTGCAAGACAAGTAGGGAAAACTTATATTCTTAAGGAATTCGGCAAGCGGGAGTTCGATGGCTTTGTATATGTCAATTGCCACAACAGCCCGTTTGCCTCGTCTCTATTTTCCGATTTCAATATCGACAGAATCCTATATCAGCTGGAACAGTATAATGAATGTAGCATCATTCCAGGCAGGACATTGCTTTTCTTCGACGAAATACAGGAGGTAAGAAATGGCATACCTTCATTGAAATACTTTTGTGAGGACAGGCGTGATTTGCATGTTGTTGTGGCAGGCTCCATGCTTGGCATATCATTGCGTGAGGATGAGAGCTATCCTGTAGGAAAGATTGACAACATGAGAATGTACCCAATGACATTCTACGAGTTCCTGTTGGCAAACGGAAGAGAAAGATTGGCTGAATCGTTGAGAATCCTGAAATGGGAGGACTTGTTGATACATCATGAGTCCTTGGTAGAGTATCTTCGCCAGTACTATTTCGTAGGTGGCATGCCCGAGGCTGTATCAACATGGATAGACGGTCATGATGCAAAAGCAACAAGAAATGTACAAAAGGCCATCCTAAACACATATTTTGGTGATATGGGTAAGCACACCAAAACAGAGGTGGAAAGAATACGTTTGATATGGAACAGCATACCTTCCCAGCTAGCAAAAGAAAACAAGAAATTCATTTTCGGGGCCATAAAGAAGGGAGCCAGAGCAGCAGAATATGAGAGTTCCATTCAATGGCTTGTTGATTCTGGGCTGATATACAAGGTTCTACGTGTTTCAAAACCAGAGGAACCTTTGAAATTTTATGCCGACAATTCTGCGTTCAAGGTCTATTTGCATGATGTTGGCTTGCTCGCATGTCTTTGTGGGGCACGTTCAAGTGCTATGTTGTTGGGCATGGGAGCGTTTACGGAATTCAAGGGTGCATTTGCCGAAAACTATGTCATGAATCAGATAAAGTCTTTGGAGGACTCGGACAGCATCGCCGACGAAATATTCTATTACACCAAGAACAACTCTCCGCTTGAAGTAGATTTCGTAGTGCAGGGGGGCAAAAGGGTTATTCCCATAGAGGTGAAGGCAGAAGAGAATGTGCGCTCAAAGTCCCTTTCCACGTTTGTCAACGAAGAGTTCGCTTCCTATTCTCTAAAGGCGCTGCGCTGTTCCATGTTGCCATACGCCGACCAGCAATGGATGGAAAACATCCCCCTGTATGCTGTAGAGGCATTTTTCAACAGGGAAGGTTTGGGGACGGATGTCTGAACCGCTAACAGTTACCGATATTATGAGCATTTTTATATAAACATAAAAAATTTGGTTCAAATATTGCAGTGATTCAGTTATTTTTGCTAACTTTGCATCGTATTCTCGTTGGTTCAATCCAATTTGCACCGTGAGACGTGCTCTCACATCGCATATCGGAAGGACTACCCGCGCCGAACCAGGCATTGTCTGGGGGATGGGGTGGGCAAAAGGGATACATTGACATATTAAAGGCGTTTACTCGACGCTGTGTTTGAGACTTCCTGTAATCTAGCAAGTCACAGAATTTTGGTCTTGAATGTAGCAACGGTAGATGACCCGGGTGTGATTTATATCACTACCCTGTGAGACCTTGTAAGCATAGATTGTACTCTCCTCGGGGTGCAACACCTAGTGTTTATACAGGTCTCTAAGGGAATAAGTGTATAGTTCATATCGGCGTGGGCTCTAGCGTTGTCTGTTCAACCAAAATAGGCAAT
>JBJEKL010000119.1:0-2475 GCA_051878615.1 Bacteroidaceae bacterium | reverse complement strand
CTATTCCCTTTCAATATTTATCAGGTGACTACTTTTTAAGGGGCGACTATTTAGAGAATGGGTGGCAGGAGGTAAGACTATGTCTGTCGTTTGTCTGTGTTATAATATGCTACTCTGGTTGGTGGATATGATTTACTGCATGAATACCTTGCGGAGGCCATCAGGGGAACTTATGAGATTTATTCCGCTAATGGGCGACTCACGTTTGATGCCTTGCAGGTCATAGCAGGTTTCTTCAGGTATGTTGGGCATGATGGGTCGCACACTTGTATTTTCCCCGTTGGTGGACATCATGTATGCATAGAAGATTCCACCGGTCTTGGTACCGGAGGGGGATGTTATCCGTATGCGTATCTTGTTTTTCCCACTCGTACTTTCTTCGGGTATGGGATAGCATCGCATGATAAAGCGGCCAGGATCGTTGAG
The DNA here is from genome assembly GCA_051878615.1 of Bacteroidaceae bacterium. Taxonomy (GTDB): domain Bacteria; phylum Bacteroidota; class Bacteroidia; order Bacteroidales; family Bacteroidaceae; genus Physcousia. Next base: position 2,049 of record JBJEKL010000119.1, on the reverse strand, counting down.
GCACAGACTTTCTGAGGCTACAAATACGTTGTCGCAGTAGATGTCAAAGATACGCATGTCGCTTTCTTCTCCCCAATAGAGTAACATCAGATAGTTACGGTTGGTGCTGTTGACCTGCATGTTCCATGATTGTCCTATGGTTCCAGAACCATCAAGCCATGTGCGTCCTCGGAAAAAACCGCTACCCCCATTGCTGCTGTAGGCATGTGCTGTGACTGAGGACTCCTGTGAGGTCCACATATGGTCCATTGGTGTTGTTTCGACCGGCGTGTTTTCTGACAGAGCGGTATATGCACCGTAGATTCCTCCCACGAGGTCATCATTGGATTCTGCTTTCATGGTAATGGTCACCTTCTGCTTGCCTTTTGTCAGTTCGTATGGGATGGGGTGACGCATATAATAATATTCGCCTGGCTTGAAATTGTCAATGTGGTCATAGGAGAATTCTTCACCATCACACAGGATCTTGAATTTGCGGTTTCCTCCATCGCTTCCCCAATGCTTGGCTATGAAGTCCATCGGTTTGTCGGGTTTTACGAGCATGTCATAACTGATCCATCCTCCCACGGCATCACGCCAGCCCAGGTCAGACCCAGAACGCATGTTTGTTCCTTGCAGGTTATGTGCCTTTTCACTTGATTCGTCGCATATCTTAACTTCGTCGAGGAAGTTTATGACACCTTCTGCCTTCAGGGGGTCGTAAGGAATCCACACCTTCATCTGGCATGCTGTCCTGCTGGCTCTTGCATGGTAGGGTATCAGGCGTATCAGCTGTTCGCTCTCCGTTGTTTCTGCGTCTTGTGAATTGCATACATATCCGTTGGCCTTGATTTGCTGTATTCCTCCACGAAAGTTAACAGAGAGGGAGTATGGGGCCGTAGCTGTGCTCGTTGTGGCATTGAGGGGTATGTACACTTTGTCAAGCAGTCCGTTGTTGTCCTCTCCTTCTGCACAGTATACAATAGGACCACGTTCGTAGGCACATAAACCTTGGTTGGAGGTCAGCAGGTCATTGGACAACACCTGTCTTACATCCATGGGAAGATTCACGTCTACATAATCACCTTCTTTCCACTCTCGCTCCAATATGGCATATCCGTCAGATTGGGTGGTAATGGTTTGTTCTTCTCCGTTGATGCAGATGGTGACAGGTTCTGTCATAGCGTTGACGTATCTGTACAGATCGCCTTCCACGGGGTGGTCACCTGTCCATCCTGGTATACGTACCTTGAGGGTAAATCGGGGATTGTCTCCGTTGATGCTGTTCATGGTCAGGCGCATGCTGCCTTTATACGGATATTGTCCGGTAACGGAAATGTCGGTACTGGTGTTTCCTATCGTGACATGTGCATCGCTTGCCACAAATAGGTTCCAGTATAGTTCATCATCGCTCGTGGCATAGATGTATCCTGGTACAGATGGGATGAGACGGCATAAGTTGGTGGGGCAGCATGAGGTACCGAACCATTCCGAGCGACTGTCACCTCTGGAACTTGAAGCCAGACGGTTGGGATAATAGAATGTCTTGCCCTCTATACCATATCCATCCAATACGGTATTGTACAAGGCACGTTCCATCATGTCGATGTACTTGCCTTCCCCGTGCAGGCGAAACATACGCAGGTTGAACATGGAACCGGCCACGGACGCACATGTCTCGCAATAGGCCGTGGCATTGGGGAGTTCATAGTTCTCGCCGAAGGCCTCATTATTGTCTCGAGCACCGAATCCGCCGGTGATGTAGAACTTGCAGTTGGCGATGTTGTTCCATATGGAAGTAACCGCTGTCTCATAGTCCTTGTCAGCCGAATATCTTACCCAGTCGGCCATTCCGCTGTAGAAGTACATGGCACGTACGGCATGCCCCTCCGCGGTTCGTTGTTGGATGGCGGGCAGATGGTCTTGCCAGTATTTGCCATTGACACGTTGGTCTGCACTTGTGGGATCAAATTTGCGTACACCTCGGCAGTCAAGAAAGAATTTGCATCCGTTGAGATACCGCTCTTCGCCTGTGAGTTCGTAGAGTCTCACTAGAGCCATTTCCACTAC
>JBJEKL010000118.1:0-9756 GCA_051878615.1 Bacteroidaceae bacterium | reverse complement strand
ATTTTCAGTCCTTTGCTCTACCAACTGAGCTATGGCACCAGCGCTTGAATTGCGGACACAAAGGTAGGCAGAAATTCCCATACCTACAAGCGCAAAGCAAAAAAAAAGTAAAAGAGAAGGAGCATTCCCGTTTTTTACGTACCTTTGCAACGGTTCTTGGCAATGACAAGGCCATCGGATAGTAGCGCAGTTGGTAGCGTACTACGTTCGGGACGTAGGGGTCGGGAGTTCGAGTCTCCTCTATCCGACACTAACAACACATGAGAAAAACTATCGGCAGAAAATTCTCACATACCATCATCCTGCTTGCAGCATTTTTCTGTAGCACCCACCTTGCCTATGCACAGGAAGCGGACAAGGGTAAAGCATCCTTTTACTCTGATAAATTACATGGCAGGATAATGAGCAACGGCGAACCGTATCATCGTGACAGCATGACCTGCGCACACCTCAAGTATCCTTTGGGGACGATGCTTAAGGTAAGGAATACGCGTAACGGCAAGGAAGTAGTAGTGGAGGTGACCGATCGCGGCCCACATGTAAAACGTTACATGATAGACCTAAGTTATGCTGCAGCCAAGGAACTGGACTTCATCAACTCGGGATTCTGTCTGGTGGAAGTGACCCCCTGGCCTAAGGATGAAGTGCCATATCGCGTAGAGAAAATGGAGTATGACTTGCCGAAGTATGAATATAACACGATGCTTCCTATGCGCACATGGGATCATCCGGCATGGAAAAAGACTACCGAAGACACTAAGGAACAAGCAAACCGGCGGAACGACGATAGTCAACAATAGCCAGATAACAGCGGAACTGAGCGTTTATCAGGTTTTCATTTGCCTTCTGCCATGCTGCCTGTGCCTCCAGACAGTCGCTCAACGTCTCCATTCCGGCCTGATATTGCTTCTGACTGACCTGCATATTCTCCTCGGCTTGCACCAACGAGTTCTCTGCAAGTGTGACCTCCAGACGAGCCTCATCCAGATTGTTGGCTGCCTGCTGTAATTCCAGAAGCATCATCTCGCGTTTGTCTGCCTGCTCTTCCTGGGCCATCTGCAACTTTACCTTGGCCGCTTTTACCTTTTGCGTATTGGTCCCGAAATGATAGAGAGGGACACTCAGGGTGACTCCTCCGCCAAAGTTCCATCCGTCAAGCAGACGTCTGCCATTCACCTCAAATCCATTTGTGTAACCATACTTGGCCATCAAGGACAGACTGGGCAGCATGTCGCTTCTGGCCACACGGACTTGTTCCGAAGCGATGCGAGTCTGATAGTCAAGCATAGCGCTCTCGGGACGAAGGGAAACATCGGACGTCTGCACAGCCTCGTGAAGCTCGGTCTGAGGATATTCGGCCGACACATCCAACTGAGTATCGAGTGGCATACCTGTAACATGACAGAGGTTCATACAAGCCAGCCGATGGGCATTCTCGGCCTTACGCAACTGGAGTTCCACCTCATCCAGTCGGACTCCCACCTTCAGACGATCGTTGCGCATGCTCAGTCCATGACGGACAGCACTCTCTACGTTCCGGTCCAACTCCTCAAGCAGAGCCTTGTACCTCTGGGCCACCAGTACCATCTCGCGTGCCTTCACCACCTTGGCATATGCGTCATCGACAGACTGCAGCACTTCGGCCTCGGTCTTACGCTCTCCCTGACGATAAAGTTCAACCGCCATCTTGCTCATCTGATACGAGGCGCGAATCTTGCCTCCCATATAGAGAGGCTGTTTCAGAAGAAGCGATCCGGAGAAGAGGGTATTGATGTCATACTTTATGTTCACGCCAGGGAAATATGCAAGGCTGCCCGAAGGGACAAACCCAGTGACGTCCATGGTTCCTACAGGAAGCATGCCGCCATCAATGCCCATGGTACCATCGCCAGTATCATAAGCCACCCCTGCCTCAAGTGACAGACTTGGAAAGAACTGGGCCCATACACTCTTTTGCGTATGTAAGGCCTGCGTGGTGCTAAATGCAGCCGACTGACGGGCATGGTTGTGCTCAAGGGCCATCTGCCTGCAGGCTTCCACCGTGAGGGTCTCCGAAACGGCAGGAAGAGCCATCAGAGAGAACAGCAATATGATGATGTAACTTTTCATATAATTCAGATTCTTGTTTTGGATTTGTGGAACTCATTCGCCATTCTTGATACCGAAGAACATGGCGTAGAGTACAGGTATGAACAGAAGGGTAATGATCGTGCCGAAAAGAAGTCCTCCCATGATGGTAACAGCCATGCTGCCAAACATGGCATCAGAGAGTAAGGGTATCATGCCCAGAACTGTGGTAAGAGATGCCATCATCACAGGACGCAGGCGACTCTGACTGCTCCGTACCAACGCTTGGATAGGATCCTCACCACGACTCAACAGGAGCGATATCTCATCCATGAGTACGATACCGTTCTTCACCACCATTCCTATCAACCCCAAGGCTCCCACGATAGCAACGAAGGTGAATGTCTTGCCCGTAATCAAGAGAGTAAGCACCACTCCCACAAACACCATTGGCAGACAAGAGAAGATGATGAGCGGCTTGCGCACATCGCTGAAGAGCATGATGAGAATGGCTATCATGAGAATGATGGCCAACGGGAAGTTGGCAAAGAGATACTTCATGCTACGGTCGCTGGCTACCTTTTCGCCCTGCCATGACATGGTGTATCCGGCAGGCAACTCAATCCTCTCTATCTCCCGGGCCAAGGATGCGCGGGTCTTTTCGGTCTCAAGTTCAGGACAAGGAGTGCATTGTACGCGTTGCATACGTTGTCCGTTGTAACGGGGTATCACAGGATCCTCCCACTCCACCTTGACCTCACGGCTGACCTGACGCAAAGGAGTCGTGCTCATAAGGTCGGACAACAGTTGCTCCCTGGTAAGTGTACCTGTGCGCAAGCGCATCAGATTATCCTCGTTGGCCAATCCCATCAACGAGGGCATGGCAGAGAACACCTGCAAATCCTGAAGGTTGTCAACAGGTTCACCTTTCTCATTTACACATTTCACGTAGATGGTATTGGGATAGACGCCCTCATAGAAATTTCCCACAGGCAATCCTCCTCCTGCCGTCATCAGCGACAGACTGAGGTCGCTACGGCTCAACCCAATCCTGCGTGCTGATGCCTGGTCGTAATCTACGTTGATTACGGGGACTTTGGGTTCCCAATCGGTAGTGATAAGATTCACCTTGCCGCTTCTCTCCATGATGGATCGGGCACTATCGGCCAAGGCATGAAGTACGGCTGGGTCTGGGCCCTGGAACTGCAACTCAATGGGATATTTCTTGAACATCAGGTTGTACTTCTTGAGCTTGACGTAGGCCCCTGGATAATGGACTGTAAGGTATTGCTGAATGTCATCGATATTCTCATCCAGGTCCTTGGCTGACTTGAAATCAATAATGAGTTCCCCATACGACAGGGAAGGTGTGCTCACGGTACGCACCAGATTGTAGCGGCCCGGCGTGCCTCCTATGGAGGCTGTGATATGAGTCACCTCTGGACGCGTATGCAGGTATGCCTCTATACTCTTCAGGTCTTTCTCCACACGGGTGCTATTGCACCCTTCGGGCAACTTGTACTCCATATAGCATTGGTTGTAGGCCATATCGGGGAAAAAGCCTTGGCGCACAAAGGGGAAGCCTAAAACAGACAGACACAGCAGGACAACCATCACCATCGTGGTACTCCAGCGATGACGGATACAGAAATGCAGGAGGGAGCCCAAAATGCGGTAGGTGCGGCCTTGATAGAGTTGTTCGTCTGCAGACTGGCTGTCATCGCCCCCCGAGAACTTGAGTAGACGGTTGGCCATCAAGGGCACGTGGGTGAGTGCCAAAAGCCAACTGAGCAACAAGGAGACAGCCAGCACCACAAAGAGGTCATGCACATAGATGCCTGCTGTGTCGGGTGACATGAAAATAGGAAGGAAGGAGAGTATGGCTATTCCCGTGGCTCCGAGCAAGGGCATGGCCGTGCGTCGTCCCACATCGGTCATGGCCTCAAGCCTGGGCTTGCCCCTACGCATATCCACCAGGATGCCGTCAACTATCACGATGGCGTTGTCGACCAGCATACCCATGGCAAGGACGAAAGAGGCCAAAGAGACACGTTGCATGGTACCACCCATGTTTCCCAGCACGAGGAAAGATCCAAAGACGATGACAGCCAGACTGGCACCTATGATAAGTCCGCTGCGGAATCCCATGGTGAACATCAGCACGATGACCACGATGAGAACAGACTCTATGAGATTGAGTACAAACTGGCCCAGGGATTCAGTCACGCGCTCGGGCTGATAGAACACCTTATGGCAATCCAGTCCAGTGGGGAACCGGTCCTCTTTAAGCTCGGAAATACGCTTCTCAACGGCCTTGCCAACCTTCACGATATCAGAGGTATTGGATGAGGCCACGAGGATACCCAAGGCATGCTCTCCATCATAAGTGATGGCATTACGTACGGGTTGCTCTGTACTCTTCTCCACCTCAGCTATGTCTGCCAGTCGGAGTTGGTCGTCTTCGTGTCCCTGAATAATCATCTGTCGGATATCATCCACCTGTCGGAACTTGTCGGCCACTGTCACACGTACACGTTGGTCACCGTTGTCATAATAACCGGCATAGGAGGTCTTGTTCTGACCATTCAAGGTGGCCAGGACCTCTGCGGGCAGAACTCCCAGGGTGGCCATCTTGTCCTGCAGCAGCCGTATGTGTATGCAATCCTTCTGTTCGCCATAGATATCCACGCGGTCCACATTCTCCACGTTGGACAACTCGCGTTTCATCAGTTCGGCATAATCATTCAGTTCTCTGTCAGACAATCCATCGGCCGTCAGCACATAGAACATTCCATACACGACCGAGAAGTCCTCCTTGGTCACGGAGGTGGTTGCGCCCTGGGGCAACATGCTTTGGGCGTCATAGACCTTGCGACGAAGGCGGTCCCAACATTGCTCCACTTCGTCATTGCTTACGGTACTGCGAAGTTCTACCTGGATAATGGAGAGGTCGTTGTAGGAGTAACTTTCTATGTTGTCAAGGTCACCCATGGTGCGGATACGCTTTTCGAGCACATCGGTAACTTCCATCTCCACCTGATGAGCCGAAGCACCCGGATAAGTGGTAACTACCATGGCCAGTTTGACCTTTACCTCCGGGTCTTCCAGCTTGCTCATGTCATAACATGCGTAAGCGCCTCCCAGCATGAACACAGCTACGAAGAAATATACCAGGAGCCGGTTGTTGAAAGCCCATTTGCCAAAATCCATCATAGCAATCCCCCGATATTTGTTTTAGAGACTGGTGCCAGCATGCGCACCTGTTGTCCGTCCTGCAGATGATGTACACCCGATGATACCACCAGATTGCCTATCATCAGGTTGCCTTCGACTTCTGCCGTGCCGTCCGTGTGAAGCATACGCACGTCCACAGGCACACGTCGTACCTTGCTGCTTGACTGGTCATAGGCAAACACGTAACTCTTGCCATCTATTTCTATCAGGGCTGTTGAGGGCACACTCATGCCTACATTGATGGAGTCAGACATACTGATGCTCACCCACGAGGACATGCCTGGTGCCACACGCCCATCCTGCTTGGGTAAGGCCAGACGCATGGTATACAGCTGGTTGGCATTTGCCTGAGGAAGGATACCTATCAGACTGAGTGGTACACGCACACCCGGCAAAATATCAAAGGTGCAGGAAAAACCGCTGAAACCGTCTCTGTCAAGATAAGAAACGGCAGGCAAATTCACTTCCACCTCAAGTGCACTGTCCGATAGCATCTTCATGATGGGGAGTCCTGCCGATACATTCTCACCTCCCGAGAAGTAGCATTTCTGTATTCTGCCCGAGAATGGAGCCGTGAGACGTGTATAGCCCAACTGGTTGCGATGGTTCTGCAACTTTGCCTCTATCTGCTTGAGGCCATATCGGGCCTTGTCGTAATTGCTTGCTGTGGTGCCTCCATCCTGATAGAGGCCTATCACGCGTTCGGCATCGGCCTTGATTTGCGCATATTCAGCCTCGGTAGCATTCAACTGAACCTCATAGTCGACAGGATCTATCTCGGCCAGCAACTGTCCAGCCTTCACCAGATCACCCTCACTCACCAACACACGTTTCAGCATGCCGGCCACCTTAAAGGAGACATTGGCCTCGGTGGAAGCCACCACATGACCTGGATACTGGAGCTCAAGCACGCTCGCCGGAGCCTTTACCGTATCAATATGCACCACAGCCTCGCGGTCGGCAGATGGTTCTTGGGTACGTCCGCATGAACATATTATCGGCAGGAGAACCGACATATAACATAGGATTGTTTTCATATTCATAATCTGATGTCCTTAGTTCACATTTACGGCGGCAAAGTTATGGTTTATATGTACATTCGGAAAGGCCGATTTCCGTTATTTATTACACTATATGTACTTTTTTTAATCTTTTATACGTATTTTAATAAACCATTTTTACTCAAGGAGTGTGTTTTTTCCGAACTTTGTCTTATGAAAAAGGTGAATCTCCCATTTGAGCGCTTTGCGCTGAATCTGCTTCAGGATGCAATCAGCACAAGCCATAACGTACTACTTTTCCCCGACTTGTGCGGATTGTTCTATTGCCAACGGGGGGAGGCTGTGGTGAGCATGAATGGATGCCGACTCACCATCAAGCCAGGCGATGTGTACATATATATGCCTTCATCCTACGTGTACATTGTCAGCACCACCCCCGATCTGGATGGCATTACCTACAAGACAAGTCTGGAATACGCACTGGGAATGCTGGAGAACATCCCTTTCACATCGAGCATCCTCACTCTAAAGGAGAATCCTTGTGTCAGTCTCACCAGCTTGCAGAGGAACATGCTGGAGGAACTTTTGGAAGCCATTGACCGCAGGACAAAAGTATTTGACACCCTAAAAGCCAATGATGAGAGCAAGGTCATGCTGCAGGAATCACTCTCCAAACTGGGAGAAGTGTTGCTGCACGAGGTATTCTACTACTTTTTTGCCAACCAGCCTGTGGTACACAACGTGATGGACATGAAGGGTGTTGTATTCCAGAACTTCCTGACCACCCTGATGCAAAAGTACAAGTGGGAAAGAGAAGTGGCCTATTATGCCAACGAGCAGAGCATCACTTCACGCTATTTCGCCTCTATCATCAAGGAGAAGACAGGACGTCCGCCTAAAGAATGGATCGTGCAGATAGTCATCAACAGCATCAAGCAAACACTACTCTATTCGGGGAAAAGCATTAAAGAGATTGCCATCGAATATAACTTCCCCTCGCAAAGCTTCTTTGGGAAGTACTTCAAGCAATACGTAGGACTATCGCCCCGTGAGTTCCGGGAAGATGCCAAGGCCAAATATTTAGGCACATCAAGGCGGAAGGACGAATAAGGCACACGACCTTGTATTCCCATACATTATTATAATTTTATATTATTTATGTGCGCGATATGTTATGCGCACGTAAGAGGATGAGTTACGGCCAGACTCCTTGTGAGACACGACTTATCAAAAATGAATCCGTTTTGTACAAAAAAAGCGGAAACGATACGCTGGCTAAAGGAATTTTCTTACCTTTGCACACACAAAAAGAAAACAATTTACAGAGAACAGACAATGGACGACTATCACGCGGAGAACATGACTGAGTGAAAGTCCCCCCGATGAGCATGGTTCGTATTCTGCTACCGGGAGGCAAGACTTGATTATGCTTTCCCCATTAAAACAACGGAACGAACAATGCGCACATTCTGGAACACAAAGAATGGTCTGCGAGCCATAGACGAATGGCAGCCCAACTGCTGGGTGCAGGTGACATGTCCCACACCAGAGGACACACGCTTCTTGGAGGATACCCTCGGTATCCCCGATTATTACATCTCAGATATTGCCGATACCGACGAGAGAGCCCGCTATGACATTGACGAGGGCTGGATTCTCATCATCCTGCGTATCCCCTATGTGAAGGAGACAAAAAGCCGCACGCCCTATACCACCATACCCATGGGTATCATTATGAAAGGTGATGTGCTTATCACCGTGTGCAACTTTGAGACGAACATGATGATTGACTTCGTCACCTATCAGCAGAAGCGCGGACTGGGCTTCACTGACTCGGTGGACATGATCTTCCGTCTGTTTCTCTGCAGCGCCGTGTGGTATCTGAAAAGACTCAAGCAGATAAGCACCCTGATTGACAAGGCAAAGCAAAACCTGGACCGTAACGTGAACAACGCCGATCTGATAGCACTCAGTCGCCTGCAGGACAGCCTCACCTATTTTGTCACATCCATTCGAGGTAACGAAAACCTGCTGTCGAAACTGAAGTTCAAACTCCCTGTCGATGAACTGGATGCAGACATGATTGAGGATGTCAACATCGAAATGAGTCAGGCAAGGGAAACCACCAACATATACACCAACATCCTCAACTCCACCATGGATACCTATGCCAACATCATCAACAACAACATGAGTGGAGTGATGAAAATGCTTACCAGCATAAGCATCATTCTCATGTTCCCCACCCTGATAGCCAGTCTGTTCGGAATGAACCTCATCAACGGAATGGAGGATACCTGGTGGGGATTCCCCCTTGCACTCGGACTTTCGATAGGTGTAACCGTCATCTTCATGTGGTATTTCAAGCGAAAGACTTGGATTTGAGCAGAAATATGAAAAAAAATGCCATACAATTAGGCAGGCTGAGATATTTTGGCTTATTTTGTGTCTGATAAACCCTAATCTGAGGGGAATAAGAATATGTTTCAACTCAAAAAACATTATGATGGAGTCAACCGAGACTAACGAGACCACTGCCATGGAGCAGTCCGCTGAGATCAATGTAGAAGTAAGGCAAAACGAGGCCGAAACAGGACAGGCAGAAGAGCAGCCAACCACTACTCCGCAGCCCAACGAGGAGGACCTGCAGCTGCAAGAGGACACACAGGAGAGCCTGGTGTCAGAAAGCGAAACCATGCCTACTGCCAACATATATAAAACCAAAGAAGAGGTGGTGGCACGTGCCCAGCAGATTGTAGAAAATGGAGAAGCCTCTGACAAGCAAGAACTTGATCTGCTCAAGCAACTCTTCTACAAATTCCACAATGCAGAAGCGCAGCAGGCACGCGAAGAACATTTCGCTGCTGGAGGCACCGAGGATACATTCATGCCACCCATTGACTTGCAAGAACCTGTTTTCAGAACAGCCATGCAAGTCATACGTGAGCGCAGAGCTGCCTTGCTGCAGGAACAGGAGCAATTAAAAAAGAAGAATCTGGAGAGAAAACTGCAGATTCTGGAGCGTATACAACAACTGGCCGCCACACCAGAAGAGGCAAACCAGGCTTTCGACGAAATGAAAGCCCTGCAGGCAGAATGGAAGGAAATCAAGGCCGTTCCTGCCGAGCAGGCTACCGAACTTTGGAAAAACTACCAGCTCTATGTGGAGCAATTCTATGACCTGCTGAAGTTGGGACACGAATTGCGCGACTATGATTTCAAGAAAAACTTGGAGACCAAGACCAGACTCTGCGAGCAGGCAGAAGCCTTGGCAGAAGTTGCAGACGTCATCCTGGCATTCAACCAATTGCAGAAACTTCACCAGGAATGGAAGGAAACAGGACCCGTGGCCAAGGAACTGAGAGAGGAACTCTGGACACGGTTCAAGAACGCTTCCACCGTGATTAACAAACGCCATCAGGCTCACTTTGAGGCCATCAAACAAGCCGAGGAA
>JBJEKL010000117.1:0-33862 GCA_051878615.1 Bacteroidaceae bacterium | reverse complement strand
TGCATATCCCCTCGCTCTGTATTTTTCGTTCTGAGAGCCTTACTTCAGATATTCACCCCAGTCTGTCAAGCGCATGTCTCCCTTGCGCAGGAAGGTATCGTGCATGGCAAAGGCTGCTGAGAGAGCGTGGTGAGTGTGTCCGCCAAAGGGCTCGGCAAACTTCAGATAGTCACGCAACAGAGGTTGGTAGTCGGGATGGGCCACCTTGATGAGTTCCTCTGCCTTTTGTATGTCGCTCTTGTGACGCAGGTCGGCTACGCCATACTCGGTGATGACAGCATCAATAAAGTGGTTGGTGTGGTCAATGTGGCTGGCAAAGGGTACGATACTTGATATTGCATCGCCCTTAGTGGTAGAACCACAGGTGAAGATACTCAGATAAGCGTTGTTGGTGAAATCGGCCGAACCGCCTATGCCATTCATCATTTTTGTGCCACAGATCTTGGTGCTGTTTACATGTCCATAGAGATCACACTCGATAGCTGTGTTGAGTGAACAAACTCCTATGCGGGCGATAACCTCGGGGCAATTGCTTATCTCTGAGGGGCGGAGTACCAGTTTGTCCTTGAAGAAATCCATGTCGTCATAGATTCCGCGCAGGCAGTCGTTGGTAACTGTCAGCGAGCATGCGCTTGCGCTCAGTACACGACCCTCGCGCATCAGTTGTACAGGAGCATCCTGGAGCACTTCAGTATAGATATTGAAGTTGGGCACTTCGTCGCATTTGCCCAGGGCACCAAGTACGGCATTGGCTCCACTTCCCACTCCACTCTGCAAATTGAGGAAGGTGGGAGGGATGAGTCCCTGGCGCATATTGCTGAGCAGGAAGTCGGCAACGTTCTGTCCTATTTGGCTTGTGATGGGGTCCGGATCCTTGAATGCGCGTGCCTCGTCGGGAATGTCGCAGTCTATCACACCAATGATACGATCAGCATCAACCTCTACATAGGGTTTGCCTATGCGGTCATTAGCTTTTGTAATCATGATAGGAGTGCGGTAGGGATGATCTTCTATCTCATATACATCATGGATGCCTTTGCTCTTGGGACTATGGAAAGCGTTGATCTCTACGATGATACCTTCGGTGGCCAGTCGGCATACGGTGGGACTGATACCGCCTGCTGCAGTCAGATAGATATGTGCCTTGTTACCAACCTTCTCAATAGCGCAGGCCTCAATGATAGCCCAGTTGACCTGACCCAGATAGCCTTGTCTGATCTGTGTGGCCATGTTGCTCAGATTGAGGTCGGAATAGTTCAACTCGTTGCGGTTGACATTCTTTCGGAAGTCGGAGTTGGTGGTATATGGAGCACGGAAGTCAAGGGCATGGGCATTGGAGAGCATGCCATCGCAGCTCTGTCCTGTACTGGCTCCTGTAAATACGCTAATCTTAAATGGGCGTCCGGCGGCGTGTTCTGCTTCTGCTCGTTTGGCAATCTCTGCGGGAGTGCACTTGGGAGCTCCAGCAGGCGTAAAACCACTCAGGCCGATGGTCTGTCCGTTCTGAATCAGGGAGGCTGCTTCTTCGGCAGTCATCTTTCTAAATTCCATGATGGTGTAAAGGGTTTATTATTGTTTTTTGTTAATGTATTTACGTGGGTAGATGAAAACCGCCGCAAAGTTACTTCTTTTTTGTCAAGGACTCGCCCTTCTGCGTCTACTTTTCTTCTTTTCTACGTATGCGTAACCTCAATTTCGTGTCAAAATCGGTCAGACGAAAAGATCGGATTTTTTCGTAAAGAGGGTACGGAATTGCTCCTGCATGGCGTGTATCAGATCATCCTGGCTGATTCCTCGCAGTTGTGCCATCTCCTGATAAAGCAGTCTTACGGGTCTGGGGTCGTCATCTGTCTCCAACAGAAGTCGGTTGGTGGGACAAAGGCGTAGACTCTCGGGATTGAATCGGAAGCCGAAGGAGACATAAAATCCAGCGCCGAGAAGCGACTCCAGTTGGCGTGGTTTCCCCCGGAATCCGTGTAGAATCCAGGGCTGGTCCGGTTTCTTTTCCTTGCGGAGCGCCAAAAGCCTGTCCATGCACTTCACACAATGCAGGATGACAGGCAAGTGCCATTCTTCAGCCAGATGCAACTGCCTGTCGAGCAACTGCATTTGCATTTCAATGGAAGCTTTGGAATGCACATCCAGACCACATTCCCCAATGGCCATCAGCGTGCCGGGAACGCTTGGAAAGGTGTGCGGCAGGCAGGCTTCCCAGGGGTGTATGCCCCAGGTGTGTATGCCGTCCTGAATGACGCGCTCCCCTTCGCGTGAGGGATGATGTGTGTGGAAATCGATGTAGTCCATGCCGTATGGGGAATGGAGTGAGATTTGTCCAGGGGCTCACCTTATTCCGGGTAGACGAGATTCTCATCTGTAGCCTTCAGGAGTGTTTCCTCCAGATATTGTCGGGACTCCCATCGTGCCATGGGCAGGTCATGCAGCAGATAGTTGCCGCAATCGCGTGGCTTGGTGCCTGGCACTTCCCCTTCGTATTCGGCTACAAATCGGAAGGTCTCTATCATGAGGGGCAGGATGTCACGGCTGGTGAGGTTGCCTCGCATGAGCAAATAGTTGCCGGTCAGGCAACCCATGGGTCCCCAGTAGACGATGCGGTCGCGCCACTCAGGATGGTTACGCAGATAGGTGGCAGCCAGATGTTCGATGGTGTGTATGGCACCCTGGCCAAGTGCAGGCTCTCGGTTGGGCAATTTCATTCGTATGTCGAATGTGGTCAAAATCTCTTCGCCCACCTGGTCCTGGCGGGAAACATAGATGCCACGCTTCAGGCGGCAATGGTCAATGGTGAAACTTGGTATCTTTTCCATGTCTTGCTGAATGATTCTCTTTTGGGGTCAGAGTTGCGAGGTGATGGCATCGAGCAGGGTACGGGTTACGCCAAAGGAGCGCTCGGCCATAGTGTCCCAGAAGTTGACGTATTGGTCGAAATGTCCCTCTGTTCCGGGCGTGTCGCTTATGATGCGGAAACTCAGGAAGGGCACACTATACAGGTGGCATACTTGAGCCAGAGCTCCGCTCTCCATGTCCACGGCCAGTCCTTCGGGGAAGCACTTCTTGATGTTGTTCAGTTGCTGATGGTTGGTGATGAACTGGTCTCCGCTACAGATGAGGCCAGATATGATGCGTGTGGTGGTCTGAAGCGATGAGGCTATGCTGAGCAGACGCTTGTTGGCAACGAATACGGCAGGCAGCCCCTGTACCTGTCCAGGTTCATTCTCGGGTCCACAGTCCACATCGTGGTAGGCCACCTGGGCCCCCACCACGACATCCATCACATGCAGACTGTCATCAATGCCACCTGCTACACCTGTGTTTACCAGCATGTCGGGCGCATAGCGTCGTATCAGTTCCACAGCTCCCACCGCTGCGTTTACTTTTCCGATGCCGCTTTGCATCAGTACCAGTCGCTTTCCATTATAGCTCCCTGTGGTGAAGGCCAGGTGTCCGTCCTTGGTCACCTGGCTATTTTGCAGAAGTGCCACTATTTGTGCATGCTCCTTCTGCATGGCGTTGATGATGCCTATAGTCATAATGTCTTGTTCTCTTTCGTTTATGGTGCAAAGGTAGGAAATAGAATCTGAAGCATGCCCAGAATATTGGTAAAAAGTTGATGTGCCAGGAGGGTGCCGAAGGACTCCTTAAGGTGAAGGGCCTGGTAGAGAATAGAAAAATCACCAGGAAATGAAGGTGAGAGTCATAAAATACAGCATTATGATGGGAAAGGCCATTAGAACAAGGTCAGGAAATACTCATTGATGCTCTAATGACCGATTTGGGTTGAAGTTAGCTTCAGATGAGTTTGGGTAAGACTTGATACGTGATGGAGTGAAACTCGGCATGAGCTTGAACGTATCATTTACATCGGATGAATCGTTTTCAAACGAAGTGCAATCGGGGTTTCATCCAAAAAAGTGATGCATCACACCAGCGGCATCTCTTCCTGCTTGCAGTTCGTCGCGCATGAAGTCCATATATGGGGCCACATGCAGGAAAAACTGCTGATATCCTGCGCATAGGTAGTTGAGGCCTGGCTCGCCGTCGGCCGTGCGCATGAATCGCAAACGAGGACATTCGCCATGGCAGGCCTTGAGCCACGGGCAACAACGGCATTGGGTGGGTAAGCCTTCACGCTTCAGTCGGCTGAAAGCTTCCTGCCTGGTACCATATGCCATGTGGGGCAATCCGTCATGCAGGAGGTTACCCAAGCGATACTCGGGAAATACAAAATGGTCGCAGGGGTAAAGGTCACCGTTGTGTTCCATCACCAGGGCATGTCCACATTCTTCGGCATAGGCACACACGCCGGGCGCCACTCCCATCCATCCTGCCAGTGTGGCGTCAAAGAGTTGGACGAACATCTCGCCCACGTCGTGCCGTATCCATTCGTCGAAGACCTCACAGAGGAATGCACCCCACTGGTCCGGACGTACGCTATAGGGAGCCAGAGGGCAATCATCATCTGCCATATGGGCCAGATGACGACTATCGGCATGATGTATCTCACGCTCCACTACGGGTGTGAACTGCAGGAATCGGGCACCCAACTGGTCGCGGAGGAAATGATAGAAGGCACGGGGTTCATGCACGTTTGCCTGCTGGATGGTGGCCATAGCATTCCATTCCACACCATATTCGTTCAGCATGGTGATGGCCTGCACCACGCGTTTCCAGGTACCCTCGCCTGCCGCATCGGTCCGATAAGTGTCATGCATGGTCTGGGTACCATCGATGCTGATGCCCACAAGCCAATGCTCCTCAGCCAGGAAACGGCACCACTCAGGTGTGAGCAGGAGCCCGTTGGTCTGCAGACAATTGCTTATCCTGCGGCCACGGCCATAATAGCGCTGTAGCCTTACCGCATCCTGGTAGAAGGATAGCGGGCGCAGGAGAGGTTCGCCCCCATGCCAGGTAAACAGGATGTCGGGAGTCTGCTGTACCTCAATATAGCGCAGGACGAACTGCTCCAGCATCTCGTGGGACATTCCGTATGAGGTGTGAGGGAAAAGGTGTTGCTTTTCGGTATAGTAACAGTATTGGCAACGCAGGTTGCACAAAGGGCCTGCCGGCTTGGCCATCACATAGAGTGGTCGGGCATAGGGAAAGATGTCGGCCATCGTGTCAAAAAAGTCTTCGGGAAAGGGAACGTACAGGCCACCAGACGGCCATCCAACCCACCACCAGAACCGTAAGGAAGACCAGGAGGAGGTCACCTGCATGTACACTCACGGGATAGGCTTCCACAATGAAGCTGCCCGAGCTGTCCCCCATTGTGATGAGTCCGAACTCCTGCTGTAGCCAGCACAACAATAAGCCAAGCAGCAGGCCCATCAGAGCACCTGCCAGGCTGATCATGCGTCCTTCAAGCAGAAAGATGTCACATATCTGTCCGTCAGTGGCTCCTAAGCTACGTAGCGTGAGGACGTCTCCGCGTTTGTCTATCATCAGCATTGATAATGAACCGATGATGTTGAAACATGCTATCAGGAGGATGAAGGTGAGAAACACATAGGAAATTAGTTTCTCAATGTGCATGATGCGAAATACATCGGCCTGTTGCTCATATCGGTCTTCCAGCAGAAAGCGGTCGCCAAGCAGGGCCTGAAGCTCCCTCTTGGCCGATTGCAGGGACACACCGTCATGCAGGCGCAATTCCACACTGCTGACGTGCCCTTTCTGGTCAAAGAGCCTTTGGGAAAACCCAAGACTGGTGATGATGTAGTTCTCGTCGTAGCGTGACTGCTGCACATTGAAGACCACCCCAGGGCTGTTCAGCTCGTCGTGATTGAAGGAACTGAGTGGGTTGGCCATATTCACACGTTCGCCCCGCTTGGGTGCATAGACCTGCAAAGGCTCGGGGAAACTGGCGGGAAGTCCCATGCGGCTGGCCAGGCGGATGCCAAGAACTCCATATTCGAGCACATCGGCATGCAGGCAAAACGAACCGTCACCATAGAGGATGTCCGTGATGCGAGCCTGCTCGGTAAAGTTGTCGGCTACACCCATGATGGTGACCACGTGTTGTCGGCGGTCCTGTACTACCAGGGCCTGTCCCTCCATGACGGGAGTATATACCTTGACCCACGGATGTCGGCGTACTTGTTGCAAAGCCTTGTCATCCTGACTTATGGTCTGTCCCCCCACCAAGGAGATACGCAACTCGGGATCGAAAGCCGTAAACAGGCCTGAGACCAGGTCGCGGAATCCGTTGAACACGCTGAGGGTACACACCATGGCCATGGTGGCGATAGCCACTCCCGCCACCGATATGCCGCTAATGATGTTGATGGCATGGTGACTTTTACGGCTAAACAGATAACGCCGGGCTATAAACAGACGGTAATTCATGCGTGCTGGGCATATATGGCGCCCGATGCTACTTCTTCAGCAACTCGTCGATATGCTGGACATAATCCAGTGAATCGTCCACAAAAAACTTCAGTTCGGGTATGATGCGTAGCTGCTTGCCCAGACGTGTGCCCAACTCATACCGCACTTGCTTCTGATTGGCATTGATATTCTCCGTAATCTCTGCAGCACGCTCACTGGGAAATATGCTCAGATAAGCACGACATACGCTCATGTCGGGACTGATACGGCATACGCTCACGCTCACCAGCACTCCACGCATGTGCATAGTCTGCTTCTGGAACATGTCACTCAACTCCTTTTGTATCAGCCGGGCTATTTTGTTCTGCCTTGTTGTTTCCATATAAATAATAATGTATAGAAAGGATGCTTCCTTTGGGGGATGTCTGCATTATTCCTCGCCCATAAACATGGGGTCCCATGCAGGCAGCTTCACAGGTTTCTTTTTGAGAAGTGCCAAAATCTCGGGGGTACAATACTTGCGGTTGACTACCACGCGGAACATATACTCGTCAAACCATTCATCGGTCATGATGAGATACCCGGCTGCCCCCGACGACATGCCCCAGCTGTTCTCCACTTTCCATTTCACAGGCTTCCCCTGTTCATCCTGGTCCACGGCCATGAGTGTCATGGCATGTGTGCTTCCGCTGTCAAAACTCTGGATACGTTGCTTCTTGTTCATGCCAAAGGTAGTGCCGAACAGATTGCCGTACTCAAAATTCTTCAGATCCAGAAAACCTGTTTGCCGGTCAAGATACTTGCCTACGTCACACGAGAAATACATCTGGCAGGAGTCCTTGAGTGAAGCAATAGCCATGGGCTTGAGTTCTTCCATGGGCAGATTCAGGTAGAGCCAGTTGTGGCCATCGTAGAGGTGGCGGTCATAGTCTATCTCGTACACCTGATGGTAGGGACGGCTTGGGTCATTCATCAGCATCACATAGTCGGCATAGAGGTCCTCTGATCCGGCACACACCTTCTGATAGAACTCCAGTGGCGTGTAGGTCTGAGGCTCGGAGATGCACTTCCCGTCTTTCCTTGGTGCCCAGGTGAATGACTTGGGAGGCTGTCCGTAAGCCATGACCAGCATGCGGTATACGGTCTTGAGCTGCTCCACCTTCATGGCCTGGAGTTCTCTTTCGGACGCTCCCTGCTGGCTCTTTTCACGGAGGAGTATTCCAGCCTCGCGCAACTTACGCTTGAGGTAGCTGTTGAATTCTGAAGTGAGATTGCTTACATAGGTCTCGGGCATCACGTCCTGAGGCACCAGTCCGTACTTGGTGACCAGGTCGGCTACACCTGTGTATGTCCCCCCGTCGGAGAGGGGATTCTGGAAGAGCCAACGTACCATCTGGCTGTCCAGGTCCTCCTTGCGTGTGTCTATCACCCCTTGCAGGAATAGGTTACTCTTCTCCAGCTGGTCAAAGAAGAAAAGATAGACCTGACTGAAGAAGAAATCGTTTATTCCCAGTGTGCGCATGGCCCGGTTGCGTAACACATTGGTACCCGTGAAGAGCCAGCATCGGCCACTGCTCTGCTGGTCGCTGATGCCACTATTCTTTATCTCTGTGCTGAAATGTGTATCCTTGGCATAGCGATTGTCCTGGTTGAGCGTCAATTTCTGAATGCTCGTAGCGCCCATGGCATTTCTCAAAGCCTTGTCGGTGGGCGTGTCGGTATAACTGCCTTCGAGACTCTTCAGGACATCTTCCGTGATGCCTGTCTGTGCATGGGAAAGAATTCCGCATGCAAGTGCAAATGCGCACAATATCCACTTTCTCATAATCTAATATATGCATTTGATTGGTGCAAAATTACTTCTTTCCATGCTCTTGCGCAAGGTTTTTCCTGCCTGTCTGCTTTTCCTGCCTGTTTCAACGTACCGGATCGAGGCGGAATGCTGTGCCCTGTGAGGCGTTACGCACGCGATTTCCCTCCACCTTCCAGAATCCTTTTCCAGCCTTTCCTCCACATTGTATGGTATATGTGCCATCAGTCTGTCGGGTGAGTATGAAGGTGTGCCACTCGGGATCGTAGGGATTCTGGTCCTTGTTTGCCCAAAAGGCTCCGTTCTCGTTGACGTATCTGCCGTCTTGCACATTACTTATCTTGTAGCGTCCTGTGGTGATGTCGAGTTCCACATTCCATTGTTGCCGTTGGGGATTGATGCTGTCACGTGATGCCTGCAGTACGGGATAGTCGCCCGTGCGGTCGGTTGCCGCCTGCGCATCGGTCAGGTATCCTCCCTCTGCCACGATGGTGTACTGACCATCCTCGATAGCCTGTACGGGGAATGCCTCTCGCCCATAGGTATGATGTTTCTTGTATGCCTTGATGCTCTGAGCCAGCTGGTTGTCTATCCATGGTGTCACGACAGTTCCTTCCACCACGGGTTTGGCCTTTACCACACTTCCCTCCCAATTACGGCTGATGATAGCCTTCTGAGCCTGCTCAATGGCCTGTTGGGTGCGATAGAGTGCAATGAACCGGATGCTGTCGTCGGCCTCTAATGCCTGGGCCATGCGTATGATGGCGAGACCGCGCTGTCCCTGCAGACGCATGCTTTCCACCCATGGCTTGATCTCGCCAAGCATCTCGGGATTATTGACGCTATCTGCCAGCAGAAGTGCCGACTCGGAAACTTGTTTCTGGAAGAAGGCTTCATACGGTCCCCATCCGTTCTCGTTTGTCTGAGGGAAATGAGGACTCTCACCCTCGCGGCGTAATCCATGCCCCGTCTTGCCCAAATCCACGTTGTTCTCACAGAACCATCTGAAAGATTCCGGGGCGGTAGGCATGAGTGCCTCCATAACTTGGTTCCAGCTGCGCATGGCATCATATTCGGGCATGTTCCATGTATAGTCGGCTATGCTGTAGAGGCTCACCTTGGATGCCTCGGCATATTCCATGGGATTGGAGCAGAATCCACTCACCATATCGTTGATGTCCAGTCCGTTGCCATACGTCTTGCCCATGAGCATACGGCTCTGGCAATAGTCATTCACAGGATAATTGAGCCAGATGAAGGCCTTGCGTCCAAGCTGATGGTTGATCCATTCCATGTCGTCGCGCTCTATCATGTCCACCACGCTGTTTCCTGTCCACATGATTCTCACTTCGGGATACATGCGTGTGCCCAGCGTGCTCAGATAGTCTCCGCCACTCCATGCCTTGTTGTATTGAGTCGGGCACATGATGAGAGGCATCACATCGGAATGCTTGCGCACGAAATTGTCGGTAATGTAGTTGAGCAGTCCTGCCTGCTTGTCGGCCTTGCTTCCTTCTCCCCAGATATCATCGAAGAAGACAGCAAATGACCGTACTCCCAACTCATACATCCACTCCAGTTTCTGGCACACGGCCAAGGAGTCCTGCAGGTTCCATTGTATGTCACCCCCAGGGTGGACGGCCCATACAAACTGCACCTTGTTGCGATGCGCTTCGCGCACGAGTTCGCTCAGTCTGTCGGCCTCTTCCTTGGGATAGGGGTCACGCCAATGGGCACGATGATAAGGGTCATCCTTGGGGCCGTACACGTATATGTTGAGTTTGTTTTGCCCGTAGAACTCGAACTGGCGTATGCGGTCCCTGTGACTCCAGGGATTGCCATAGAATCCCTCGATGACCCCTCGGCAGGCCACGTTGGGCCAGTCTTCGATATGACAACTCATGACCTGCTGTTGCTGGCATATCCTCAGAAACGTCTGCACGCCATAATAAGTGCCTGCGCCATCCCTGCCTGCGATGACCACACAACCGGGTTCCACACTCAAATAGTATCCTTCGGCATGGGTGGGAATCATCTTCCTGAAGGGTTTCACAGCCTTGTCGCCTGCCTCTCCTATCACCAGGCGAACGGCTCCCTGGGCCGATGGGGTGAATCTGTCGGCCAGCTTTTCGTTGAGAAGAGCCATGGCGTCGGCATCGGCATGCTCGGCTCCCTCAACAAAGAGGAGTGCGTCATGCGTGAAGGCCACCTCTCCCCAGGAGGCTTTCTGGGGCTTGGGTGACAATGTGGGCATCTGGGCGTAGGCTTCGGTCAGGAGCATAGCCAGGGATGTTACAACAAGAAAGGCGAGTCTCTTCATATTGTCGGTCTTCATTTTTGGTTTTTAGGTATTCGGGCCACCAATTCACGCATACGTTGTACGAGTTGTGGACGCTGATTGTGGTCGGAGGTCAGATAGCGGTGCCTTCCTTGGCTGTCGGCGATATAATGGGTACACCCCTGTTCAGTCACGGTGATGGTTCCGGAGGCTGAGAGATTGAAGTATCCGGCACAACCTTCTACGGCATACAGTACTCCCGTCATGTCCCAGGTGGGATAATCCTTGTAACTACCCCAGGCTGCCTTTATTCCGTCCAGCACGGGGTGATGCTTTGTCCAGTCAAAGTCCTTGTGAAGGCAGGCGGCAGGCAGAGGAGCATTCAGACCGAGTTCGAAGGGAGTGACTACAATCTCCGTGGGCCACATGCTGAAGACTTCTTGGCAGGATGGGATATCGCCTAACACATTAAACTCTCTGTATTCGGGGTCTGTGATGTGCCCTGCCATGACCACCAGTGACTTCACCTTGCGTGCCACCAGTTCCCTGCCCGAGAGATCGGAGTAGCGGTCGGATCCGCTATGCAGGAGTGCAGCCAGATTGCCGCTGAATCCCACGCTCACGATGGTGACCGAATGGTCCTTCTGCTTGGTTAGCAGACGGCGATAGAGGGTAACCGCATCCGGGCAGTCCGACAGTTGGCTTATCTTGTGGGGATAGAGCAGGGAACCGTCCTCAGCCTTCTTGGCTGCCACTATCTCGGGGAAGCAGGGGATGCCGCCCGAGATGTTGGTTTGACTTACGGCATGGCCTATGGGTATCTTCGGCCTGCCATACCACGTGTTCATCAGTTCCACATATTGGCAGGGGCCGACGCCCTCCTTGTTGAGCATCACGGCCAGAATGCGTACCTGGCCCTCATCGGCATACTTGTGCAGCATGTCCAGGGCCCATGCATCATCCAGGTCATTACCCATATCGGTTTCGAAGATGATGTTTTGCTTGGCCTGTATGACCTGTGCCATACAGAGGATAATAAGCAATAGAGCTTGTCTCATAGTTTTATGTTTTTGTTAGTGAATCCTTCCTGTATCTGGGGATCGAGTTCCTCATCATACCCGCATCTGAACGGGAGAGGTAGAGCATACAGGTACACTCACGGCAAAGATAGGACGAAAAATCCATAACGGAAAGGGGATGAAAGGGAAATATGCTATCTTTGCAGCATGTATGAGGAGATTTCCGTACTGAGCATCAATGGTTCCGACAGCACTGCCCGTGCAGGAATACAGGCCGATACACGTACCATCACGGCTTTGGGTGGCTATGCGCTCACGGCCATCACATCGGTTACCGTGCAGGACCGACATGGAATCAGTGGCGTTCACGACCTGCCCGCACACATGGTGGCAGGTCAGGTGAGAGCCATTTTGAGCGAGCGGCATCCGCGTGCCGTGAAGGTGGGGCTGTTGCGCCATACCGATACGCTGGCAGCCGTGGCCCGCGAACTGCAGGACCATACACGGGTGGTAATGGCCCCAGGACTGACAGCCTCATCGGGGAGGTCCCTGGTGGAGCCTGACGTGGTGAGGATGTGGGAGAGTACCCTCTTCCCCTACGCCGCCTTGCTGCAACTACGTGTGGCTGAGGCCGAGAGCATACTGGGGATGCGCATACGTACAGACTATGACATGGAGCGGGCTGCCCGTCTGCTGGCATCTACAGGTGCACGGTCTGTGCTGTTGCGTGGCGGCAGACTCTCTCAGGACCGTCTGACGGCTTACCTGTTGACAGGCGACGAGGGGCATTTCTTCTCCTCGGCAAATATGGAAGGATGGCAGAGGCATGGTGTGAGCAGCGCCCTTTCCTCGGCCATAGCCACACGAATGGCTTTTGGGGACAGTGTGTCAGAGGCGGTATCGGCAGCACATGCCTACATGCACAACCGTGTGGTGTATGCCGTCGGGGATAGCACACATGCCATGCGTCCTGCCGACATCTACAATCAGTACATGTCGCTCATCGCGGCCCATCATACCACGATACATCGTGTGGACGAATATGCCCGTCTCATGGCTGTAAGCCATCGTTATCTGTCGATGGTTACGGCCCGCGTGGCCGACCGTTCTCCCAAACAGATACTTGACAGTTGCCTTACAGAGAAGGCCTCAGCCTTGCTCCTCTCGTCCCATCTCACCGTGCAGGAAATCTCCCAGCGTCTGGGCTTCTCTTCCCAAGCAACCTTCTGCATATTCTTCAACAGACAGACAGGACTTTCGCCATCGGCTTATCGCTCAAGGGCAAACGCACCCCTGCATCCTCTCCCATGAGCGGCCCTGCCCTCCGTGGCAGTCGCATGCCGGGAAGTTGCCTGGTGTCTCCTCCTTCTTTATGACGAAAAAGGGCCGGATATTGTTGTCCGACCCCTCTCCTGTTGATATAGATGCTTGTTTTATAGGCTGTCTCCGAAGTCTGCCTGGAACTTTGCCACGAGATCCTCCTGCCAATGTCCTATTTCCTTGAGGCGTCCGAAGAAGAAGCGCAGGACGGCAGGCTCTTCCACCCATTCCAGTCCGCCTATGAGGTTCCTGTTGTCCCAGAGCCACTTCACGCGGTCGGCCACATACTTGATCTGCGACAGGGTGAATACGCGACGCGGTACAGCCAGACGCGCCAGTTCCAGTTCGGCATAGCGCTCCGTACCATCGGGCTCACGCTGTTCGCTCAGGGTACCACGTTCCATGGGGCGTATGCCTCCTGCGATATAGAGTGCGGCACATACGGCTCCCGCGGGGTACTGGTTGTGTGGCATGTCGGGCACGAAGGCCGAGCAGTTGAGGTGGGCACCCAGTCCGCCCGCAGGCTTGATGACAGGCACTCCGTAGTCGTCGAGTTCCTTGATGAGATATGCTATGAACTCCGGTCCGTGGGCCAGGTATTCCATGTCGAGGGATTCGTAGAGTCCCTCTGCCATAGCCTCTATGCTGCGCACGTCGATACCTCCGTAGGTGAGGAAGCCTTCGTAGAGGGGGATGTATTCCATCATGCTCTTGATGATGTCCGTGTTGTGTGACAGGATGGCTCCTCCGCGTGCAAATCCCAGTTTGCGTGCCGAGAAGTAGATGATGTCCATCTTGTCGGCCAGCAGATGATAGATCTCCTTAGGCTGCATGTACTTGCATTGGGCCTCGCGCATCTTCATGAAATAGATATTGTCCTGCAGGAGTGAGGCATCCAGCACGCTGGGTATCTGGTAGCGGTGGCAGATGTCGGCCACGGCGCACATGTTCTCCAGGGATACCGGCTGTCCGCCGATGAGGTTGGTGCCTGCTTCGATGCGCACGAAGCCTACGTTCTCCGGCCCGATTTCCCTGATGGTGTCTTCCAGGAGCTTCAGGTCGAAGTCTCCCTTGAAGGGCTCGTCATTGATGGGCTCGAGTCCCTTCTTGTCCACCAGTTCCAGTACCTCGCCCCCCAGGCGTGTGATGTGTGCCTTGGTGGTGGTGAAGTGGAAATTCATGAGTGCCTTCTTGCCGGGGGTGATGTATCGGCAGGCAAGGATGTTCTCGGCGGCACGTCCCTGATGGGTGGGCAGCACGTTGTCTACTCCGAACACTTCCTTTACGGCGGCTTTCAGCCTGTTGAAGCTCTCGGAGCCTGCGTATGAGTCATCGGCTATGTGCATGGCCGCGGTCTGGCGGTCCGACATGGCGTTCACGCCCGAGTCGGTCAGCATATCCATGTATATGTCGCGGTTCTGCAGCAGGAAGGTGTTGTTGCCTGCTTCCTGTATCTTGCGCAACCGTTCTTCCGGAGGGAGCAGGTTCAACTTCTGCACCACTCTCACCTTGTGCATCTCCAAGGGCACTTGATTCTCACTCTTATAAAACTTTACTGCCATAATGATATGTTTGTTGGTTTTTGTTTTTTGTGTCGTAGGTTTTCCCCCGCTGGGGTCGGTATCGCAAAATTATGGCTTATGGCTTGCTTAGTGATGAACATATTTACGGAACTAAATACCAATATTACTGCATCCCGACCGTTATACCATTTTTCAATACCATTATCTTGGTTTTCTGCATCAATAGTTCTAATTTTGTTCCTGCCGGTCATGCATGCCCTGGGGTCTGCAACTGCGGCACTTCTGTTCTGTTATGTCTTAATGTTTATCCTATGCACAAGGTAATACACAGCATCGATGAGTTTAACGCTTTCTTCCGCCAGTCCACCACTCATCCCCTGGTGGCCGTGGGGGACCTTTCGCAGGCCGACCTTGCATTGTTTCTGCCCATGGACTTTGATATGTACTGTATCGTGCTGATGGACGAGAATTTTGGCGAGCTGGTGAAGGGTGGCAAGACCATGCGTTACCAGGCGGGGACAGTGTTCTCCCTGAGACCGGGGCAGGTGGTCTCGATGAACCTCGATTACAGTACCAGGCCCCGTGGCCGCATGCTGGCCTTCCGTCCGGAGCTGCTCGAGAAGAGCGGTCTGGGGCGTGACTTCCATATGTTCGGATTCTTCAGTTCCGACGTGTTCGAGGCGCTGGAGCTTTCTGAGACGGAGCGCGGTGTCCTGCTCAATTGCTTTGCCAATATACAGACCGAGCTCCACACCCCTCCCGACTACTTGTCCACCCACATGCTCCGCCTTGGCATCGGACACCTCCTGAGCTATTGCAAGAGGTTCTTCGAGAGGCAGTTCCATGAGCAGAAGAGCGACGGAGGTGGCCTGGCCGGCAGGCTGGACGAAATGGTGGAGAACTATCTGTCGAGCGGGATGCCTGCCCAGCATGGCCAGCCCACGGTGGCATGGTGTGCCGGGCAGTTCCATCTCTCGGCCAATTATTTCGGGGAGCTTGTCCGTCGCGAACTGCATGTCACGGCTCAGGACTACATCCAGGGGAAGATTGTGGCGGCTGCCCAGTCCCTGCTGGCTGGCACGCAGATGAGTGTGGGGGAGATAGCAGAGGAGCTGGGATTTGCCTACCCCAACCACTTTACCCGCATGTTCCACAGGCGGGTGGGCATGTCACCGCTTGCCTACAGGCGCCAGCATACCTGACGGATGTCGCCATCGCCTGTAGCGCATGGGATGACAGGGTCGAAGCCCCCGGAATCCGCTATGTTCCGCAGGATGCCCCCAGCCCCCTTGGGGGACGGTTCCGGTCGGCATGTAAGGGGGCTGCCTCTCGTCTCGCTGTCTCCAACCTGTTCGCAGCCTATGTCTGTATAGGCAGATAAAAGATGTCAACAAATCCAATACCTTGAAGTTTGCTCTTCCCTGCTTCTGAGGGGCGTTCCCCGACCCCTGACAAGGGTCGTTGTCATACCCCTAACAAGGGTGGTCACCACACCCCTAACAAGGGGTTCCTTCATACCCCTAACAAGGGTCATCATCGTACCCCTAACAAGGGGTGTCGCCGTACCCCTTGCATGGGATGTCAAGGTGTTCCACAAACATCTGTGCTGAGGACTTAACGGAGTGTGATTCAGTTAGTTCTATGGGAGATTCGGAGGTGTTTCATTCATGGCCCTTCGGAGCGAATCCCGGCTCCCGTCAGTAACAGAGATATGGTGTTCCGGACAGCAGACACGAGGGGGCGGCTGTTGGTCTCCTTCTTAAAAAAATCCTTATTACTCCCGGCCTCCCTCGCTTTCCTGCCGGGGTGTCCATCGGGATATGTTGCGCATGAGTCCTTCGTACTTGGCCCTCTTGACTGCGGAATGGCGGAAGAGGGAGCGGAAGCGCTCGGGTGTGAGTGTGCGCCAGTCCTGCTCCCTCATCTCCATGAGGGCAGGGGACGGCTGTAGGGCGGACAGACTGCAGGGGCGTGTCTCGCGGAACTCCTCGCAGGCTCGCATGCATCGGTCACAGCCATAGAAGCATCGGCTCAGACGGATGTCATCGGGCAGGTCTCCACGGTGCTCTATCGTCCAGTAGTTGAGGCACAGCCGCGCATCAAGACCTTCGGGAGTGAGGGCTGGACACAGGTCTTGCCAACCCTGGCAGAATGGGTGGGGGGAAGGGAGAGGGGCATCGTAACGGTCGGCCTCCTCCTCCAGGAAGAGTTCGCCGAGGAAGACCGTGGGACCATAGCCTGGCACGGAGATCAGTCCGTTGCGGCAGAAGTGTCCCACTCCGCTGCGCCAGGCCCAATAGCGCTCCATCACCGGGGCCGTATCCACGAAGCACCGGCCGTGCGCTCCCAGGCTCTCCATGAGCAGGTGCATGCGCTCCCGCATCACCTCGTGGTAGTCCTGGCCTTGGGCGTAGAGGCAGATGGCCGGCTGTTGTGAGGCAGGCATGTAGTTGAGGGCCACGCTCACGATGGTGTGCAGGCCCGGGTGCAGCAGTGAGGGGTCGAGCCTCATGTCCACATGGTGTGTCATGTAGTCCATGCCGGCAAAGTGCCCCAGTTGTATCCGTTGCAGGTAATGTCGGGCATGCAGGGGCTCCACGGGTGCGGCCTTTGCCACTCCGCATGCAACAAAGCCCAGGCGCTGAGCCTGGGCTTTTATTTCCTTTTCAGTCAAACACCTTGAATTCATATCCTTCCTGGATGAGCCACTGCAGGGCCTCGGGGAGAGCGTGCTTGAGCTTGTCGATGCTCTTGAGCGAATCGTGGAAGGTGATGATGCTGCCCGGTCGGGTGTACCGCCGCACGTTGTGCAGGACATCCTCGGCTGTGAGCCTGCGGCTGTAGTCACGCGTGACCACGTCCCACATTACCACACGGAATCCGCAGTGTCGCAGCACGCGGTATTGCATCACCTTCATCCATCCGTGGGGTGGGCGGAAGAGGTCGGTCTTGAGCACCCGGTTGGCCTCTACCACATTGGCCAGATAATGCCAGCTCCACCATCGGAATCCGCTGATATGATTGTTGGTATGGTTGCCCACCCGATGTCCCCGTGCCCTTACCTCGGCCAGCAGATGGGGGTACTTGCGTGCGTTCTCGCCCACCATGAAGAAGGTTGCCTTGGCTCCGTACCGCTCGAGTGTGTCGAGGATGAAGGGCGTGGCCTCGGGGATGGGACCGTCATCAAAGGTGAGATAGACGGCCTTCTCCCGCTTGTCCATCCGCCATAGGGCGTGGGGGTAGATCCACCGCAGGAATACGGCAGGTTGCTCGATGATCATTCGCTTTCGGCCTCTGTTTCCCCGGGATTGATTACCATCATGGAGTTGGCGTCGCTGCCCGTCTGGCGATACATGTCCTGAGTGCCGTAGATGCGGCTCTGCAGAATTCTGTTGTAGGAATCAAGCTTCTGCATCATCTCCGCTGCTTGGGAACTGGATGCCTCCTTGAGCACCTCTGAGGCGCGATGCAGCTGATAGAGGTAGTACATGCACTCCTGCTCCTGCCGTTCCAGCATGTGGTCGGGCATGCTCAGATACCAGTCCATATATTCGCAGGCGGTATTGGCCACAGGCAGTGCGATGGCTTCGGCCTGCTTCTTCTCGCCCAGTTGGTTCCACACGCGTGCCAGGTCAAGTGATCCTCCGGCAAAGGTGTGGGGCAGAGTGGTGGCAGGCAGTACCTGCTCGGCACGCTTCACCAGATTCTGGGCCTTGTCCTTCTTGCCTTCACTTATGAGCTGGGTGGCCAGTTGTGCAAACATGCGGCGGTGTGTGTAGCTCATGCGTGAAACGGTCTCGTCAAGATAGAAGTCGGGGTTGTCGAGGCCGCCATAGCGGAAGCGGTTCATCATGTTGTCGTACATCTTCTCGGTATCCACGTTGCGTCCGCTATTCTTGGTGTTGAATGGGGTGATGCGGTCAGCCAGTCCTTCGCGCACGAAGTAGTCGCCCAGGTTGCCGTAGTTGTCCTTACCTACGGTGATGGCCACATAGAGCGGGCGTTCCCAGTTGCATTGTGCAAGCATCTCATACATCATCATCTCGCTCTTGTACACGGCTCTCTTTCCCTTGAGGCTGAGGTGCATCACGTCGGGGATGCTGTCGCCGGCAATCATCATTCCGCTACGCTTGACTGCCTCCTTGTCGATGGTGATGACGATAGAGTCGGTGGGGATGATGCGTAGGTCGGGATTGGGATTGAGTACCCAATGCTCTATGATGTTCTTGAGTTCGTAGGGGTTGTCGCCCACCATCTCCTTGAGGGTCTCGGGCTGGTCCTTGTAATATTCGATGACCTGCTCGAGTGTGCCGGGCCGCACACTTGTTCCCTCACGCGTACCTGCCACGTATTCCAGTCTGCTCCAATGGATGGGTACGGCAGGGCTGTCGTATGCGGGACGCTTCATCTGGTCGATGTACCAGTCGGTCTGCAGATAGGACAGGTTGCACACACGTGCATCTGTACGTATGCCTTCAGTCTCCTGGCAGTACCACAAGGGGAAGGTGTCGTTGTCGCCGTTGGTGAAGATGATGGGAGCCCGGGTCTGGTCGAGTGAGTTCAGATAGTTCATGCCGAAGTCGCGGCAGGTATAGCGCCCGCTTCTGTCATGGTCGTCCCACGTCTGGCTGGCCATCTGTATGGGTACCAGCAGGCACAGGCAACTCAGTATGGCACAGGCAACGTCATGCCTGAGCAGCCGGCGGAGCCACTCTGCCACGGCAGCCACTCCCAGTCCGGTCCAGATGGCAAAAGCGTAGAAGGAGCCTGCGTAGGCATAGTCGCGTTCACGAGGCTGCATGGGTGTCTGGTTGAGGTAGACGACGATGGCGAGGCCGGTCATGAAGAACAGGAAGAATACGATGCCAAACTGCTTCTCGCCCTCGCGGTTGTTCTGCTCGTCGTTGCGGAAGAGTTGCCACAGGAGTCCCATGAGTCCCAATATCAGAGGCAGACAATAGAAGACGTTGTGCCCCTTGTTGGCACGAAGTTCGGAGGGCAGCTTGCTTTGGTCACCCAAACGAAGGTTGTCCAGGAAGGGAATGCCTGTAATCCAGTTGCCGTGCTCCCACTCTCCGTTGCCCTGCAGGTCGTTCTGTCGGCCTGCGAAGTTCCACATGAAATAGCGCCAGTACATGAAGTTGACCTGATAGCTCAGGAAGAAACGCAGGTTCTCGAGCATGGTTGGGGTCTTCACCTGAATCATGTCTCCACAGCGCTCGTATGATTTCACGGTACCCTTCACGCCACCCATCCAGCTCTCATAAGCATTGGAGTGTGTCTCGCTATACATACGCGGGAAGAGCATATTCTGCTGGTATACATAGGAGACGTCATAACGCTGTATCTCGTAGCGGTCGGGTTCATCGGGACTGGCCTTCTCCTTGCGCTGATACACAGGAGCCCCCTGCTTGCTCACGGGTACACAGTAGTTGCCATCCACACGTAACTGAACCTGGCTGGTGTAGGCCTGTCCGTAGAGCAAAGGCCGGTCACCATACTGCTCACGGCCCAGATAGGTGCCCAGGGTGAAGATATCCTCTGGAGAGTTCTGGTCCATGGGGGTATTGGCCGAACTGCGAATGACAATCACGGCATAGGAACTGTAGCCGATCATAATCATGAGCATGCAGAGCAGACTGGTATTCATCAGGCGTGCCGAGATGACATACACCAGCTTCTTGCGCCAGCGGAGCAGGAGATAGCATACCAGTAGCACCACGACACCTATCATGCCGCTCGTCCATCCATGTCCATAGAAGGGTATGCCCAGCATGCCTACGCTTAGCAGGAACGATACGTTCATACGCATGCGACTCTGCTGCTTGGTGGACTCATACAGGGCCCAGAGGACGGCAGCCACCAACAGGCAGATGTAGATAATCAGACCTGTGTTGAAGGGACAGTTGAGATGATTGACGAAGAGCAACTCAAACCATCCGCCCACCTTCACGATGCCAGGCACGATACCATACAGCACGGCGGCTACCAGAGCGAAACTGCCCAGCAGGGCCAGCGAAGCACCTTTCATGGTGGCCTGCTTGCACTTCTTGTAATAGAACACGAGCACCAGGGCAGGCAAGCAGAGCAGGTTCAGCAAGTGCACTCCGATACTGAGGCCTGTCAGATAAGCTATCAGGATAAGCCAGCGGTCGGAATGGGGCTCGTCGGCATGATTCTCCCACTTGAGCATTAACCAGAAGACAACTGCCGTGAAGAGGCTGCTGTATGCATACACTTCACCCTCGACGGCACTAAACCAGAATGTATCGGAAAAGGTATATACAAGGGCGCCTGTCATGGCGCTTGCTTCCACCGTGATGGCTTGGGCCAGGGTGCTTACCTGACCATTCTGTCCCACCAACTTACGTACCAGATGACTGATGCTCCAGAAAAGGAACATGATGCAGGCCGCGCTGAAAAGGGCACTCATGATGTTCACCATCTTGGCCACCAGGGAAGGGTCGCTCACAAACTGTGTGAAGAGATTGGCCGTGAGCATGAAGAAGGGCGCCCCAGGGGGATGACCTACCTCCAATTTGTATCCTGTGGTGATAAACTCCGGACAGTCCCAGAAACTGGCGGTGGGTTCTATTGTGCTACAATAAGTGAATGCAGCTATGGCAAATGCCACCCACCCCATTACGGTATCCACCGTCTTGAAATTCTTCATAATATAATATCTGTATATTCTGCCTTATCTTGAAGTTGCGTGGCAAAGATACAACAATTTGCTACGATGAAAGTGTATTGGGCTTGCTAATTATCTTTAATAGGCTTCATTCATATCCCCCTGCCTGTAGAAGCGTCGCCCCCCATCCTAAAAGAGAGGCCAACAGCACCACTTGTCCCACGCGACCGCCTGTCGTGGCCCAGTAGTGAGCCACCAGCGGACTTACGGATACCGACAGCATGGCAAGCAGTTGAGGGCGCTGGGCAGGAAAGAGCAGGAATGCTACGTGAAGAAGTACTGTGACGTGGACAAATACGTAGAGCATCATGCGTGTGCGTATCTTATCCTCGTATCTCTTTCTCATGTAATGGATGATGCCTACCAGGCTGAGGAAGAGCAGCAGTAACCACATAGGTAGCAGACTGGCGTGGGGGAGTTGCAGCATGCTCTCGTCAGCAGTCATGTCTTGCCACAGGGTGGACAGGTGAGTGAGCATGCGTGTCTTGTTGCCCAGACACACTTCCCACATCAGCCAGCACCAATAGGGAGTGATGAAGCCCACCATGCCGGCCCAGAATCCTCTCCACGAGAAAGCGCGCATCAGAAGGGCAAGGCTGATGTAGAAAAGCAAGGCCATCATGAGCATGAATGGTGTGAAGAGGCTGCCTACACCCAGGAAGAAGAAACTGTGAAAGATGTGCATGACGGAGTCGCGATTCTGATAGCAGCCCATGAGCAATCCCATGCTGGCCATCAGGCACAACGCGCTTATCATGGGTGCGATTATACCATCGGGACAGGGCAGGATGGCAGAAAGAAGCAGGCACAAGCTTTCGGGCAGATGGGAGCGGACTCGCAGCAACTGAAACTCCACATTGACCTGTAGCATGATAGCGGCTGTGAGAATGCACCAGAGAGCCTGGCTGTTTGCGCCAAAGTCAACCTCTGATGAAGGCCAATAGCGTATGGCCAGGAAAAGAACCACGCTGACGGGAAGCGTCAGGCGGCTTTCGGCTATCCGGTTCTGCCACCAGCGATTGCTCGTCATAGGTCGGCACCG
Source organism: Bacteroidaceae bacterium (assembly GCA_051878615.1). GTDB lineage: Bacteria > Bacteroidota > Bacteroidia > Bacteroidales > Bacteroidaceae > Physcousia. The sequence goes on along the minus strand of JBJEKL010000117.1, from coordinate 11,834 downwards.
ATGTCCTTACGGAAATATTTCTTGTCGAACTGTATCTTCTCGGCCTCGGTGAAACTCTTTGTCAGGGCTTCTTTACGGTCGCTTCCGTAACTGCTCACGGCTATCACACGACCGCCATTGGTCACTACCTGGCCTTCATGGAACTTGGTGCCGGCATGGAAGACCACGCTTCCCTGGACGTCCTCGATGCCAGTGATGGGGTAGCCTTTTCCGTAATGTCCGGGATAGCCTCCGCTCACCAGCATCACACACACAGCAGCCCGGGGGTCAAATTCCACCTTTCTGTTGACAAGCGACTGAGTGGCAACACCCTGAAACAGGTCGACAAGGTCTGACTTCAGTCTTAGCATTACGGTTTCGGTCTCGGGATCACCCATGCGCACGTTGTATTCAATCACCATCGGATTGCCCTTTACGTTGATGAGTCCGAAAAAGATGAAACCTTTGTAGTCGATTCCCTCCTCGGCCAGTCCGTTCACAGTGGGTCGGATGATACGCTCCTCCACTTTGGTCATCCATTCTCTGTCGGCAAAGGGGACGGGACTCACACTCCCCATACCGCCTGTGTTGAGGCCTGTGTCGCCCTCTCCTATGCGCTTGTAGTCCTTTGCTTCGGGCAGGACCACATAGTCTTTCCCATCGGTGAGTACAAACACGCTACACTCTATGCCACTCAGAAATTCCTCGATTACCACACGGCTACTGGCGTTGCCAAACATGCCGCCCAGCATTTCGCGAAGTTCTCTCTGCGCTTCCTCGAGCGTGGGTAATATTAACACACCTTTTCCGGCACACAGACCATCGGCCTTGAGCACATAGGGAGGCTGGAGTGTCTCTAGGAATCTAAGGCCAGCCTCGAGGCTGTTACCGTCAAAGGTGGCATAGGCTGCTGTGGGAATACCATGACGTTGCATGAATCTCTTGGCAAAATCCTTGCTCCCCTCAAGCACGGCACCTTGTTTGCTGGGACCGATTACGGAGATGTCGGAGAGTCTGTTATCAGCCTTGAAATAATCGTAGATTCCCTTTACCAGAGGATCCTCGGGACCCACCACCACCATGTCAATGTGATTCTGCAGGCAGAAGGCCCCAATGCCCTCGAAATCGTCAGCTGCCAGCGGCACATTGGTTCCTACGCTGGCAGTACCTGCGTTGCCAGGTGCTACGTACAACTGTTCACATCGCTCGCTTTGTGCAATTTTCCATGCTAAGGCGTGCTCACGCCCTCCGCTTCCCAACAAAAGTATGTTCATACTATGTGTGTATGTATATATATATATAATGTATACTTATTTCAGATAATCCTCAAAATATTGTGTGATACGTTCGTGCAGATGCACGCTCTTGTGTCCGGCCATATTGTGCCCTTCGCCAGGATAGGCAAAGAAGTCGGGCTGTGTACCTGTCTCGGCACAGGCGTTGAGGAATTGTAGGGCATGCTGAGGCACCACCGTGGGATCGTTCATACCAATGATAATCTGCAGCTTCCCCTTGAGGTTGGCTGCTTTTCCTATCAGACTGGTCTGTTCGTATCCCTCGGGATTGGCCTCGGGCGTGTCCATATATCGCTCGCCATACATCACTTCGTACCATTTCCAGTCGATGACCGGACCTCCTGCTACACCCACCTTGAACACATCAGGATAGTTGGTCATTAAGGAGATGGTCATGTATCCTCCGAAGCTCCATCCGTGTACTCCCAGGCGTTCGGCGTCCACATAGGGGAGTGATTTCAGATAATTCACTCCGCAGATCTGATCCTTCATCTCCTCTTGTCCCAGACGGCGGAAGGTGGCTTGTTCAAAGTCCCTTCCCCGATTCTCGCTTCCCCGGTTGTCCAGGATGAACACGATGTATCCTTTTTGCGCCATATAGGTTTCCCATGAGCGGGAAGCCCAGTGCCAGGATGCTTCCACATTATGGGCATGGGGGCCTCCATACACATACACGATTGTAGGGTACTTTTTGGCAGGATTGAAGTCGGCAGGCTTCACCATGCGCCAATACAGGTCTGTGGTACCATCTGCAGCCTTGACCGTTCCTTGTTCGAAGATGGGTTGATACCATCCCTTCCAGGGATCGGGTGCCGTACCCAGCATTACACGTCGTCCTGTCTTGGTGTCGATGACGGCACAACAACGTGGTACGTTGGGTTCCTGCCAAGTATCCAGCACATAACGTCCGCTGGACGAAAGGTGGGCCTGGTGTACGCCCTGACCATTGTCAAGGAGCGTACGCTTGCCTGTCTTTACGTCCACCCGATAGATGTTTTTCTGCAGATGACCGGCTTCCTTGCTTGTGATGATGATGCTGCGTGTGGCAGGACAGAAACCCACCAGTTCGGTCACCACCCAGGGGCCTTTGGTGAGTTGGCCCAGTTCGCGTCCTTCCACGTCCATCAGATATAGATGGGTGTATCCGTCACGCCAACTCCAATAGACAAACTGGTTGTTGTCCCAGGGCAGGAAGGTGATGGGGTGCAAGGGCTCAACGTATTTGTCGGAGACTTCGGTCGAAAGTGTGCGCAATTTTTTGCCTGTCACGGCGTCATATGCGTCGAGGGTACAATGATTCTGGTCTCGGTTGAGTTCATACAGATAGATGGTCTTGCCATCAGGTGCCCAGGCGATATTGGTGAAATAGCGATTCTCGGGATTGCCTGTAGCCAGATAGATGGTCTTGTGTGCCTGCAGGTCGTAGATGCCCACCTGTACCTGATGGGAGGTCATGCCTGCCATGGGATATTTGTCGGGTTCCATCTGTGCCTCCCGTGTGAACGTGTTGACTTGGGGATAATCGGCCACCATGCTTTGATCCATGCGGTAGAAAGCCAACTTTTGTCCGTCCTTGCTCCAGAAGGTGCCTTTGGTAATGCCAAACTCATCACGATGGACACTTCGTCCATAGACAATCTCCCTAGAACCATCCTGGGATATCTGCAACTCTTGTCCGTCAGCATACCGTACCCACAGGTTTTCATCACGTAGAAAAGCATCGGCACGTGACTCCTTGTTCCACTCCAGCGAACCTTCCATGCTCTGGCTCCATGTCACCTTCCAGTCCGAAAAGTCCACCAGGGCACGTTGTCCGTCGGCCTGGGTGAGCAGGAGTGGCTCCTTGGTATAAGGTATACCCATGCGGCGTACCTTATGCTTGCCGTCACCTTCATCCCAGCCATAAGCCGAATAGACGTCGCTCTCGGCCAATGGGTCGTATTTGGTTGGCTTGCCTGTGGCAGGGTTCAGGATATTGTACTCAGGATTGTTGGCATCCACCAAGCAGTCTCCCCACCACATGTAATAGAAGTGTTGGGGTACAAATTGTCTGGCGTTATGTCCCCCAAAGTTGAGTTCCTCCAGAGTGAATAGTTTCTGTGCCATTCCGTAATTGACTGTCAGCACTACCAAGGCTATGAGTGTGCTGAGTTTTTTAATCCTCATCATGACCATATCTTTTACGAGCTTTTCTGTTCCATCCCTCTCTGCTTTCTCCTCGGCCAAAGGACCTACGACGATCATCACCTCCCTTGCGGAATCCATCACGACTGAAGGAGCGTGATTTGCGGTCATCTCTCCTCTCCTCTTTGCGGAATTCTCTGGGCGAACGGCGTTCGTCACGATCTTGGAATCTGCGGCCACCCTCGCGGCGTTCGTCTCGTCCGTAAAGCTTGCGCTCAGGCCGACGCATGCGCTCCTCGGGATTATCCTCCAGTCGTTCGCGGAAGTCACGATTTTGCTTGAAACGACGTTTCTGAGCCATCAGCCTGCGTTCCTCTTCGTTCTTGATATCTCCGCCTTTTGCCTTCAAATCATTTAGTTTTCCACTGAATATTTGATACTTGCGTAGTTCGCATTCCAGGGAACCGTTATATAAGGGCGTACGCAGGGAAGGCTTCAGGCCTATCTGGTCAAAGCATTCTTCACGATAACTGAGCACCCATGCGTCATTATCTGTAAACTGATGCTTCAGGCGTTCGCCTATGGTCTTGTACAATCCCAATAGGTCGGGGGCGGAAATTCGTTCGCCATAGGGAGGATTGGTCACCATGATACACTTTTGCTCGGGCTTTGTGAAGTCTTTGATATCCTGCTGTTGCAGAGTGATGTATTTGGAAAGACCAGCCGCACGCACGTTCTCGGTGGCCACGGCGATGGCCTTGTGATTGATGTCATATCCGTAAATGTGATGTTCAAAAGGCTTCTCGTTCGAGTCATCTTCGTAGATGGTGTTGAAGAGTTCCTTGTCGAAGTCGGGCCATTTCTCAAAAGCATACTCACGACTATATACTCCGGGAGCAATTCCCGAGGCAATCATGGCGGCTTCTATCAGGAATGTGCCACTTCCACACATGGGATCCACTAGGTCACATTCGCCTTTCCATCCCGTCTGCAGAATGATGCCGGCAGCCAGAACCTCGTTGATGGGAGCCTCCACGGAGGATTGCCTCCAGCCACGCTTGTGCAGACTCTCGCCCGAGGAATCCAGGGAGAGCGTGCAATCATATTCTGCCACGTGGATGTGGAGGTGTATGTCAGGGTTGGTGATGCGTATATTGGGGCGCTCTCCTGTCTTTTCACGGAACTGGTCGACGATGGCGTCCTTCACCTTGTAGGCCACGAACTTGCTGTGACGGAACTCGTTGCTGTACACGACGCTATCTACGGCAAAGGTAGTATCCACGTTCAGATACTGGTTCCAGTCAATCTGCTTCACGGCTTCGTATACTTCATCGGCGGTCTTGGCGCGGAAATGTTTGATGGGTTTCAGGATACGAACGGCAGTACGTAAGGAGAAATTGGCCCTGTATAGCATCTCTTTGTCGCCTGTAAAGGATACCATTCGGCGCCCTTTCTCTATATTGTTTGCCCCTAGGGCAATCAATTCTTCTGCAAGAACTCCCTCCAGTCCCTGGAAGGTCTTGGCTATCATTTCAAATTCCATGAGTCTTCTTATGATATTTTTGATAGTATATATACTGATTTCTGATGTGGTCCAATGTTATAGCCCTCCCAGGTCCTCGGGTCTTACGATGCAATCCTTTGTACTATTTTTCCTACGCTTTGCCTGTACTATACGGTCACCTGGTTTTGTACTCTCGGTTACCCACAGGTTGCCACCGATGATGGTACCTGCCGCGATGGTGATGCGTCCCAGTACCGTGGCATTGCTATAGACGATGACATTATCCTCCAGGATAGGATGGCGGGGGATACCCTTGATGGGATTTCCCTGTTCGTCCAGGGGAAAACTTTTGGCACCTAAGGTAACGCCCTGATAGAGCTTCACGTAGTTGCCTATGATGCATGTGGCGCCTATCACGACTCCTGTTCCGTGATCGATGGTAAAATGATGTCCGATGGTGGCAGCAGGATGGATGTCAATGCCTGTCTCTCCGTGAGCCATCTCAGTGATGATTCTGGGTATCAGGGGAACGTCCAGCAAGAGCAGTTCGTGTGCCACGCGATAATTTGTCAGAGCCCGTATCACAGGATAGCAGCTGATAATCTCGCCATAGGAATCAGCTGCAGGGTCACCGTTATAGGCTGCTTCCACGTCCGTGGCAAGTATATCTCTCAGAGCAGGTAGTTTTTGGATGAATTTTACGGCAATCTGCTCGGCACGTGCCCTTCGTTCGCAAATCATCTCGTTGTGATGCAGATTACTGGTTTGTTCATCAGGTGCGTCGTCCTCAGTGGAGCAGGAACAGAGTCCTGCCAATATCTGTTCCGTGAGCAAGGCATGTAGCCGTTCCATGCTCACACCCAGGTGGTAAGTCTGCATGTGGGTGCTTGTGGCTGGTGCCCCAAAATAACCGGGAAAAAAGATAGAGCGGCATAAGTGGACCACCTCGGCCAAATCCTTCTGGCTGGGCAGGGGGTCACCATCTCTATGCTCAAGGGATAATCCATGCAGCGGACAGTTCTCGCTCAATTCGGAAATAGTCTGCTGAAGCAGGGTGTTCAGTCTTGTAGGGCTCATCGCTGCGTTATAATGTCAAAGGAATATGTATTCAGTGTGCAAAAATAATAAAACACTTCCTGTTACACAAGCCTTTTGGGGAAAAAGGTGGTTCTTCGGAAGTTCTGCGTTAGTGCTCCTTCTTGGCATCGGTTCTTTTCGGCATTCAGATTGACAGGTGTGAAAGGTCCGTCGGATTGATGGCTCTTGCACACCTGGCCACACACGCCATGAGCAACAGGGTATTTGGGATAACTTCTTGAACATATATTTGCATAGGACTTAATTCTTATCTCACATCAGATTCTGGTAAAGACATGGCAAAGTCACGTATATTATTTGTTGTTTGCATACGAACAATATCTTAACATGAAGTATATCGGATGTGTAATAATTGAAACAGAACAAGTAATGAATCGTTTTATAGATAAGAGGGAGAATTATAAATTTTATACTTATTATGCTTGCATAATTGAAAAATTAAAGGTAGTTTTGCAGAGTAGAATCTTCCAACAAAAGACTAACGAATTAAAGACAAATAACAATAAAGTGTTTTATTAACTAACAACTAAAATTCAATGAAACGAAACAAATCTATTTGGATGCGATATGTCGCAGCCTTTGTGGCTATGCTTACCATGTCGCTAAATGCATTGGCTGAGGATATTATTCTGAAGCATAATCCAGGGTCGGACAATTCAGTGACCATTACCGAGGAGGAGGATGGAACTATGACTATTGTCTCCCAGGGTGGTGATCCTTTCTTCCAATTGACACCTCTCCCTCGTGATTTGGAGGATAACGAGACCTTTGTCATGATGGAATACCAGAGTGACACAAGTATCCCCGATTTGGTGGAGTTCTTTTTCTCTCCCATCGCAGGAGGACGCGAGCAGTCTTTCGAAGGCGGTATAGCTCAGACCGATGAAGGGGAATGGCGTGTTGCCTATTTGGACATCACCAGTTCCAGAGAGAAGTTTGGATGGGGTAGCAAGGGTGATTTTTTCCGTTTTGACTTGGGTAACAAAGCTGCTACCATCAGGATTCGCAACATCCGCATCACCACTCCTCCCGAGTATGACCGTACGGAAGTGGTGAAGATTGGTACTGCAGAGGAACTGAGTGCATTCATGGATCGTGTAAACAAGGACCTGCATTTCGGCATCAGCGCAGAACAGACAGCCGATATCGACTTTACGGCCTACAACAAGCGTATCGCTAATTTCCAGGGTACATTCAACGGAGCCGGACATTCCATCACCGTCAACTATAATGTCAATGGCTGCTATGCAGCGCTGTTCGAGATGCTCTATGGTACTGTTGAGAACCTGATTGTGAAGGGTACCATTGCCACGACCGACAAGTATGCTGGAGGTATTGCAGGCAGAACATTCGGAGCCACCATACGTAACTGTTGTTCTTTAGTGGATATCCTGCCCACTATCTCTGGTGATGGTACACACGGAGGTATCGTGGGTATCAATGCTTCGGGAGTTTCCATCGAGAACTGTGTATTTGCAGGTTCTATCAAGAGTGAGACAACCACCAACTGCGCTGGCTATGTTGGTTGGGCAGGTGCCAGGACCATTCTGAACAACTGCGTGCAGGTGGGTTCTGTGGATTTGCAGGAAAGTGATCTTAACGTATGGGCACGTTGTCCCCAGAACGTGCAGATTTTCAATAGCTATTATCTGAATAATGTGGCTTCTTCAAGCGAACCTATGGGCACTCAGGTGACTGCCGAGATGGTGAGCAACGGAGCTCTTTGCTTCATGCTCAATGGTGATCAGAAGAATATTACCTGGACTCAGACCCTTGGTACCAATCCCTATCCCATGCCTTTTACCACCTATAAGCAAGTGTATGCCAATGGTGAGATGCGTTGCGATGGTACACCCATGGGCGACATTACCTATAGCAACGAGGATAGCGGTTCAAGCATTCCTGACCACCAGTTTGGAGAGGATGGCGTGTGCTCCGTATGCGGAACCCTCAACACACATCTGGTGGAACCTGATGAGGAGGGCTTCCTGCCGCTGGCCACAGCAGGACAATACGTATGGTTCACCCGCATGGTAGCCAACAACAATCCCAAACTCAAGGGGCGTCTGACTGCCGATATCGATCTTTCAGGCCTGACCGTAGAGCCCATTGGTACACAGCAGAATCCTTACACAGGAACCTTTGACGGTGGATTGCATTGCATCAGCGGTCTTAACATCAGCAAGCCCGACAATATGTTCGTAGGTCTCTTCGGAGCTGTAAGCGGAGGCGTAGAGATACGCAACTTGATACTCGGTAGTGACTGCTATATCGCAGGTAAGGGATATGTTGGCCTCGTCGGAGGTAGTACAGGCGGCGGTACAGCCACACTCACCAACCTGGGTAACGAGGGTATCGTTACGGGTAGCGCACAGAATGTTGCAGGTATCATTGGTTGTAGCGACGGTAGTGCATGCCGCTTCCTCATGACCAACTGCTATGTGACTGGCAACATCTCCGGTGGCAATGAGGCTGCAGCCTTCTCAGGATGGACAGGCAACCAAGGTTCAAAGATGACCAACTGCTGGACTACTGCAGTCGTAGAAGGTACAAGTGGCGACAACGTGTATTGCGCACGTGGCGAAAGCATGACGTTCACCAACTGCTATTCACTCTATGGCACCCAGGTGACCGGTATCACAGAGGATGCCGTTACTTCTGGCGAGCTCTGCTATAAGCTCAATAAGGGCAGGCTGCTCAATCCTGATTTCTACCAGACTCTCAGTGAGGACAGTCATCCCGTGCTTGAGAGCAGCCATGGTATCGTGTATACAGCCGACGGAGAGATTTATGCCGACATTCATGACGATGCCACCTTCAAGGAGTTCACCTCCATGGTATTCTCTGCCAGCGAGGCATTGCTTCAAGATTTGGTGGCTCAGCAGAGCCTGATAGACCAGTTCAAGGAGAGGCTGGCCACGCTGAAGGGCATTACCGACAAGGACGCTTTCCTGAATCAATATGTTGATTTCCTGGAGCTCAAGGAGGAGATGCTTGACTCTAAGCAGGCATATGCCGATTATGAGGCCAAGATGCTGGAGACCATCGACTATCTGGATGAAGCTGGTCTGACTGGACCTACAGCCCAGAAGTTGGATTCTTACCTGGTGGAGAGAATAGAGCCCAGCGAAGATTATGTCAATGGTTCTTATCCATACATCATGGAACGGCATGTGCTTGACAACGAGCAACTGGCTACAGAGATTGCTACCGTGGACGGATGGCTCAAGAAGGCCATTACGGAAGGCTTCGCTAAGGATACCGAACTTACCAGCCTGCTTGTCAACGCTGACTTCTCCAGTGGATTTGAGGGATGGGAAGGCGTACACGCTACAGGTTACGGAACCAATGGCAACATACGTGCTGCAGAAAGTTATAGTAAGGTATTTGACATGTATCAGACCCTTACTGGCCTGCAGGACGGCATCTATGAGTTCCAGGTCAACGGCGGATTCCGCCCAGGCGGCAGCAGCGGTACAGGTAATCGTTATAGCACCAACCTGGCTGCTTCTATCTATGCCAACGGAAATGAGGTTTATTTGCCTGCAGTCATTGAGGGTATGATTCCCGTTTCTGAGGCTGTCGATCTGGAAAACTGTTGGATAGGCGAGGATGCTTCTGTGCGTGATCTTGAGATTACCGATGAGTATGAGACCGAACTTTTGGGTTATGTGCTCCACGGAGTACAGAGTTGCTGCTACGCTTTCCAGGCCGGACGCTATGCCAACAGCATCGTGGTGGAAGTGACTGACGGTACACTCACCTTGGGTATCAAGAATCCCGGTACTGGACTGAATTATGATTGGACAGGCTTCGGAAACATCAAGCTCTTCTATCGCGGTACCGTCGATGAGGCTACCGAGAGCATCGACAGGTCACTCGATTGCGCCGTGGCAAGAGCCAACACCTTGCTGGCCTATACCTATGACCCTGCTGATTTAAATGCGACTCCTAACTTCAGCAACGAATTGCGTACACGAATGCGGGAGGCCATAAAGGGTGTTGAGACAGCCACCACAGCTGCCGAAAAATATGCCCTCGTAGGGGAATTTTCCGACATCTTCCGTTCCGTATACAGTTGTAAGAAGTCATATCTCAAGCTTGCTCTGCTGGCAGATAAAATCTACCAGGCATACACATCATTCATTACTGAGGATGAGGAGTTGCTGGCTCTGATTTCGCACGTGGAGGAGGTGACCTCCGAGGCATGGGCCGGATATGACGGTGGGTACACTCAGGAGGAAGCAGAAGCTATGTACGAGAGGCTCAAGAAGGAGTTCAAGTGTGATTATTTGGTACCTGACCCTGATAGAATGAATAATAGTGTGAAAATCACCAACACCGCACCCTTTACATATCTTGTGGAGTGCCAGGGTGGTGACCCCTATGTGGCTCTGACTGCATTGGAGGACGACCTGGCTGAGGATGTGATTTACATGACCTTCGAATATAGGTCTGCCACCAACACCCGAGGTGAATTCTTCTACTCACCTATTGCTGCAGGACGTGACTACTGGTATGACATCTTGCCTGCAACCGATGAGTGGGCACGTACCTTTGTTGATATTTCTGCACCTCGCAAGAAACTGAACTGGGGTAAGGCTGGTGACTACCTGCGTTGGGATATCGTTGAAAATGGCTATGATATCATTGAGGTACGCAACATAGAGTTGATTACCGAGGCACAGAAGGATATTCTTACCAGTATCCAGGAGGTGAACAGCACATTGTCACCCATGGCTCCTGCCGACCAGAACACCTACACGATTGATGGTAGGATGTTCCGTCCGGGCACCAGTCTGAGGAACCTGCCTTCTGGTTTCTATATCATCGGAGGCAAAAAGTATTTGGTGAAGTAACTGTCATAACTTGTGCGGACTGTTCTTAAAGGGGACAGGCACCGAGACATTACAGGGAAAAGGACGTTCTCTTATGAGGGCGTCCTTTTCTGTGTATTTCCACGCAAACGTTATCAAATGTCATCGCAAGCGTTTGCATGAAATGTGCTTCTGTTTGGTTTTTGAAGGCAAAGTGAATGATCCCAAATCGGTCTAGACCTATTTGGGATGGACGAAAATCCCCGTTACATGAGATTTCGTGATACGCTGGGGATAGTATCTTCTCTCGTTTGTTTTCTTTCATTTGGTTGAAGATGAGTTCGTGCTGTCATGACAGTTCCATGCATATCTGTTGAGAGTAATTTTTTTGATAGAATGCTGTGTTTTCATTTTTATTTCTGTACCTTTGCGAACGCAACGGTTCGCCCGACAGGCGATTAATAGGGAATGGGGTGAGAATCCCCGACTGTCCCGCAGCTGTGATCCGTCTTTATGGTGCAAGCATATGCCACTGACATTTTTTTGGGAAGGCGCTTGTGTACCAGACGGTAAGTCAGAAGACCTGCCTTGCATTGTGGCATTGTTATAATGCTACAATCGGAAATACGTGTGGAACCCGTGGGATGGTCCGCATGAATAAAGGTCTTATTGGGTTTAACATGGGAAGAGGAATTGTCACGGCATTGTTGTGCCTGGCTGTCTCTTTTGGCTGTGTACATGGGCGTATAATCGTGTCCATGGAAGATGGTGGAATTTCGCCAGACACGGCTTTGGAGGACAGTGTACACAAACTGCAGGAAGTGGTGGTAAAAGGTGAGCGTCAGCAAGACATCATATCCTCACAGCAGCTCAAGGGCGAGGAACTGCAGCGTCTGAACAGCCTCAATGTGGCTGATGCGCTGAGGTTCTTTGCAGGTGTTCAACTGAAAGACTATGGAGGTGTGGGCGGCATCAAGACCGTCAACATCCGCTCCATGGGCACCAACCATGTGGGTG
>JBJEKL010000116.1:0-2492 GCA_051878615.1 Bacteroidaceae bacterium | reverse complement strand
ACTTGTTGCTGCCCATATTCCCCTCGTTGAGCAGGTACATGCCCTGCACACCCTGCCCATTGACGGCATGTTCGGGTATGAGATCGTACTCGGTGGGCACCACCACCTCGTCCTCACGGCACGACTGCAGCATGAGTGCAACTGCCAGGACGACAAACAACAGGTATGCTTTATTGTTTTTTCCACTCATAATGCTTAGGTTATAATTCGATACTCATGGTAAGCCTCCAGTTGCGCTTGGGCATGGGATAGTTGAGGATTACGTCGTAGTCCTGACTGAACAGGTTATTCACCTCCACCTGTACTTTCATCGTGTATTTGTCCCATCGTATACGACGGGCAATCGACAGGTCGCTGGTGTACCACGGCTGGGTGTGGTTATATACGATGTTCTCCTGCTGGTTGTAGCGCTCGCCCGTATAGATGAAGCTGTAGTTCAGGCTCCAGTCGCGCCATTGCATCTGCACGATGGCCGACCCGCTGTGCCAGGGGATGTAAGGTATCTGGTCGCGATAGTATGTGTCGGCAGGATTGGTCACGTCGTATGCCTCCTGATAGGTGTATTGCACCTTTCCCGTCACAAAGAAATCTTTTACCGGTTGCAAGGTAAGTCCCATAGTAGCATCCAGCCCTGTGATATGCACACGCCCCAGGTTGAGCATTGTCCAACGGAACTGTGCGCCCTTGGGGTAGGCCACAATCTTATCCTTCACGAAATTACGATAACCGTCCACGGTCAGGCTCCACTGGGTGAGCAGGCCACTGCTCCTGTAGCGTGTTTTGTATGCCAGACCAATATTGTATTGGGTCACCTCCTCCGGGCGGAGCTTCGAATTGCCCATTTCGGCATAGTACAGGTCGTTGAACGTGGGCATACGGAAACTGCGTTTGGCGAATGCCCTCACGGAGAAATCTACACGGGAAAATGGGGCATAGGAAGCAAAGAAGGCGGGAGTCCAAACCGTCTTGTCCTCCGGCGACTCCATCAGTTTCACACGGTCATGTACATGATTGAGCACCACACTGCCCTGCATCTGCAAGGGACCGAACCTCATGGCGGTGGCCGCCGATAGGAAATGGTGCCAGCGCGTAGGATATACAAAGCCATACATGTCGGCCTCCATATCATTCCACTGCACGTCGTACGAGCCCGAGACATCCCACCATCGGGTAAGATTCACAAGATGAGTAGTGGACAGATACAATTCCTTCTGACGATAGACGTTGTCTATCATCATCACCGTGGTGTCCTTGTTCACATATTTGGTAAGGTAATAGGCATACTTTGCCATCAGACGCGCATGGTAACGCTGGGAGAAATCCCTCTCAACGCTGCCCTGCAGAAAGGAATTATTGTCCCAGATGCGCTCACCCCTGCGCCACACATTGTTCACAATGGCCCCAGGCACGCCTCGTTCCGAGGTGTAGTTATAGGCTTTAAGCATCCACTTGCCACAGCTAAACGAACCAAAAAGTGCTCCCTCCATGCGTGTAGCCCGAATATCACCATTCTGCCGCACAGCCGTCGTGTCATATACAATCTCATCGGTCATCACTGCCTTGCGGCGGTAACGAAATTTATACTCGCCATTGCTGCTCACCCATTCACCGCTAAAAGATGCCGTCACTTTTTCAGACAATTTCAATTCCATGAGCAGAGAAGGATTCACCAGGCCAAACGAACCTCCCTTCAACGTGGCCTTCAAGTGGTAATGTGCGCTGTCAGTGAACACAGGCCTGCGCGTCCACATATAGATGGAACCTGCGGCATTGAAATCCTTAGCCGACTGATAAATCTGACTCTTCTGACCGTTATAAAGTGAGATATTCTGGATGTTGTCGAGCGAGAACATACCAAGATCTACCTGCCCGTTCTGAGCATTCGACAGCTGGATGCCGTCATAGAACACACCCACATGATTGGTGCCCATGCTGCGGATGTTGATTGTCTTTATTCCGCCCACTCCACCATAATCCTTCAGCTGGACACCAGCAAAAAAACGTAACGCATCCGCCACATTCAAACCATTCAGCCTTCCCAACTGCTCCCCTTTGAGCTGTTGGGAAGGAATTATGTCAGGCTGCGACTCGCCCCTGACAACGACCTCATGGATTACCTTTACACTGTCTGCCACATGCTGGCCCGAGTGCGCATACAATCCACAGAAGCCCATGCACGACAGGAGTGCAATGGTAATTCTCTGTAACATAAACTCCACAAAGTTAGTTTTACTGAAGAGCCCATCCCACGGGTGCTCCAAAGCATTGGTCTGCAAGGCAGGTCTTCTGGCTCACCACTCAAATGCAAACGCCTTCCCAACAATTGTCAGTGGCTTTGTTGTTCACATCCATCAAGAGTGGTTCACAGCTGCGGGACAGCAGAGGATTTTCACCTCTTTCCCTTTTAATCACCAGTTAAAGTGAACCATGCGGCTGCAAAGTTATACATTTTTCGGGAACTAACCAAGCGATAAAGAACTTTTCTGAAAAAA
>JBJEKL010000115.1:0-2498 GCA_051878615.1 Bacteroidaceae bacterium | reverse complement strand
CTGCGGAATAATCAGCATGTACGCAAAGGTTTGCCACAATCTCTCTGAACAGGAGGGTACGCAAGTCCTGACGGGTCAATCCGTCTTCTCCTATATAAAAACGGTCCGGCAGATAGCGTTGTACAAACGACATCATCTGCAGATACGCTTTTTGCAAGTTGCAGCTCAGGGTAATACGGTCGTCATATCTGGCACCGTAATCCTTCCCCTTCGTGTAGTCATCGTAGGAATAATTTCGGAAGACACACTCGATTCTGTACCTCGGTATATATCGCGCAATGCTCTCCTCCGTTCCGAACAAAAGCAGGGCTGCGTATGTAAGACCTGTAGAACCATCTTTACCCACCCTTGCAAGTTGGCAGCTTCTGAGCAGTTCCAAGTCTTCCATCATTTCCCAAGGATGCCCCGTGCCTTCGAGCGACTTCATCTTCCTGCATTGCTCAAAGGTTCGCGCGTCAAGGTCATCCACGGTCAGACCTTCAACGCACCTCCCCTCAAAGAGATTCTGACTTTTCCGTTCAAACAGTTGGTTCAGCAGTTGTGGCTGTCTTGTCACATCCACGTCCGCATCCCCGTTTCTATCAAAAAAGCGGTGCTTGTATTGATATACCGATTCGCCTTCGGGAACCTGTATTACAATAATGGTCTTGTCGTCAACATCTACCATTTCCGGCATTACATTGGCGTATGGCACAAACAGTTCCTCGTTGTTCGAAGTGTTTATGAGATTCTTTATCATGGCAGAGACATTGCTTTTGTTCACGCCGATGATTTCGCCTTGGTCATTCACACCGAGTATAATAGTACCTCCCTTGTAGTTCAGAAACGAGCAAACGGTTTCATAAACAGAATGACTGATTCTGTCCTGACACTCCTTAAATTCCACTTGCGGGTTTTCGCCCTGTCGTATGATAGTTCTTAATTCTTTCTCGTTCATTTGTGCCAATTTCTTAAGAGTTTGTGCCAACGTAGTGCCACCACATCGGCTTGAATTCGGGTGCAAAGATAAGGTAAAAATTTGAATTAAACAAATAATTCGCTAAAAATCAACAATGTAATCATCGGTTTAATTCAGAACCTCCTACTTACTTTCTGTTTTTTCTGATTGCAAGTTTGTGCCAAACCGTATTAGAAATATGCCAAATATCCTGAACAAACTCCATTGTCAAAACTGAAAATCTGCATATTTGCACAGCAAACGAACGAAGAAAGAGCCTTATTCAATCCTTTATAGTATTGTATCTGCGTAGGTGCGCAATGCTGCCATGCCACAGCTGGCTCCATATCCCTTCGCGGTACACCAGTTCACGCTTCCACCTGTTTGCAAAGAACCGCCTTGTCTTGAAGCATATCGCTTGAATGGTGTTTCCTTTCGGCTTCTCCTCGCCAAACTCAGGTGACAGAATATCATTGAAGATACGCTCCTCCAATGCAGCATCCCTCTCTATCTGTGGAAATGACGATTCCAGGAATCCCAAGTAATCCACACAGATAGCATTGACTTGCTGGAAGAACCTGTATATACCCACCTTTTTCAGCATAGAGACCACAAGCCCCCAATCTACCTTCTCATGTTCGTGCTTCATGAAGAAGCCCCAGTCGAGCAACTGCCTCAGTGTCGCTTCTGCACCTGCAAAATGCTGTCCCAGATGACGAATCAGGAAAATGGCATTCAATGTAGGCGAGGGAAGGTATATCACACCCTTCTCCATCTTCAATGGCTTGTCGAAAGTCGCTATTCTCTTGAACAAAGCCTCCAGTTCCCTCGAACTCTCATTTACCTTGGTGTTTACGAAATCATAGTGGTTCTCCACGCTCACACCTTGAAAAGTGAAACATGTATGATGCTCATGACCGTCATCCACCTTGACACCCAACCTCTCGCTAACGAGCCTGTCCGCCTTCTGCCAGCAGCCACCGAGATAAATATCCATATCCCCCACAGGCCGATGCTCAGGCTTAGGCCAATACAGGCTCACCCCATATCCTTTCAGCAGCATCATCTTGATGCCGTTCTGCTGATAGAAACAGGAAAGCGCATCTATCGCCTTCCTGTGGCTTTCATAGAGCCGTTCCTGACACACCACCTGCCCAAACCATTCCAGCAGCATTGCCCTGTCAGGTCGTTGCTCAGCGGACAACAGTTCAAGGGCATCAAAACAAAGACCTTGTACTCCTTGTCTTACAGCAAAATTCATTACTTTCGCCCAACAAATATCTACCGTTGAGTACACGTCATGCGCACCTTCTACAACGGTTCTTACGAGCGACAGAATTGTAACTTGTTCAGGTGTCATTTTGCCTTTCTATTTGTTGTTAACCGCCTCAATTCTTTCCATTAAACGGATCCATAGTTGCCCACTCGCCACCATCCTGATTAATGTCATCACGGAAAAGAACCTTCTTAATAGTGGTAAAGAATACATGGATGTCCATCATAGGCCCGATGTTCTTCACATACTCCAAATCCAGCTCAAATTTGCGAGTCCATGAGATGT
>JBJEKL010000114.1:0-9840 GCA_051878615.1 Bacteroidaceae bacterium | reverse complement strand
GAAAAGTAATCAAAGACATCGAAGGAGACCCCAATGCAAAACTCGACCGATATGCCACTACAAACTCACCGGAATATTGTGCCATGGTGGAAGAGATACGCAAGCGCCTCAATCTGTCCTCACTGAAGTTCAACACCATCGAGACACTTATCAAAGCCATCGGACTGCCTAAGTGCAAGGTATGCACCCATTGTTTCGACGGCTCAAGTCACTTCTGATTATCTTACAATCCAAATTAGAATACACAACAGGGACTGCTGTTCACTTTTTCTGACGCAGTCCTTTTCTTTTCCCAAATCCTCACCCACTCTCTCACAAAATCCATAACTTTGCAATATGATAATCCCCGAAGAGATCATCCACCGATACTGCATCGGCAACATCCAATTGGAGCAACTCTTGCTCCAACACAGCAAAGACGTGGCCAGGAAAGCACTTCAAGTGGCTGCACATCATCCCGAACTTAACCTTGATTGCGCTTTTCTGGAAGAAGCGGCTTTACTACACGATATCGGTATCGTGTCGGTAAACGCTCCTAATATTTTTTGCCACGGCACAAAGCCTTACATCTGCCATGGACTGGCGGGAGCAGAAATCCTACGGAAAGAAGGGTTACCCCTACACGCCAGAGTGGCAGAGCGGCATACATGTACAGGCATCACCCGTAAAGCCATAGAGCAACAAAACCTCCCACTGCCACTGGGTGACTACCTTCCCGAAACAATAGAAGAACAGGTCATATGCTATGCTGACAAATTTTTCAGCAAGAGTCATCCCGAACACGAGAAGACCCTTGAGGAAGCGACACGCAGTCTGTGGAAATTTGGTCCCGAATGTGCTGAAAAAATGATGCGATGGAATAGCATGTTTGGATGACATCCATGTATTGCAGATATATACCGATTCTCAAAAAAACATAAAACACAGAATAAAGCAAGGCTTTATCGACTGAATTTCGTACTTTTGCACTCTATTTGAGAAAGCGATCTTGAAAACAAGAATACTGGCTCTAGCCTTCGCCCTGTGCGCCTTGCTCCCCATAGCCTCTGCCTCTGTTGCAGAAATGATATGGACAGGCTCACCTAATGCACACACTCAATACGACCTTCCCCAGCTCGACACCGTGCAAGGGGGAGTTGATTCTGTGTCTGTACGCAAGGATATTGCCCATCATCTGCAGACTCATAAGACTGATTCTATCTTGCAAGTAGGACGCCCCGACAGCATCCCCCTCCAGGCCTATACCATCCTGCCCGACACCACTCAAAGAGATTCACTACAAAATGACACTGCCCGGAAAAGCAAGTCTGGCCTGGAGGAACCCGTAAGCTACTCGGCCAAAGACTCTATCACATTTGATTACAGCAATTCTCGTGCACATCTCTATGGCGGCAGTCAGGTAAACTACCAGAACCTGCAACTCACAGCAGACGACATCAGTCTCAGCCTGGACAGTAGTCTTGTGCATGCATCGGGACGTGCAGACAGCACAGGGGCCATACAAGGAAAGCCACTCTTCAAGCAAGGTGATGACGAATACGAGCCAGATCGCATCAGTTACAATTTCAAGACGCAAAAAGCCTTCATCTCCAACGTATACACTCAGGAAGGAGAGGGATTCATGCAGAGCAAGGACGGAAAACGTGACAGCAGCGGTGTCATGTATGTCCAGCATGGAAAATACACCACATGTGATGCTGATAATCCGCATTTCTACGTAAGCCTCACAAGAGCAAAGATGCATCCTGGAAAGAACGTCATTTTTGGTCCTGCCTATCTGGTAGTATGTGACGTACCGCTTCCCTTGGCCGTCCCTTATGGATTCTTCCCCTTCAGTAGCAGTTACAAAAGCGGATTTATCATGCCCACCTATGGCGATGAATCAACAAGAGGCTTCTATCTGCGCGACGGAGGATATTACTTTGCCATCAATGACAAAATAGATCTCAAGACACTTGGCGAATTCTACACCAAAGGTTCATGGGGATTATCGGCACAGACAAATTATAAGAAGAGATACCGATTCAGTGGTAACTTCTATCTTAGTTACCAGAACACAAAGGAAGGCGAAAAAAACATGCCTGATTACAGCGTGAGCAAGAGTTTCAAAGTGACATGGAGCCACAGGCAGGACAGCAAGGCCAATCCCTCGCAGACCTTCTCCGCCAGCGTCAACTTTGCTACGAGCAGTTACGAGCGTAACAATCTCACCAGCATGTACAACCCCGAAAGTTACACACAGAGCACACGCACCAGCAGTGTATCCTACAGCAAAACATTCAGTAAGGTGGGACTCACCCTAAGCGGGACCTTCAACCTCAGCCAAAACATGCGTGACAGCAGTATTTCATTGACATTACCCACGCTTAACATCTCTCAGAACCGTTTCAACCCATTCAAGAGAAAGAAAGCTGCAGGACGTGAGCGTTGGTACGAAAAGATTGCCATGAGCTATACCGGCACCTTGGCCAACAGCATAAACACCAAGGAGGACGAACTCCTCCACAGTAACCTCATCAAGGACTGGCGCAACGGCATGCGTCATCAGGTACCCATAAGTGCATCCTTCTCAGTGCTCAATTACATCAATGTGACCCCGAATTTCTCTTTCACCGACCGCATGTACAGCCACAAGGTGATGCAATCATGGGACACAAGCCGGCAGACTGTGGCACGTGATACGGTATATGGCTTCTACAATGTATATAACTACAACATGTCGGTAAGTGCCAACACCAAACTTTATGGCATGTACCAACCACTTCCGTGGTTTGGAGGCAAAAAGATCCAAGCCATCCGACACGTCTTCACACCCACGGTAAGTTTCAGCTATGCACCCGACTTCAGTCAACAGCGGTACGGATTTTATGACTCATACGTAAAGACCGATACCGAAGGAAATGTTTCCACAGTGAGTTACTCACCATTCAGTGGCATGCTATACGGAACCGTGGGTAGCGGCATGACAGGAAGTGTGATGCTGGACGTGGCCAACAATGTGGAAATGAAAGTGCGTTCGGACAAAGACTCTACAGGATATCGAAAGATAAGCCTCATCGACGAACTGGGAGGCTCACTCAGTTACAACATGGCAGCAAAGACCCGTCCATGGAGTGACCTGAACATTCGTGCACGCATAAAACTCACCAAGAAATACACTTACTCCATGAATGCCGTCTTTGCTACTTATGCTTATGAAAAGGACAGCAATGGTCGTGTGTATGTGGGTGACCACACCGAGTGGTCAAGAGGACGATTCGGACGTTTTCAGGGTACATCCCAGAATTTCTCATACTCCATCAGCAACGAGACCTTCCGCAAACTCTTTGGAAAGAAAAGTAAATCCAGCACAACCGATAACGAGGAGGAAGAAGAAATGGATGACGAGGAAGAGACCGACCCCACCATGCAAAATGTGGATCCCGACCGCAAGAAAGGCAAAAATGGAGCAAAATCGGAAGGCGACGGAGACGTAGATGAAGACGGATACCTCAAGTTCACCCTACCCTGGAGTTTCAACGTGAGCTACGGTGTGACACTACGTGAAAACACACAAGGACACTTCAACGACAAACGTATGCGCTATCCATACAAACTTACGCACACATTGAACTTTTCTGGAAACATACGCATCTCCGAAGGGTGGAATATTAATTTCTCCTCTGGCTATGACTTCAACATGCACAGTCTGAGCATGACCACAGCATCACTCTCACGCGATCTCCATTGCTTCCAAATGTCCTGCAGCGTGGTAATATCACCCTACACCAGTTACAACTTTACCTTCGCATGCAAGGCGGGAACACTTGCCGATGCACTCAAATGGAAAAAACAGAGTTCCTACAGCAGCAACGTAGAATGGTACTAATGTCCCTTATGATGGAACTAGGAGAAGCATGTAATACCAGATTTCCTATCAGACAAGTGAAGACCAACGGCTGATAACCCTTATCCATGGAACATACTCATCAGAAATCAAATACGTCAACACCAAAAAAAGAGAATCTCAAGAAAGAATACACATCTGGTGAACACACCTCTCAGGAAACACTACCCTATGAGGAATGTCAACCCGAACAATTCTACCTACGCCTTGCAGAAAGTCTGTCTGAAGACCTTGAGATAAGAAAAAGGGTGCTCATCGTGTGTGAAGTCTTCCGTCAGGCCATAGAACAATACGTCTCTCACACACCTATCACTTTCACTGGACTCTTTTCCAAACTGGATTACATCATCAAGCAACGAGGCATTCCGGCTTCGCAAGCTTCCCTACTACACTTCACGCGAAAAGCAATGAGAAGTATGGGAGGCGAACACGAACCCTCTCCAGCCCAATTACACAAGGATCTGCCTCAATATCTGCAGGCAACCACAGTGCTGATATCCACCATCAGCGGTGCTGCCATTCCCCTAAATCTTCAAACTCATTTCCCCCGTAAGACTCCCACAGACCGTTGGAAGGGTTACGACCTAAACCTCATACGCTGTATCGTACGCAAACTGGACGGTAATATCATCGAAGTCGAAGAGGAACAACATGCCCAGCTGCTGAAGGTCTGCTATGACGAGCGTAACATGTTTCTCACGCGTAACGGGCAAGGAGATTGGAGCTATCTGGAGCAGATAATCACCCCCGGCGCACAAATCAATCTGGTGCGTGTACGCATGTTGGAGGGACTGTGCATGCCCGAACTCATTATATACGAACCCGATTATCTGGTGAACGTGACCACGATAGCCTCCTGCTTCGAGACCTACGCCGAATCACCTTATGTGAGTATCATCAATCGTCTGAAACCACAACCCAACACGGAACATATCCACCTGGGAAATCTCACCGGACAATTTCTCGACGATACGATACATGGCAGGAATATACCTTTTTCCGAGAGTATGACGCAATACTTTCAGATGAATGCCCTGGAGATGTTGTCCTGCGAAGGTCTGCAAGGACGTCAGCAGGCCGATGCCTTTTACGAAAAAGCACGTGCACAACAAGCCAATATCAAGAAGCTGATAGGAAATGACCTCAGAAAGAGTATTGTAAAGTATGACACAAAGCACGTGACTCTGGAACCCACATTTTTCAGCGAATCATTGGGCATACAAGGACGTCTGGATTTCCTGTACAGACACAAGAACCAGACGGTTATCATCGAACAGAAGTCAGGTAAGGGAGAGTTCATTCCCCTGTCGGCCAACAGCTATGACCCAGAGGTACCCAAGCCTCAGGAAAAGCACTTGGTACAGTTGCTCCTTTATCGTGCTCTGCTCGTATACGAGTTCAACATGCACTCCGAGAACCTTTCACACATCATGCTGCTCTATTCCCGTTATCACCGTGGATTGGTCTCGGTGGGACAGATGCCCGCTCTGATGCTACGTGCCATACGCATGAGAAACCTCCTTGCATGGTGCGAGATACACCACGCACATGAAGGCTATGCCTTTCTCGCCACTCTCTCTCCCGAGAAACTCAATCGCAAACAAGTGGGAGGGAAACTATGGAACCTGTACACACGTCCCGAACTGGAGCACCTGCTACAGCCCATTCATCAGGCAACACCACTCGAACGTGCTTATTATCTGCGCTTCATGCAATTCCTTGCTAAGGAACGTCTACTCGCCAAAGTTGGTAGCAAGACCAAGGAAGATGCAGGATTTGCCTCCAAATGGCTTTCTTCGCTGGAGGAAAAAAGGGCAGCAGGAAACATCTACGAAGGACTGATTCTTGACGAATTCCGACAAGATGGAAATGGTATAAGCGGACTCACAGCACGCTTCCCCAAACAGTTGTCAACCGATACTTCAAATTTCCGCCGAGGTGACATTATCTTTCTTTATCCCTATAAAAACAATACAGAGCCACGTGCCTGTGCACAAATGGTAATCCGTGGCAGCATCGAAGACATCACCCCCGAAGGCATTCGGCTGATGCTGCGAAACAGTCAAACTGACCCCAAGGTCTTTGCCAAAGACACCCATACACGCTGGGCCATTGAGCACGATCTGTATGATTCATCAGTGGATACGCTCTACTCCGGACTGCATCGCTTCCTGTCAGTGACACCTGAGAGACGTGCCCTGCTACTCTCACAACGAGAGCCTGTGATTGACAGCAGCATAACACTCAAGGGTGACTATGGCACATTCAACGCCCTCACACTCCGTTCCAAGCAGGCACGAGAACTCTTCCTCATCATCGGCCCCCCAGGAACTGGCAAGACTTCCTTCGGTATGCTCAATCTGGTAAAAGAGCAACTGCAGGAGAAGGGAACCCACATCCTGTTGATCTCCTACACCAATCGTGCCGTAGACGAGATGTGTGGCAAACTGCAGGAGGAGAACATCGAATTCCTGCGCATCGGTTCGCCGCTGTCCTGCTCACCACTCCATCGCGAACAACTATTGTCCAGCAAGGTAGCAGAATGTAGGAATGCCCGACAGGTGCGGGAAATAATAACAAACTCACGTATCTTCTGCGGCACCACCGCTGCACTCAACGCAAACCCATGGCTGTTTTCCATGAAGCATTTCCATCTGACCATCGTGGACGAAGCCTCTCAGATTCTGGAACCCCACGTCATCGGTCTGCTGAGTATACAACAACAGGGAAAACCCTGTATTGACAAAGTGGTACTCATAGGGGACCACAAACAGTTGCCTGCTGTGGTACAGCAGTCGGAAGAAGAAGCACGTGTAACAGATGAGGGGTTACGCGCCATAGGGCTTACAGACTGCCGTCAGTCTCTCTTTGAGAGATTGCTGTCCCGCTTCCGCACAAAAGAAGGCTATGACCCACGATTTGTCTATATGCTCACCCGCCAGGGACGTATGCACAAGGAGATAGCAGCCTTTCCCAGCCAGGCTTTCTATGCCCAAAAACTTCAGCCCGTACCCTTACCCCACCAGACGGCTTTTTTCACGACCTCCAGCAGCAACAACGGCATTGTTCAGATGCTCACAATGCATCGTCTGGCATTCGTATGCTCAGAGCAACCCACGCTATCCGTCTCACCCAAGACCAACGATGTGGAAGCCCGCATGATAGCAGCCATCGTGTACCAGGCCTACCTGTTATGCGGAGATAAATTTGATATAGAACAAAGCATTGGCGTCATCGTTCCCTACCGCAACCAGATATCCGCAATCCGTAACGCCATTGACCAGTATGGAATAGCCGAACTGCACGGAATCAGCATCGACACCGTGGAACGCTTCCAAGGCAGCCAAAGGGACTACATCATTTATGGATTCACCATACAGCAACGCTGGCAACTCACCTTCTTAAGCAACAACACTTTCATGGAGGATGGAGCATGGATAGACCGTAAACTGAATGTGGCTATGACACGCGCCCGCCTCCAGTTGACCCTGATTGGCAATCCTGAACTGCTGGCACATAATGTCACTTTCCTACAATTGATGCACTTCGCCCGCTCTCAAGGAGGCTTCCTGCGAGTGGCTACCGACCAGTTCTGCAAAGGCGAATTCACCATGTCACAAGGCAGAGGACAAACCCCACCGACCAACAGGACTGAGTGACATTAAATCCAAATCGGTCATTAGATTTCCTATCCGTTTCGTATATCTGTATGCCTGATTGTGACTGCTTTGTCTAAGGCATCGAGGACTATGCCAAGATGAAGAGGAAAGCAAAAATGGCGCAAAGAGAGGCATAAACGAAGGGAAAAACCTTTAAGACAAAGGCGAAGAAATTGTCTTTGGCGCTCTAATGAACGATTTGGGTTAAAAAGCACTAAGAATTCCTACACATCCTTGGTGGACACCTTTAAATTACCTATCTTTGTCCAGAATATCATCAAATATCAATATAGTATATGAACAAGAAATCTGTAGCCTCGGCCCTGCTGCTGACCGGAGCCATGTTGAGCATGGTGTCTTGTGACAATGACAACACTTTCCATGCCACCTCGGTAGATTACCCTTATTACGGCACACTTTTTGCCGACCAGACACAGGATTCTATCATCTTCACCACAACCGACAACTGGAGCCTGCTCACACCCTACAATTGGATTCATATCCAAGGTGAGACACAGGGAACCATCAAGGAATCCATGTCAATCTACACCCTATGCAACAAGGTGAACTTCGATGAGAATACCACCGACAGCACACGTGTCGGCTACATAGAACTGCACTCCTATTACAACTCTGCCGCCGTATATATCCAGCTCGGATACGTAGATATATCCTATCCCTATTACAAGGTGAAGAGCTATTACGGAACCACCAATATACCCACCAAGGTGAACTTCACCCTGGCAGATAGTTCCTACGTGACCGTAGACTCCATCTGCTTCAATGCCCGGAAGGACTGGAATCTGGAGATTAAGGGCGATGACAGCCAACCATGGGTAACAGCAGACAAGGTCTCCGGACATCCTGGTAAACAAAAGATCACGCTCAGCATGGAAGAGAACACCAGCACAGAACCCAGAGAGACTAAAGCCATCCTCACCAGTGGACAGGTCAAAAACGAGATTACCATTCGCCAGTACGGTCACTACAAGGATAAGGAAGAGTAAGTTGTATCCACAACGTCATATGGCATGACAAGCGTAACCCAGGGAACACTCTTCGGAGAGGAACTTCAGGATACCCCATCCCCATTGGAAGGTCGTGTGGTGTGCATGCTCGGTACATTTACACAGAGCAATGCCACCATGCAACGCAAATTACGCGAACTTGGGGCGGACTATAAGCCCTCCACACGAGTGAGCCGTAACGTGCACTATGTTCTGCTTGGACATGGAGCGCCTCAAGACCAAATAGACTACCTGAAAACCTTGGCCTTCAATGGGTATCACCCCAGGGTGCTCTCCCAACAAGATTGGGACAAACTGCAGAGCGGCAAATGGGAAGAGTACCGTACGCCGATGGTTATCGAGAAGCATCTGCATATCACCTTGCAGCATTTCCTGAGTCGACAAGTAGACTACTCGGCACGTATGAATCCGCTCTATACCCACGAACTATATGTTGCCCCAGATACCGAGACTCCACAAGAGGAACTTTACCAGTTACTGGGCAATCGGGGAATATACGCCAATCCATACATCGATGAGGAGACTGACGTACTGGTTATCTCCGAGCACACGCTGGAGAACTTACATAAAGGAGTGACAGACGACATTCTACAAAGTATCGAGAACACCTACAACGCCAGTCGGGCACAACAATACCGATACGTGATGACTACAGAGCGCCAACTCATGCAATGGCTTCGCTTCTGAATAGAACGTCGCATAAGAATGCTGCCCTCCAACCTAAAACGTAAACATATTTCCACAACGTATTCTATTGAAACACAGAGTATCACAAACAGGAAAGAGTAGTAATACAAAGTCCATTTACAACATTCAAAGAGATCATCCACAAGAAGATGTCTGATGGGAATACTCATGAATGGCAATTTGGGGTTCCCCTATAAATATATAATGTGTAAGGAAGCAAAAACGGGGTAAAAAAGAACATATACGTGAACTCCGTTTAACCCAAATCACTCATTATACCGCAAAGAGTATTTCCTCGCCTTTGTTTTAATGGATTTTCCCATCATTTCCAACTCTGTGTCATCTCGGTATAGCTTACGAGAAAGTGGTCGCAATCTGGCTGACAGGGAAACGAAACAGAGAGGAAATCTTCATGACCGATTTGAGTTAAGAAGAGGAACTCGCAGCATGCTTCTCGTCCCGTTTCAGGGGTCATGAATTTATCTTGGAAAAAGTTTCAATTCTTCCAGTTCACAAACACTTTTTACTATTGCTGTCCGGTAAAACTCAAATGAGCATAGAAAATCTGTCCGAAGCCCCT
>JBJEKL010000113.1:0-9923 GCA_051878615.1 Bacteroidaceae bacterium | reverse complement strand
CCCTGGACCCATTGATTAAGAGTCAATTGCTCTACCAACTGAGCTAAGGACGCATGCTTTTCGTTTTTGCGTGTGCAAAGGTATTGACTTTTTCCGATACAGGCAAGACCTGCATGATTTTTTTTACTTCAAGGCGTCAATTCATACAATTCAGAGGGCGTTTTGCGCTTCAGAATGTCCATGGCGAAGTCTTTCCCAGGCAGGATGCCGTAACTGCGGCATACCCCTTCCATCGTTTTGCGTGCCAATTCGGGATGGTTGTTCTCTTCACTCAGATGGCACAGCCATACGTGCTTGAGGCGTGGCGTGGCATGTTCTGCCAGAAGATGGGCTGACATGTTGTTGCTCAGATGACCCTTGGGTCCCCTTATCCTACCTTTCAGATAGGCTGGATAATTGCCCATCATGAGCATGTTTTCATCGTGGTTGGACTCCAGTACGATATAGTTGGCCAGGGCAACTTGCTCCTGTAGGGTAGTAGTCACATGTCCTACATCAGTGAGCAGGCAAAAGGTCACGCCCCCGGCCTCTATTCTGTAGCCCACACAATCGGTGCTGTCATGTGGTACGTCGAAGGCTGTGAGACGGAAATCGCCCACCTGTACAGGTATGTCCTTCCGGATGATACGTATGTGCTCGTGATCAAGTTTTCCGCTGATGCACAGGTTCTTGTTGATACCCTGATGCACAAGTTCGGTTGTATATACAGGTTTCCCCAGGTCATTAGCCAAAAAGCCAATGGCCTTGATATGGTCGGCATGGTCGTGTGTCACGAAGACCGCATCTATATCCTCCAGAGCCACGCCCACTCCTTTGAGATGTTTTTTCATGGTTCGGGGGCTTATTCCTGCATCAATAAGCAGACTGGTGGAGCCTGCTTGCAGGTAATAGCTGTTTCCGCTGCTACCCGAACCCAATGACATGAATTTGATCATTGATTCAAAATTTTCAGGACAAAGGTACGGAAACAATAGCACACAGGCAAGCAATAATGCAGGCTTTTCATGGCAAGGAGGCAATGCGGATGGATGACCCTTTCCAAATGTACGAGGCTCAAAAGGGCAGTCCGACAGCAAAGTGGAGGCTGAAGTCGCGTCCAAAGTTGGGATGGACAATGGGATAATGTCTTCGGTTGTCGGTAAAGGCGGGATTCACGGCCTTCATGCCACCGTCAAGTCGAAGGATGAAATAATCAAAGTTCAGACGAATGCCCAGACCATATGCCACAGCTATCTGACGCCAGCACGAATCCAACTTGAACTGCCCTCCGGGCTGGTCGGTATAATTGCGCAGCGTCCATATGTTGCCGGCATCCACAAACATGGCTCCATCAAGTTTCCAGAACAGATGGGCACGATATTCAGCATTCATGTCAAGTTTGAGGTCGCCCGTTTGATTGATAAAGTCTATCCGACCGTCATTTCCGCGAAACGAACCTGGTCCCAGTTCTCTCACACTCCATCCTCTCACACTATTAGCTCCACCACTGAAATAGCGCTTTTCGTAAGGAAGAATGGTGGAGTTGCCGTAGGGATAAGCCACGCCCAGACCGAAATGCAGAGCCAGGGAGTTTCGCTTGTCGAATATGAAACTTTTGGAATAGTCGAAATCGGCTTTCACATATTGTGCATATGCGATATTGAAGAAGGTGTATTGTCCCAGGGAATTGATGCTGGAGATGCCTGTCTTCGACAGACCATATAGCAGGTTGCCCGATGACTCTATACCTATACGTACAATATATCCATTGGTGCCATAGTTGGAACGTCCGTCTCTGATGGAGCGCGAGTTGTACGTCATGTTGTATCCCCACTTCATGATGAAAAGGTTCTCGTAGTTGTAGCGCAGAATGGCATTTCTGTTTTCGGGGTCATCAAGATACAGCTTGCGGAATGTACTGCTTATCCAGGGCATGAACACATAGTTGAGATCCAGCAGATCCACTTTGTGCTGAAGTCGCTTGCCAGGTCGTGTCCAACGATATTTCCATGCTGCCGTCACCACTCTGCGATGGAATTCGGGACGGTCCTGGGAATCATACATCAGGCTCACTTCACTTGTAGCTACCACTTGTCGGCGAAAATCGCGTGAAATAAAGGGGGCGCGGAATCCAGGAAACGTGAGTCCTGTCTCGGCGCTATACTCAATATAGTTCTGATCCTGATAGCCACTCAGTCCCTTGATGGCCTCAAAAGCTCCACGTAACTTGATGTTGAAGGTCTCTCCACCACGGAAAACGTTGCGATTCTGATACGTGGTGGAAAGGGCTGCTCCAAAATCTCCTGCCGAATTGGTCCCTTCGACTTCCACACCAAAAGAGTTGCGCTTGCCGCGTGTTACCTGTACCTCTGCATCAAGGGCCGTGCTGTCGGTGACGTTTGGATGCAGTCTGATGTTGGTGCTAAGCACGCCACCCAGACGAATCATGCGGGCATAGGTCTCCTGCACATCTGACTCACGATACATCTTCCCTGGTTCCAGGCAGGAGGTCTCTGTCAACACGCTGTTTCTCAAAAAGGGTCGTCCACTACGTGTCGTATCTACCAGGAAATCCACCCGGTCTATCTTGTATTGGCTGTGTGGAATGGTATCTTGTGTTGCCGTGACATGGTAGGGGAGTATTTTCATTCGCAGGTCTACCTGATGATGTCCAATGGTGGTGTCTGCCTCGAAGTGGATGTAATCTTTGTTGAACCGGTAGTAACCGTTGTTGGCAAGGGCTGATGATATCCTCCCACGTTCCATGTCAAGCACATTCAGATCAAAATTCATGCCTTCGCTTAGGTTGGGCATCGCATTCTCCTCAAGCAGATGACACTTGAGCAAGGAATCCTGTATGTCGACCTCCAGATGGCTCACTCTGTAAATATCGCCCGGGTGCACCTCATAGCGCAGGCGTAAACGATTGCGTCGCATACGCTCATCACGTACCACATGGGCATTCAGATAACCCATTCCGCGCACGGCCTGCTCCATATTGTTGCAGGTGCGCTTGCTCAAAGTGGAGTCGTAGATTACAGGCGCCTCGCCCAATCTGCGTAAGAAACGATTGAAACGGTGTGTGCTGTCGGTACCCGAAAGGCAATATACCGACAATGGTACGGGGATGGCCGAGAACCATCGGCTGTTGGGGTGCTGGCGAACAAAACCCTGAAGGGGCTGTGTGTTGAATCCACTTGTGTCGGCAGATATGCTTACTCGTTCCAAAAGATAGGATCCTTCGGGGACAAAGCGGTTGACGCTACACGAGGCGGCCATGAGGGCGACCGCCACAACGATGAGCAATGTGTGAAATCTGCGCTTGAAATTCATTTGTGCAAAGGTAGCACAAGACGGGCGTAACACAAAACATTCCATTAAGTCTTTTTCATACCACGCAGGAAATTGCGACTGTTTTTCCAGAGTCAGATGAGCCGACAGTTGTTCATCATCACAAAAATCCCTACCTTTGCCTACGAACAAAAAGCAAGAAGTATCAAAAGAATGATCAGCAAGGCACGCATACGACTTATTCATGCACTTGAGATGCGGAAGCATCGCCTGCGCGAAGGACTTTTTGTGGCTGAGGGGCCAAGACTGGTGGGCGAAATGCTTCAATCAGTCTCGCCTGTGTATTTGGCCGCAACAGCCGAGTGGTTTGCGGCAAACAGCCATCTTGTTTCAGGCAAACTCGAAACCAATGAGGTAAGCGAAACTGAACTGTGTCAGGCAAGTTTGCTGCGTACGCCTCAGCAGGTCCTGGCTCTGTTTCCCTTGCCACAGTATGTGTTGGATGCATCCTTGCCACAGCACCAGCTTTGCCTGGCCCTTGATGGGGTGCAGGATCCGGGGAATATGGGCACTATCGTGCGCATAGCAGACTGGTTTGGCATCAGTGATATTATCTGCTCGTATGAGACAGTCGATGTGTTTAATCCCAAGGCCGTACAGGCTACCATGGGAGCCTTGGCGCGAGTACGAGTCCATTATACTGATTTGTCCAGTTATATCCTGCAGTCGGGGGCTCCCGTTTGGGGCACTTTACTGGATGGGCAGGATATCTATTCACAACCGTTGGGCTGTCATGGTATCATCGTCATGGGCAACGAGGGAAACGGTATCTCTCCCGAGATACGCTCGCTGGTCACCCATCGCCTGCTCATTCCCTCATGGCCGCCCGACAGACCCACCACAGACAGTCTCAACGTGGCCATTGCCACCAGTATTGTCTGCGCCGAATTTCGTCGAAGACAGCAATAGAAGCAGGAAGACCAACAGCCCATTGACCATCAGAAGTTCGTATCCAAACCGATAGGATGTGTATGTACGCACAGCCCAGTCCATAGCAAAGCATATCAGGGGAGATACCACACATGCTACCGGTACCAGGCAGGCATGTGGTCTACGCCGTGTGAGCATGCCGAAGGCAAAAAGTCCGAGCAGGGGACCATAGGTGTATCCGCACACGGTATAGACCGCATCTATCACACTGCTGCTACCTACAGCGGCCACAATGATGATGACAAGTAGCAAACAGCAGGCGATACCGAAATGAGAAACTCGCCTGAACCACACGCTGTCAGGTCTTCGGGCAAGGTCAACACAGAAGCAGGTGGTCAGACTTGTCAGAGCTGAATCGGCACTACTGAAGGCTGCTGCTACAATACCCACCGTAAAGCATGCCATGGCAGCCTGCCCCAACTGACCGCTGGAACACAGCATGGGCAAT
This sequence comes from Bacteroidaceae bacterium, assembly GCA_051878615.1. Lineage (GTDB taxonomy): Bacteria > Bacteroidota > Bacteroidia > Bacteroidales > Bacteroidaceae > Physcousia. Next base: position 5,215 of record JBJEKL010000113.1, on the reverse strand, counting down.
ATCTCGTCTCCTGCATCGGGTATGGAAATCCCCATTTGGGCACACATGAGATATAGTATTCCACCCAACATGAGAAACAGCAGATTGACAGGAACATAGAAAAATCCGTTCATGCACATGTTCAGGCGGCTTTGCCCAAGCGTCTTGCAGGTCAGATTCTTCTGCATCATGTCCTGATCAAGCCCAGTCATTACAATGGGAATGAATATGCCACTCAGAAATTGTTTCCAGAAGTATTGTCTGCCATGAGGATCTTCGAAGTCGAATATACGGCTCATGGGGTCGGTCCACACACGACCGCATGCTTCGCCTAAACTTATCCCCATTCCTTGGCATGCCTGGTAGATGATGAGTACCAGCGATACCAGCAGAACGGTAGTTTGCAGGCAGTCGGTCCACACAATTGTCTTGATGCCGCTATACATGGTGTAGAGCCAGATGAGCAAGAGCACCAGGGCAACCGTGGCAACGAAGTTCACGCCCATCTCGTCAAAGATGAAGCGTTGTAGGATGGTACACACAAGATAGAGGCGTATGCTCGCTCCAGCCAGTTTGCTCAGGAAGAAGAAAGATGCTCCCGTAAGATAGCTCGACAATCCAAGCCGCCTATTGAGATAGGTGTAGATGCTCGTCAGATTCATGCGATAGTATATGGGCAGCAGGAAACATGCTACAAATACGTAACCCAGAAAGAAACCCATACACGTCTGCAGGTATGTGAATTGTGTGCTTCCTACCATACCGGGCACACTCACGAAGGTGACTCCGCTGATGCTTGCCCCTATCATCCCATAAGCAACAGCCCACCATGGTGACTGGCGTCCGGCTCTGAAAAAGGCATCGTTATCACCCTTACCTCCCACAAGCCGTCCCACAAGCAGGAGTAGCAGGAAATATGTCGCAGCCAAGGCTGCCAATAACGTTCCACTCATATTTTCAAGCCCAAATCGGTCATTAGGCTGATTTGGGTTAAAATCCCCAAGTGTGCCTCTTGGAGAGTATCCGTATTATTCCATTAATCTGTAAGGCTATTCCATCTCCAATCCCTCTGCATCACCCTCTTCGCCTTCGGGCTTTGTGTCAGCTTCAGCCGCGTAGCTGCTGTAGAAGGTGTCGTCCGTCTGCTCGTCCTGCTCATCATTATTTGCTTCATTCTGAGTCTCGTCGTCGGGCATAGGATTGCCATCCTCGTCATAACGTGTTTCAGGCATCTCGAAACGAATCTTCTCCACAGGGTCTTTCTTCTTGGCAAATATGGCTTCTGTCCAGGTTCCGCGTGCTATTTCAAGCACATCAAAGCCCTGAGCTACCTTCTTGGCCAGAGTTCCGTTGGGAGAGTGGATACGGCTGGTGGGCAACTGCGTGGTGCTGATGTCAAATCCACTCTCTATCACGTCTCTGATCTGTAACGAGAGTGACTCCCAACCACCTCCAAAGTTGCGCTCAAGCAACTCAAGCAGTACAGGGGCAGAGATGTGGCGGATGTTTTCATAACTCAGGTCAGAGATTCTTGATATTACCTTCCTGCGGATGGCCGCCACGCCACGTTCGGGCTTGCAATGGCAGATTTTTACCCATCCTCCGTTTTCGTATTTCTGTACGTCTCTGGGGTCATCTGCATTATAATGTACTACATCAAAAGCCAGCCTGATGATGTTGAGCAACTTGTCCTCGCTACCTGAGAAATCCTCCTCCTTGCGGTCACGTTCCCAAAGGTCTCCTATCTGATAGTCGCTCAAGTCCCACACGTTATTAGCATTCAGGTCCAGGATGGATTCCACCATGATGGGTTTTCTCCCTGCTTCAATATTTTCACTCATATATTATAATGTATTAAGTATTCCTGTGCATGGATTCTTTCGGCGGCAAAGGTAAGAAATATTCTCGCTTGTAAATGTTAAGAATACTTAAATGTTCTGTCTGAAATGCTTCTTCTCTGTACGAGGTTGTATGAAGCAAGGTTTATTCTTTGGGCATAAAAGGGAAAAAACGTACCTTTGCAAGCACGTAAAAACGTGAAAGCATAATGTCAGCAGTTCTCTATATCCATGGATTTGCCTCGGCAGGAAGTTCCGGGACGGCAATTGTCATGCGCAACATGCTGTATCCACATGGTGTGCAGGTGATAAGTCCCGATGTGCCCACAAGTCCTCTGCAGGCACAGAAGATGTTGCATCAATTGGTGCAGGAAATACATCCTAAGCTTATCGTGGGTACCAGCATGGGAGCCATGTATGCCGAACAGATACATGGTGTGCCCCGCATATTGGTCAATCCATCCTTCCATATGGCACGACTCCTGACGTTCCGAGGTATGGGACGAATGGAATTTCGTAATAAAAGAGAGGATGGTGCCAAGGATTTCAGAGTAGACAAGGACATGATACAGGAGTTCAAGCAGGTGGAAAAGGACTCCTTCCAGGATGTCAGTCTCCAGGAGAGGCATCTTGTGTGGGGTATTTTCGGCATACAGGACAGACAGGTCAACTGTCAGGCAGACTTCCGCAAGTATTACGACTCCGCACAGATGCGCTTTTTTGAAGGTGGGCATTATCTCAATGACCATGTCCTCAGCCGAGAGGTGATGCCGCTCGTCATGAATCTGCTTGGCCTGTAGTAGAATCACATCCGGGCGACATGTGATGGGAACAGATGTGGGTAGATAGAGATAAATTTGTAAATTAATGAAATAATAAGACACACATAAGATATGTTTGAGAATCTGAGTGAACGCCTCGAAAGGTCGTTCAAGATACTGAAAGGCGAAGGGAAAATCACCGAAATCAACGTGGCAGAGACGCTCAAGGACGTGCGCCGGGCACTCCTTGATGCCGATGTGAATTACAAGGTGGCCAAGACATTCACTGACACAGTAAAGCAGAAGGCGCTTGGACAAAACGTTCTCACAGCCATCAAGCCACAGCAGCTGATGGTCAAGATTGTGCATGATGAACTGGCTCTGCTCATGGGAGGAGAGACCACCGATATGAGTCTCAAGGGTCATCCTGCCATCATCCTCATGGCAGGACTGAATGGTGCTGGTAAAACCACCATGAGTGGCAAACTGGCCAAGATGCTGAAGGAGAAAAAGCAGATGAATCCCTTGTTGGCTGCGTGCGATACCTTCCGACCCGCTGCTATGGAGCAGTTGCGCGTTCTGGGTGAGCAGATAGGTGTGCCTGTACACATTGAGGCCGATGCCAAGGATCCCGTACCTGTGGCGCTCAATGCCATTCAGGAGGCCAAAGCCAAAGGACACGATGTGCTCATCATCGATACAGCAGGACGACAGGCTGTTGATGAGGAACTTATGCAGCAGATCAGGCAGATCAAGGATGCCACGCAACCTGGTGAGATACTTTTCGTAGTGGATGCCATGACAGGTCAGGATGCCGTGATAGCCGCCAAGGAGTTCAACGACAGACTCGATTACACAGGTGTTGTGCTTACAAAACTTGATGGTGACACACGCGGAGGTGCCGCCCTGAGCATTCGGTCGGTGGTGAACAAACCCATCAAATTTGTGGGAACGGGAGAGAAACTGGAAGCCATTGACCCATTCCATCCCAGCCGTATGGCAGATCGTATTCTCGGTATGGGTGACATCGTATCGCTGGTGGAGCGGGCCCAGGAACAATTTGACGAGGAGGAAGCAAAGCGTCTGCAGAGGAAGATACAGAAAAACCAGTTTGACTTCAATGATTTCTACAATCAGATACAGCAAATCAAAAAGATGGGCAATCTGAAGGATCTTGCCAGCATGATACCGGGAGTGGGCAAGGCTATCAAGGACGTAGATATCGACGACAATGCATTCAAGGGCATCGAAGCCATCATCTTGAGCATGACTCCCGCCGAACGTACGAAGCCCGAACTGCTCAATACCAGCCGACGCAACCGTATTGCCAAGGGGTCAGGAACAAGCATACAGGAAGTCAACAGGCTTATCAAACAGTTCGACCAGACACGCAAGATGATGAAACTCGTGACAAACAATAGCAAGATGGCACAAATGGCACAGATGATGAAGGGCCGCATGCCAGGAATGTAAAATAGATATTCTTATAAACGAAGATACAACATGGAACTCATCGACGGAAAAGCTACGGCAACTGCCATCAAGGCCGAGATACGCCAGGAGGTGGAGCAAAGACTGGCATTGGGAATGCGCCGACCACATTTAGCAGCCATCCTAGTGGGACACGACGGGGGTAGCGAGACCTATGTGAAGAACAAGGTGCTGGCTTGTGAGGCTTGTGGATTTGAGAGCACACTCAAAAGATTTGAAGAGGATATCACCGAACAACAGCTTTTGGCTGAAATAGAATCTCTGAACCAGAATACAGAGGTGGATGGATTCATCGTACAGTTGCCTCTTCCCAAGCACATCAGCGAGCAAAAGGTCATCGAGGCCATTGATTACCGAAAGGACGTTGATGGCTTTCATCCTATCAATGTAGGACGTATGGCCATTGGCCTTCCAGCTTTCATCAGTGCTACTCCACGAGGTATCCTGGAATTACTCCGCCGTTATCAGATACCTACTCAAGGACGTAAATGTGTCATCCTGGGACGAAGCAATATCGTGGGCAAACCGATGGCACAACTCATGATGCAGAAGTCTTATGGCGATAGTACCGTGACGGTTTGCCACAGTCACTCGGCCACCCTAAAGGAAGAGTGCTTGCAGGCTGACATCATCATTGCTGCAATAGGACGTCCGGGATTCCTTACGGCCGATATGGTTAAACCAGGAGTTGCTGTGATAGACGTGGGTACCACACGCGTGCCCGATGCGTCACGCAAGAGCGGATTCCGACTCTCGGGAGATGTTGACTTTGATCACGTGGCACCCCTCTGTTCGTTTATCACACCCGTACCTGGTGGGGTAGGACCCATGACCATCTGCATGCTCATGCTCAATACCTTGGCAGCGGCCAAGCATGAGTATTACGAATAATCTCTGGCCTATAGGTGCGCCATCTGACAAAAAGAGCAAAAAAAGAATGGGCTTTTCTTGCATAGTCGGATTATTTGGCCTACCTTTGCACTCGCAATCAAACGGGAGAGGATATTTCCTTCCATTTAAGAACGCTTAGATGGTGACTATAGTTCAGTTGGTTAGAGCGTCAGATTGTGGTTCTGAATGTCGTGGGTTCGAGTCCCACTAGTCACCCCCAAGGAAGAGGTTGTATCGGATAAAGTATCACGATAC
>JBJEKL010000112.1:0-2525 GCA_051878615.1 Bacteroidaceae bacterium | reverse complement strand
AAAAACACAAATTGAAACAATCTCTGTCAGGCACACCGAGAACCCCGTCTCCTCCTTGTTCGCCTCATCTCCCCTTGATTTAATCTAACTATGATAATTCAGGTCCAAATCGGCCTACTGACCGATTTGGACCTGAATACAGAAACAAGGCAGGGAAGAGACACCTCTTTTCTGCTTTGCTCTTAGAGATAAATATAAGTGGTATCAAAAACCGCCGGGACCACCAGGACCGCCAAAGCCACCACCACGTTCACCAAAACCACCAGGGCGCATGCCTCCCTGACGTTGCTGGCTGTTGCCTTGTGGACGAGTACGCTGGGGGAACATGGCCTTCAGAGTCTGTGAAGGAGTGAGCACCTCGGCAAAACGTGTGTAGTAGCGCTTCTGAATCTCCAGACGTTTCTGCAGCTGTGCCACCTGCTTCTCCTGCCGTTCAAAGTTTGCCTTTATGCGCTCGGTAGCCTGAGCGTCGGTGAGTTCTTCCTTCTTACCTCCTTCGGCTTTCTTCTCTTCCAAATCCTTACTGTCAGGACGCTCGTTGGTGGCAAACATCTCTGTCTGATACTCTGTGTAGATGGTCAGGAAAGATTCCTTCTTGGAATCATCCAATCCGAAACTCTTTGCCAGGCGTTCACCCGACTTGGCTATCATCTCGGCACGCTTGGCTTCACGACTTTCTGCCGACTCTGTCTCCTGAGCACGCGCCTGACCTGAAACCAAAAGGCCAAGAGCCATGATAAACATCAACTTTTTCATTTTTCAAAATTTGTTATTGGTTAGCAATTCTGTTCGCATCTCTCTGTACTTATGACTCCGGTCTTGCTGGATGGTTTAAACACACACGAGATAAATCAATCGCTTTTCTCCCCCTCCCACTCTCTTACATCCAGACAAAAAGCCTGTCCCCAGATATGGACAGGCAGAAGAGAGTTTCTATGGAAAGAAAAAAGGGAAACAGGGATTTTTTCGTACCTTTGCAACATAATCAAAAAAAGAACATCAGCATCATGAAACGACTTCTTCTCCTGACCCTGGCATTCGTACAGGCAACCACATGGGCCAACGCACAGGAATATGACATCCCTCAGGGAAACATCCGCGTAAGAGACCCCTTCATCACCGTTGACAGACAACAAGGGCTGTACTATCTCATATCTGCAGGACGCTCTGAGGAGGCTGTCGCCCTGAAGGCCTACGAAAGTCGTGACCTGGAAATGTGGAGGGAGGTAGGATACGTCTATCTGGGAGAAAACCGATGGATGAAGGGCGTGAATGCCAAGACGGATCATTGGTGGGCTCCCGACACCTATCATTATCGGGGGCGATACTATACCATAATAACCCTGTCCAACCAGAAGGAGGGACGCGTCAATTTCTGCACCTTGCTGCGCGGAGGACGTAAGCCCACCGACAAATACAAGGACACCTGGATAGAAGGAAAGCCCATCAGCCTGACACCTGAAGGGCAGCAATGTCTGGATGGCAGCCTTTTTGTGGACAGCGACGGACAGCCATGGCTCATCTATAGTGCCGAGTGGAATGGTGCCGAAGTGCAGAACGGAATAGGCGAGACCTGGGCCGTACGCCTACGCAAGAATCTGAAGGGACGCCTGGGAGAACCCATCCGCCTCTTTACTGCCGCCGACTCAAAATGGAACAAGCGTCAGGAAGACCACAATCTGGTGGTGGACGCACCCTTCCTCTGGAGGGACGAGCATACAGGGCAACTCACCTGCTACTGGAGTTCGTTCGTCAATGGTACCTATGCCGTAGGCAGGGCTGTGAGCACCACAGGAAACGTTGCAGGGCCATGGATACATGACGAAGAACCATTCTATATGAACGGCGGACATCAGATGATTTTCCGCGACCTGCAGGGACGCCTTCGCATGAGCCTGCACCACGACAACAACGATGCCCACCTGAAGATCATCAACCTGACAGAATGAGCCAGGACACACGACAATACATACCCACAGAATTAGGCGAATTGCCCATCGGCCAGCTGCTGGCCGGATATGCCCTGCCAGCCATCATAGCCATGGTGGCTTCATCGGTGTACAACATCGTGGACAGCATCTTCGTGGGCCAAGGGGTGGGAGATATAGGCATCAGCGGCATGGCTGTGGCAAGTCCGTTCATGAACCTCTCGGCAGCCTTCGGAGCCATGATCGGCGTGGGGGCAAGCACAGTCATCAGCGTGCGACTGGGACAAGGCAAATACGGTGTGGCACAAAATATCCTGGGAAACACCATCACGCTCAACGTGGGGATGGGACTCCTGTTTACCATCGTGTGCCTGATATTTCTGGATGACATACTCTACCTCTTCGGAGCAAGCGCCAACACCCTGCCCTACGCACGTGACTATATGCGCATCATCCTGATAGGCAACATAGCAACCCATTGCTATTTTGGCCTGAACGCCATACTCCGAAGTGCAGGCCATCCCAAACTGGCCATGAACTGCACGTTCATAGCCATTATAGCCAACGTGATACTCGATCCTATCTTTATATTCGTAT
>JBJEKL010000111.1:0-10252 GCA_051878615.1 Bacteroidaceae bacterium | reverse complement strand
CAAGGGTTGAGGCCATGTATAGCAGTGGAACGAAGATTCGCACCGAGGTGGCTGAACACAAGGACAAATTGACCGACGAGCATCTCGCATTGCTCGACTGGAACAGGATTTTCTTTGCCCTTCAGCAGATGAAGAACGAACGGAGCTGGTATAACATGGAGCTGACCATGGACATGCTGCGCACACTGATGGCAGACGCGTCATGGTATGAGTTGGTTATCCAAGAGGCTGACATGGAGTTCCGTGATTTCGGGCGTGACGTGGAGCGATGGGAGAGCATCACCATCTCGCTGCTACGAGCTTACATCGACCGAGCATACAAGCGAAGTAAGGGGAAGTGGGAGGCACAATTTATGGAGACGGTGTATGTGAATTCCAATGACCCGAATTTCTTTGAGGAATACAACGTGGAGGTGCGACAAGACCAAGAGGAGTGGATAGAAAAGCTCAGGGAATTACGCGAACAGATATTGTCGGGCAATATGGAGAGCGACTTCCAAATCAATGGTCAGTGGGTTCAGGCCTTGCACTTCGACCGTCATCTGTATTTCCCGTTGCTTTGCCTTAGGGACAGGGATGACCGTGGAAAAAAGATAATGGTGGATGAGAACACCAACGAACCGCTCATCAAGATTTCGCCGGTGCCCTTGAACGCAGGCGAGCAGACTTTTGTCAGTCATATCCGCGAGTATTATGATGAGCATAAGTATGACCTGTTTGCAGGCAAGGAAGTGTATCTTCTGCGCAATGAGAGCCGCAAGGGAATCGGTTTCTTTGAGGCTAACAACTTCTATCCGGATTTCATCCTTTGGGTGAATGATGGAGAAAAGCAGCGTGTCACATTCATCGACCCTAAGGGAATGCACAACCTGAAAGGCCCCAACGACCCGAAAGTCCAACTCTATAAGCTGCTGAAGACAGAGGTGGAGCCATCGTTATGTGACGCGAACATATGTCTGGACAGCTATATTATCTCGGTGACAGAAACGCAGGAGATAAACTGGTGGTTTGATGGTGATGAAACGAAATTTGAGGAAAACCATGTGCTCTTCAAGGATGACGACAAGTATATGGACAAATTGTTCTCGTCCATACTTGAGAAACCACAGGTACGACTGCCCTCAGCAAACAACGGCTAACAGCATCACGGTTTGCCCGATAATGTACGCACGTCTGTCTTACCCTTTTTTGAAAGTATAGCGAAGCTTGCTCCTTCCATTCCGATTCATCCGAGATTTCAAACAGGATGATTGGTGTTGGGCGTCATGTTATCCGAGAGTGATGCTGCGGCACGCATTGTATAGCCCTCTAGACACCATATCCTTTGGCTTTTTTCCGTACCTTTGCACACGGCATGACCATTGAGGAGCATCCCCTTAAACCTTTTCTGCCACAGGGAGCACGTGTGCTGTTTCTGGGCAGTTTCCCTCCACCACGCAAGAGATGGAGCATGGAGTTCTTCTACCCCAACTGGTTGAATGATTTCTGGCGCATCATGGGACTCATCTTCCTTGGGGAGAAAACGGCTCTGGAGGAGAAGGCGGACAAGCGGTTTGACCAGGAGAGAATTGTCCGTCTGACCACAGAACACGGGCTGGCCTTCTATGATACTGCACGCAAGGTATGCCGCACGAAAGACAATGCCAGCGACCAATTTCTGGAGATACAAGAGCCTACGGACGTCGGTCATCTGCTCAGCCTTATCCCCTCATGCACACAGGTGGTGACCACAGGCGGCAAAGCGAGTGAGGAACTGTTCAAGCAAACGGATGCAAAAGAGATTCCTGCTGTAGGCACCTGCACCACATGCAGGATTGGCAACAGGGAGATACGCTGGTGGAGAATGCCCTCCACCTCACGCGCATACCCCATGAAGCTGGAGAGGAAGGCAGAATATTACCGCCTCATTTTCCGCCCAGAGACCTATCTGTAACAAAGCGAGGAGCAAAACCGAGAAAGAGATGAAGATAAATGTAGACGAGGAGATCAAGAGGGTGTGCCCCGATTTCGTAGGCGCAGCCGTCAGCACCACCATTACCAACACTCCCTTCTGCCCTGCCCTGTGGGAGGAGATCAACCGTGAACTGGAGGACTATCGCCAGAGGTTTACTACTGAGAGCATCAAGGAAATGCCTTCCATACAGGCTACACGCAACACATACAAGGCTCTGGGGAAAGACCCAAGCCGATACAGGCCCAGCGGAGAGGCATTGGTAAGACGCACCCTGCAAGGAAAAGATCTTTATCAGATAGATACCGCCGTGGATCTGATCAACCTGGCAAGCATCGCCTACGGCTACAGCATAGGCGGATTTGATGCAGACAGGATTCAGGGAGAAGTACTTACGCTGGGAGTAGGGAAAGAGGGGGAGCCTTATGAGGGCATCGGCCGGGGCATGGTGAACATATGCGGACTGCCCGTCTATCGGGACAGCATGGGCGGCATAGGGACACCCACCACCGACAACGAGCGCACCAAGCTGTCACTCTCGACCACACATCTGCTGGCTATCGTCAATGGATATGACGGCAACAGGGAACAGGTGGAGCGGTGTGCACGCTACATACTGGAACTTGCCGAACGATTTGCCGAAGGCAGAGAAGGTCAGGTAGAGTGGTTCTGACTGCACACAATATCCTCATGCGGAACACGCTCCCATGAAAACAACTGCAGGAGTTCATATGCCGTTATAGGAACTTCCTCCTCAGTGATCCCGGCCAGGAATGCCAGTTTCCCCAACAGTTGCCGGGATGTGTACCGAGCACGCAATTCGCCCATATCAAGTGACTGGTCCCGCTTCGAGAGCCTTTGTCCCTGACCATTGACAAGCAAAGGAATGTGGGCGAAGGCTGGAGGGTCGAAGCCAAGCAGGCGGGCAACATACATCTGCTGAGGTGCAGAAAGCAGAAGGTCACGTCCCCGCACCACCTCGGTAACTCCCATGAGTGCATCATCAACCACCACAGCCAGTTGATAGGCCCATGCCCCATCGCGCCTTCGCACGATAAAATCTCCACAATGGGAAGCCAGATTCACACTTACCTCACCATAATGCTTGTCTGCACAAATAACATCAGCAAGCGGCTGTGGCGGCACCATCAGGCGTAACGCGGCAGACATGGAGGGATGAGGCATGTCCGTCCCCATAGCATTATGGCATATACCTCCGTCAAGATTACCTGCAAGAACGGATTTCCACACGACAGTCTCTGCCGGCCTGCAGGTCCCCCGGTACACCACCCTGCCATCACTCTCGTGCGGAGCCTGAGTAGCCATGATGTCGGCCCGGGTACACGTGCAGGGATACACCAGTCCCCGCTGACATAACTTCTGCAGAGCCTCTTCATAGAAGTCTCCCCGCCGGCTCTGCCAGTAAGGTCCGCAGGAACCTCCCACCCGGGGGCCTTCATCCCACTCCAGTCCGAGCCACAAAAGATCGTCCATCAGCATCTCGGCAAATTCCGCATGTGAGCGCTGGGGATCAAGATCCTCAATCCGTAATAGCCAACAACCGCCCTGGACCTTGGCCGAAAGCCATGAGATAAATGCAGCAAACACGTTGCCCAGGTGCATGCGTCCCGTGGGAGAAGGAGCAAAGCGTCCCTTGACGTGCCTTACATTATGATTGTTGCCAGTCATCGTTGGCTATTATACATTTTCTGATTTCGAGACGAGGAGCCTCATCAGGGCATCCATGAATCCACGGGGGAAGTGCGTCATCAGGCTGAAGAGTCCGTGGCGTAAGGTATGGAAATGCAGCGGCAAAGGCAGGAGATGCATCTGCTCCAGAACACGAAGGCGACGTGAACGCCCATCAGGGTCAACCTCGAGCCTATATACATTATATATATAGTCGGCTGCCAGTTGTTCCACTCTACGCATAAGGGCGTGTCGGTCCTCGGACAAAAGTGTAGCACAGACATCCAGCAGGCGATGCAGGACTGTCTCCACACTGTCCAGGCGACGGTTTACCTGCTCTGACGTGCTGGAATGGGTGATCGTATGAATGCGCTGGCGGTAATAATAGGCCGGAACCTCATGGCGGCACACGGTATGCATACGCAGGAACAGGAGCGGGGTGAAGAGTTCGTCCTCGTGAAGCAGCCCCTCGGCAAAACGGAGGTTACCGATCAGGCTCTTGCGGAAGAGGTAACAGCATGCCGAAGCCTTCAGGTTGTGATGCTGCATATACCAGACCCCACTCACCACCTGCTGATGCTGACTTCCATCCTGAAATGTGTTCAGGCGCGGAGTCGAAGAACCATTCTCCATACAGAGTTGCGCCTCATGCCAGGAAGCCTCCTGTCTGGTGAAGTTGAACAGGATAATGTCCGATTCCTCTCTGCTGCGGGGACAAATGGAACAATAGGTCTGTGGCAACAGGGCATCGTCGGCATCCACAAACTGAACATACTCGCCTCGCGCCAGTTCCAGGCCCGCATTACGTGCTGCCGAGAGTCCTGCATTCTTCTGACAGACATACCGTATGCCGGCATCCATCTGCCCCAACATCTCCTGGGGTGATGCCTGACTCCCGTCATCCACCAGGATAATCTCAAAGTCATCCCTATGCATTCCACGTTCCATCATGCATGCCCGCACATGCAACACGCTCCGCAAACAATCGGCCAGCAACGGCAGAGGCTCGTTGTAATAGGTGATGATGAAGGATACTATCGGCATGAGTCGTGCAAGAGGCAAATGAGTTTGACAAAAGGCCACTTCAAGAGGATGTCACCCGTAAGGCGATACACATCGAGCTGCCTGTAAAGCATGCTGCGGTACAATCTCCATCCATGTGCAGAAAGCATGTGAGTACGCATGAGACGTGCGGCACGCATCTGTGCCTCGAGCAGTTGGTACAAAGCCTGTCCGTCGGCACCTACGGTAATGCCGCACTGGTTCCAATGGTAAATATAAAGTCCCCTGCTCGTGGTGCGCACGTTCACACCCTGTGCAAGCATCTGGGGGATGGTCCACATATCCTCGAACACCCGGCCCACAGGAAAACGAATCTCATCAAAGAGATTTCTGCGATACACCTTATTCCAAGCATAGGTATGCTCCCATGCCTCGGTCCTCAGCCAATAAGAGCGTGCCGAGGGCCAATACTTGTCGGGCAGGAGGAGATGATGCTGCGATGTATGGCCGGCATGCACCAGCACAGGAAATTCCAGAATATCGGTGTCCTGGTCCTGTCGGAGAATATCCATAAGAGCGGCATAAGTACCCTGTGCCACCTCGTCATCGGCATCCACGAAGGCCACGTACCGCCCCCCCGCAAGACGCAGGCCCTCATTACGTGCATCGGAAAGTCCGCCATTCTCCTTACGGCAGACACGCATCATGGGATGCTCCTGTGCCCATCGCTCCATCAGAGCGAGACTGTCATCGGTACTCCCATCGTCAACAAGAATCACCTCCATATCATCAACCTGCTGGGACAAGACACTCCGGAGACACCGATCAAGGGTGTCCCGCATATTGTAAACAGGTATAATGACCGATAGTTCCATGCATCACATAAGGCCTTCCGCCTCAATCGCAAAGTTATGAAAAAAGCCTCTTCCTGCCAATATTCCCAGCAGAAAAGGCAAAAAGATATGGATTTCTCATTACCTTTGCCCCCAACAAGCAGACCATAAATGATAGTATGTATTGCGGAGAAACCCTCCGTTGCACGAGATATAGCCCATATACTGGGAGCCGACAAGCAAAAGGACGGCTATCTGGAAGGGAATGGGTATCAGGTGACCTGGACCTTCGGACACCTGTGCGAACTCAAGGAACCTGCCGACTACACCCCGCTCTGGAAGGCATGGAGCCTGGTGCGCCTGCCCATGATCCCACCACGGTTCGGCATCAAGCTGAAGGCAGACCAGGGAGTGGAACGTCAGTTCCGTACCATAGAGAAACTCATGAGCCAGGCTACAGAGATAGTCAACTGCGGTGATGCCGGACAAGAGGGAGAACTCATCCAACGATGGGTGATGCTCAAGGCAAAGGCCACATGCCCCGTGAAGAGGCTATGGATAAACAGCCTGACCGAGGATGCCATCCGCCAGGGCTTCCAGACCCTGAAAGACCAAAGTGAGTACCAGGGACTCTACGAGGCCGGACTGATGCGTGCCATCAGTGACTGGCTGCTGGGCATGAATGCCACACGGCTCTACACGGGACGATACGGATCGGGCCGGCAGGTACTCAGCGTGGGACGTGTACAGACCCCCACCCTGGCACTTATCGTCAACCGGCAACGTGAGATAGAGAACTTCGAACCTGTCCCCTATTGGGTACTTACCACAGTATATCGGGACACCACCTTCACAGCTGTAATGGAGGAGGGAGAGCGAGGATTCCGCACCCGGGAAGAGGGAGAGGCCGCCCTGGCCTCGATGAGCGACCTGCCCTTTACCGTGACCGACATCCAGAAGAAGAAGGGCACGGAGGCTCCTCCCAGACTGTTCGACCTGACAAGCCTGCAGATGGAGTGCAACCACAAGTACGGATTCAGCGCCGACCTCACGCTCCAACTCATACAGTCACTCTACGAGAAGAAGTTCACCACGTACCCACGCGTGGATACCACCTTCCTCCCCGATGACGTATATCCCAAGTGTCCGCAGATACTCAACGGACTGAGAGCCTACTTCCCTCTGATGGAACGCATCAAGGGGAAGCCTCTGCGCAAGAGCAAGAAGGTATTCGACAACAGCAAGGTCACCGACCACCATGCCATCATCCCCACAGGCGTAGCAGCAACGGGCATGAGCGAGATGGAGGAGAAGGTGTATGACCTGATAGCACGCCGGTTCATAGCAGCCTTCCACCCCGACTGCCTCTTCAACGCCACCACAGTCCTGGGCCTGGTGGGCCAAGTGAACTTCAAGGCTACAGGACGGGTGACCACCGACTACGGATGGAAAGTGGTGATGGGACAGCAGGACAACGACTCCAACCAGGAGAGTGACCGCCAACTGCCTGACTTCAAAAAAGGAGAGAGCGGACCGCACACACCCGACCTGGCAGAAAAGAAGACCACTCCACCCAAGCCCTATACCGAAGCCACCCTGCTGAGAGCCATGGAGACTGCAGGAAAGATGGTGGAGGACGAGGAGCTGCGTGATACCCTGAAGGAGAATGGCATTGGGCGGCCAAGCACACGTGCCGCCATCATCGAGACCCTTTTCCGCAGACATTATATCAGGAAGGAGAAGAAGAACCTGTGGGCCACCCCCACGGGCATTGAGCTCATCGACATCATACACGAGGACCTGCTCAAGAGCGCCGAACTAACCGGGCGATGGGAAAAGAAACTCCGACAAATAGAACGGCATGAATACGAGGCTGCCGCATTCCTCAGCGAACTGAAACAAATGGTGACCGAACTGGTACAAACCGTCATGTCGGATTCCACACCCAGACGCGTAACGGTAACCGTGGAAGAGCCTGTGGGAAAGAAAGGCAATAAAAAGAGGAGATAACACGTTATTAAGACAGAATGAAATGGAAACCCCTCCCCGGCACACTACGGGCCTCATGCAAACTGGCTCCGATATTGAGCGGTGCGGTACTGGCCGCATTACTCTGTTCGTGTGGCGCTGAGAACAGCGTGAAGAAGGGAGACCAGTTCTATGCCATCGGGGAATACTTCGACGCAGCGGCAGAATACAAGAAAGCCTACTCGCGCACGGCCGTCAAGGACAAGCCCAAGCGGGCCGAGCGGGCATGGAAGCTGGGCGAATGCTACAGGCATATCAACTACACAGCCAAGGCCGCAGGCGCCTACCAGAATGCCATCAGATACCATTATTCCGACACACTTGCACTCCTGTATCTGGCACAGATGCAGCAGAAACAGGGCGACTACAAGAATGCGCTGAAGAACTATGAAGCCTACCTGGAACTGGTACCGGGAGACATCCTGGCCACCAACGGCAGGCTGGGATGTATGCAAGCCCCCATGTGGAAGAAAAGACCCACCCTGTACACCATAAAGAAGGAGCCGATACTCAACGGACGACGCTCTGACTATTCGCCCATGCTCTTCGGGGACGAATGGGACCAGATATACTTCACCACCACCCGACCACAGATAGCCGCAGGCGAGATAAGCGGTATCACAGGCATCAAGAGCGCGGACATATGGATGAGCAGGAAGGATGACAAGGGAAAATGGGAACAGCCCACAGCCATCGAAGGAGGACTGAACAGCGAGTACGAGGAAGGAGCCTGCTGCTTCTCCCCGGACGGACGGACAATGTATCTCACACGATGCACCTTCGATGCAGAATATCCACGCTATGCCGAGATATGCACCAGCGCGCGTGCCGACGCTTCGTGGGGAGCACCACAGTTGCTGCAGATAAGCAAGGACACGCTCTCCAGCTACGCACATCCCGCCATGAGCCCCGATGCCCAATGGCTATACTTCGTGAGTGACATGCCGGGAGGCATGGGCGGACTGGACATATGGCGGATAGCACTTACCGAACATGGGTTGGGAGGCGCAGAGAATCTGGGCGAGCCCATCAACACACCAGGCAACGAGATGTTCCCCACGTTCCGTCCCAATGGCGAACTCTACTTCTCCAGCGACGGACACCCTGGCATGGGAGGACTGGACCTCTTCAAAGCCGTGTGTGACAGCACCGGGCAATGGACCATCGAGAACCTGAAATATCCGATGAACAGCAGCGGAGACGACTTCGGAATGACCTTCGAGGGACTGCACAACCGGGGATACTTCAGCACAAGCCGGGGTGATGCCCGCGGATGGGACCACATCATGTCCTTCGAATGTCCCGAGGTTCTGCAGACCGTCAAGGGATGGGTGTATGAAAAGGACGGATACGAACTCCCCGAAGGACTGGTTTACATGGTGGGGGATGACGGGACGAACCTCAAGCTGAGCGTACGGGGAGACGGTTCCTTCACCCAGGAGATCAAGCCGCATGTACGGTACGTATTCCTGGGTACATGCAAGGGCTACCTCAACCACAAGGAGGATCTGGTCATCGACACGAGCAGCGTAAGCAGGGAATACACGCTACAGTTCCCACTGGCAAGCATCAACGCCCCCGTGCTCATCCGGAACGTGTTCTACGCCTTCGACAGTGCCGAGCTGACAGAGAACAGCACCGTGGCACTCGACAGCCTGGTAGACCTGCTCAACGAGAACCCAAACGTGACCATCGAACTGGCCGCCCACTGCGACTACAGAGGCAAAGACGAATATAACCTGCGCCTGAGCCAGCGCAGAGCAGAGAGCGTGGTCAACTACCTCCTGCAACATGGCATTGCCCAGGAGCGTCTCACTCCGGTAGGGTACGGAGAGAGCAGGCCCAAAGTGGTGACACGGAAGATTGCCGAGCAGAACCCCTTCCTGCATGAAGGGGACACACTCACCGAGGCCTACATAACGGCTCTGCCCGATACGGCGCAACAGGAGAAATGCAACGCCCTCAACCGCCGCACGGAGTTCAAGGTCCTGCGCACCACCTACGGACTCTTCGACCTGCCCAAGCCAGAGACCGCCGACCAGAAGGACAAGGATGACCCGGCTGCAGAAGAGCCGAAGGAGGCTGCCGCCCAAGAGGAGCATGCAAATGAATAACTGACGGCTTGAGGATCGTCTCCCCTGCCAATATCACTCCCCCATAACTATCCGCAAACCTTACAATCCTCATCGAGGGTCCGCACAGGCCAGTAAAATATATCGACTGCTCCCTCTGCCTGGAATCTGCCCGTTCCCTGTCCCGACAGGTGCTGTCCTCTCCCCCCGCCAAACGCTTCCATACCCCTAACAAGGGTCATCATCACACCCCTAACAAGGGGTATCGTCGTACCCCTAACAAGGGTCATTGGCGTTCCCCTAACAAGGGGTATTGCCGCACCCCTTGCATGGGGCATCAGAGCCTCCCGAGAGGAACCTCCGAAACAAATCTAACAACATACATTCCAACAAGTTACCAGAACATGCAAGGATACGTCATCCATGGGTTGCCACGGCAAATCACGGCTCTTGTCCATCATGCCATTACCATATCCCAACCGGCGGACACAAGGAGTGGGACACTGATTCCCTAATTAGAAAAATTCCTTACATCCACCGCACTCCTTAAGGTTTATCCGCAAGATGACGGGCATGGGAAAAAAGAAAGAGTCGGCCCTGCCGGACTGACTCTCTGATGATGCTTCGTTGGGCTACCCGGACTCGAACCAGGAAAGGCAGGACCAGAATCTGCAGTG
>JBJEKL010000110.1:0-2597 GCA_051878615.1 Bacteroidaceae bacterium | reverse complement strand
ATACCGTGCATCATGGTGTACTATATCATTTTCTATGTAATAAGGGAGTATCTTGTGCAGCATCTAAAAGCAGTATTTTATGTCTCGTTGGCTCTGATAACTGTGATGAGTTTCTTTATTCTTGACATGAGTAGTTCTGTGATGTACGCGCAGGTTTCTTTTATGAGGGTGTACTTCTTTATATTCATGCTGATGGGTGCTATCACAGCTCTTGACTTGAAGAAGGAAAGGAATGAAAGAGTGTTCGGATTTATGAGTAATGAGGGGGGGGTAAATCTCTAATGCACTTTGTGGCTTCCATAGTGTTGTACTATGGGTGCATGGCTGTGTACAAACTCGGACCATTTTACTGCCAGTTTCAGATGGTCTCGCTGCTGCCTCTGATGACGGCAATATACTATCTGTTTGCCGTTTGCAGTGAGAAGAAGCTGATGAAGGTGTTTGACAAACCATTTGTTGGAAATATCATATATGTAATTTCATCTTTAACGCTGGAGATTTATCTGGTGCAGTATGCTGTGTTCACTGATGCCCTGAATGGTCTGTTCCCTTTGAATCTTGGTATAGCTTATTTGATGATATTCGCTGTCGCGTATGTGCTTAAATGTTTATCGAACTTGTTTTCTCTGGTGTTTGCAGGAGAAGATATCAACTTTAAATCAATCTGTAAACTATAGGTGGATCACAACTGCGACAAGGCATAGAGGGGACAGATGCGAACATGGCGTACGGCATCGCTGTCTTCCTTGTCCGTATATCCAAATGAACCGAAATTCTCTAATGAGCAGCGTACGGCATCGGTGAGGTGCTTCTCACGCATAAACATCCAAAGACTTTTCATGCCGCCCTGTGTCCCAGTTTTTACCTCTATTGGAAGAACCTTCATGTTGTGTACTGTCAGATAGTCTACTTCCGCGATGCTCTTGCCACTCTTTTCCCAATAGAAAAGGCGTGGACGCTGAATGTTGCTCCTATAACGTATCAATTCCAGACCAGCAACCATTTCTGTGATGCTGCCTTTGTTGACGAGGTCCTGCGGGGTGCCAGTCATGATAAGCTGGATGAGCTGCTGAGACAAATCTCCGTCAAGATGCAAGACAGAGAGCAGAAGGCCAGTATCAAGAAAGAGATACTTTACCCGACGTTCATCAGCTTCGGCATCAAGGGGGAAACCATTTGCTGCGGTTGCTACTACTGGGGTCAGGATGCCTGCCAAGGTGAGCAGTTGAAGGGCTTCACGTATCTGATAACTGCGATGTCCGTCGGAAATCTGTGACAAGGTGAGTCGCTGTCCCATCTGATGGCAGACTCCATGAAGAGTAAGACGTAGTAGCTCGGGGTTGACACGACGGGAATACTTGTTGAAGTCGTCTTCGTAAGTGAGGAGTATGTCGTTGTGGATGCGTTGACACTGCAGAAAATCTGTAGTTGCCTTCCATGTCGCAACGGCTTCGGGCATACCACCGACAAGAAGATAGATACGGAATTGTTCTATGAGGAGGTCGTGAAAGGCTGCATCAAGGGGATGGGTGCTGTCTGAGCTACGACGTATGGTGATAAGACCTTCCTTGCCCATGGCAATGAGAAATTCATCGAAGGTCATGGGGTACATGAAAACAGAATGAATACGACCAACACCAAACGTAGGCAGCTCCTGCAAGGCAAACTCCAACAAGGAACCTGCTGCCACAACATGAAGCTCCGGATAGTCTTCCTTGAAGAAACGAAGAGCCATGATTGCCTCGGGGCATGCCTGTATCTCGTCAAGGAACAATAATGTCTTGCCTGGCAAAACAGGTACTTGCAGATAGTTGGATATTTTGGAGGCTATGAGATGAACATCAAGATTGTCTTTGAAGAACGTGGCAACGGCTTTGTCTCGTTCAAAATTCACTTCGGCAAAATACTGGAAGCTACTTCCCAAATGTCGCACAGCAGATGATTTGCCTACCTGACGTGCTCCGCGTAGAAGCAACGGCTTATGTACGACACTTTCTTTCCATTCCAAGAGAGTCTTATCTATGTTTCGCTGAATATAATTTTTCATATAATCATAATTTGCTGGTATTCAGTTGCAAATATAGACAAAATTGTCGAAATCCGAGAAATATTTTTCGATATTTTGTCGAAATCCAAGAAATAATTTAGGATATTTTGTCGAAATCCGAGAAAAAAGAAACAAAACTATATAGAATAATGAGTCATTCTATCGCTGCTATCATCCTCACGAAGAATGAGGAGAAGCATATTGTAAGGTGTCTGGAATCATTGAAAGGAATATGCGATGATATTGTCGTGGTGGACTGTTTCAGTGAGGACAGGACGGAGGAACTGGCTGTGGAGCATGGGGCAAGGGTGGTGAAGCATCCATGGAAGAACTATGCTACCCAGTTTAATTTTGGTGTATATGAATGTGGCATCACGGCTGACTGGATATGGCGTATTGATGCCGATGAGTTTTTGGAAGGGAACTTGGGAATGGCTGTCAAAGATGCTATCTGTAATTGTGATGATGATGTGAATGGGGTCTATGTGAGGAAACGCATTGACTTCATGGGCAGACCGCTGCTGCATGGCGGATGGTACCCGAGCTATCA
>JBJEKL010000109.1:0-10272 GCA_051878615.1 Bacteroidaceae bacterium | reverse complement strand
GCTGCACTATACACTTGATTCTGTTGTCCCACCCACCGGGAAAATCCGCTGACCCAAGATTCCTCGGGTGATGAAATAGGAAAAGGCAGACAGTCTGCACAACTGACTGGTCTGCCTCATGTTTGTAGTGACTCCGGAGGGATTCTAACCCTCGACCTTCAGAACCGGAATCTGACGCTCTATACAGCTAAGCTACGGAGCCATAAATCTGATGCAAAGGTACAACTTTCCTATGAATGATGAAAGGGAAGTCCCTTTTTCTTCGTCAGGCATAAAGGTGGAGGATACTTTAAGCTACCTTTCTTAGTTTATGACCACCTTGTTTCCGCACTCCTTGGCAAGTTTCTTGATCTGACTATCCTTGAGAATATAGCTTTGTAGCATTTGCTGATATTCCTCTCTATTTGTTTTTGGATTTATCCTCTTGAGTTTTTCGCATAGTGCATTGGCTTCCATCTTTGCGTGATAGAGTTTGATGCTATTGACAAGCATGATGATGTTGTCGTCATATCTTTGTTCCTCAGGAACGTCAGAGTGTATTTTGCTGAGTGGTTCTTTGTCCTCCGTCAGTTCGAAGGATAATGTGCTTATCTGGGAGTCGGGATGGTAGGCGAAGAAACGTTCTGCACAGAATCCTTCATCGTGTATGTGCCGGATGCCTTCCTCGAGAATCCGATTGAAGAGGTCTGTACACAACTGTATGCCATCTTCCTGTAATCCATTGATAGTATATTCAAAGGCACTGAGTTCAACATCTTGGCCGTTTTCGTCTTCTGTCATACATACGATGGTTTCACCCTTGCTCATTAGCAGTCTCATGAGTTCACGCTCGCGATTGACTTCTGCCTGTGAGATGCTTGTACTACCGAAGTCTGAGGCTGTGTGTGCAGTTGATTCGTGAGTGGTTGGCTGAGGATCAGTAAAGGGTGGTGTTTCGTCATAAGCCGTCCTGCTCTGTGTATCCCCATCAGCGGATGTTCCCATGTCGGAGGTGTTGTCTTTGGTATCATCTTTTGTCTGCTTGTCATCCGTGGAAATGCTTTGCTGATAGGTGGCACGTCGAGCCTCCCGTTCTGATTCTCTTCGTTTCTCATCTTCAATTGCTTTGCGTTGTTTGAGTACGGCATTGGCGATGAGGCGTTCCTCCATCTGCAGTATCTGAGACGCTTGTCGTGTGTAGGCCACTTGGGTTATCTCATCGGGGATGGCTGCTATGCTTGCCGCTATGCTATGCACCAGTTTTCCCAATCGGTTGGGGTCATCCTTGGCCGTTTGCATGAGGTGGGCTGTCTTATACTGGATGAAATCCGTCTGATGATCATTGAGATATTGCTGGTATTCGGTGGCTGTATGCTTACGGGCGAAACTGTCGGGGTCGTCTCCGTCGGGCAGAAGTAACAACTTGACATTCATTCCCTCGGCCAGAAGCATGTCGATACCTCTTTCACTGGCATGGATACCTGCTTCGTCACCATCATAGATGACCGTAATGTTGTTGGTCATGCGATGTATCAGGCGTATTTGGTCGGTGGTGAGGGCGGTTCCTGATGATGCCACCACGTTTTCCACTCCGTGCTGGTGCATGGCCATCACGTCGGTATATCCTTCCACCAGGTAGCAGAGGTCACGCTTTCTGATTGCTTCCTTGGCTTGGAAAAGTCCGAAGAGCTCTTTGCGTTTGCTGTAGATGATGCTTTCGGGAGAGTTCAGATATTTGACATTGACACCTTTCGTTGCCGAATCAAGAACTCGTCCTCCGAATCCTGCCACTCGGCCGCTAACTGTGAAAATGGGCCATATTACACGTCCTCTGAACCGATCGCGAAATGTCCCGTTGTCGTTTTTCAGACAGAGTCCTGTCCCCACGCTCAGTCTTGGTTCCTTTGGGTTGATGGTATTGATCAGGTATTTTTCCTGATATCCCGCCTTTAGGGCATCTTGGGCCATGGATTGATTGGAGGCATCGGGACAGAATCCCAGCTGGAAACGTGCGATGATGTCATCACGGAAGCCTCGGCTGTGGAAATATGCCATGCCGATGGCACGTCCGGTGGGTGAGTTGTTCAGTTGATTCTGAAACCACTCCTTGGCCCAGTCGTTGAGGATAAACATGCTGTCCCGATCCGTTTGCGACTGCTTCTCTTCTGCCGAGGGTTCCTTCTCTTTGATTTCGATTCCATATTTTTTGGCCAAATATCGGAGTGCATCATAATAGCTCAGTTGCTCATGCTTCATGATGAAGTCCACGGGGCGGCCACCCACTCCGCATGCGAAACATTTACAAATATTCTTTGCCGGAGAGACCATGAAGGATGGTGTGCGGTCATCGTGGAAAGGGCATAGTCCCTTCAGGTTGGCTCCTGACCGCTTGAGGGTCACAAAGTCGGATACCACATCCACGATGTTGGCTGCGTCCAGGATTCTGTCTGCTGTTAACCTGTCTATCATCTTGCTTGTTTCGCGTGAGTTGTTTGTTTAGATGCTGATTCCGCAATCGTTTTTTATTTCAGACATTACAAAGGTGCTTTCAATACTTCCTACACTCTCGATAGCTCCCAGGGTGTTGAGTATGAACTCCTGATAGGCACTCATGTTCGGGGCATGTATCTTCAGCATGTAGTCGAAATTGCCGCTGATGTTATAGCATTCGCTCACTTGCTGCACTTCCTTGATACGCTCTGTGAAGTCCTGTGCTATTTCACGATTTATCCGTCGCAGTTTCACGTTGCAGAACACGATGAAGCCTCTGTTGAGCTTGTCTGCATCAAGTACTGCCACATATTTTCGGATGTATCCCATGCGCTCCAGACGTTTCTGTCTTTCGAAGACTGGAGTGGTGGATAAATGTACCTGTGACGCGAGTTCCTTTGTGGTGAGGCGTGCATTCTTCTGCAGGATGCGCAGAATCATCAGGTCAGTCTTGTCAAGTTCTTCTGTATGCATGCTTGTGATCTTGTTGACTTGTTATGTATGCCGTTGTGCTGTGTTAGAGGATTCCGATTTGAATAGGCGATTTAAGTTTTTGCTATTCTATGTCATCTCCATTCTCGTCATCCATGTCGAAGTCGAAATCTCCGAAGTAGGTAGGCATGTCTTGAGTGAATTCCTCCATGCTTCTGCGATCCTTCTTGGTGGGCCTGCCGGTGCCTTTGGCACGGTTGACAAATCCGCTGATGCGACTTATTTCCAACATTTCATATTGTTCTGGTGCTGTCACGTTTTCCAATATTTCAGGCAGCAGACGTGCTCCCACACGTTTTTCGATAGGCTGGATCACTCTGAATGAGTAGATGATGGGTGGCTTGCGCACGCAGATGATGTCACCGGCTTTTATGGTCCGGCTTGCTTTCAGTTGTGAGCCTCCCATGCTTACCTGCCCCTTGCGGCATGCTGCTGTGGCCAGGGTGCGCGTCTTGAAGATGCGTGCAGCCCATAGCCACTTGTCGATACGTGCTTCCTGATTGGCCATCGTGCTTATGCCTTTTCTGCTGTCAGTCGGCAGATGTTCACCACAGTCATCATGGCCTTTTGCATGTTCTGTATGGATACGAATTCATGCTTCCCATGGAAGTTCAGTCCACCTGCAAAAATGTTGGGACAGGGTAGACCTTTGAATGAAAGTTGTGCTCCATCCGTACCTCCACGTATGGGGACCACTTGGCAGAATCCACATGCTTCGGTGATGGCTTGTTGGGCAATGTCTGTCACGTGTGGCTTGTCTTCCAGTTGTGAAAGCATGTTGTAGTATTGGTCTTTCACGATGGCTATCACGGTACCCTCTCCGTACTTCTCGTTCATCATTTGAGCAGCTTGGACAACTTTCTCTTTGCGAAGTTCGAAGGTGTGTCTATCGTGGTCACGTATGATGTAACTTAGGACGGCTTCCTCCACACTTCCGTTCATGCCGGTCAGGTGATAGAACCCTTCGTAGCCTTCTGTTCTCTCTGGACGCTCCTGCTCGGGAAGCATGGCGATGTACTCGCTTGCCAGCAGACATGCGTTCAGCATCTTGCCTTTGGCATATCCTGGATGCACGTTGCGTCCTTTGATTATGATTTTAGCTCCGGCGGCATTGAAGTTCTCGTATTCCAATTCGCCTGCTTCACCACCATCCATGGTGTATGCCCATTGACATGCAAATTTCTCTACGTCAAATAGGTGTGCCCCAGCTCCTATTTCTTCGTCGGGATTGAATCCTACACGTATCTTCCCATGCTTGATTTCGGGATGACTCAAGAGATAGGTCATGGCAGTCACTATCTCTGCTATGCCTGCCTTGTCGTCAGCCCCCAGCAATGTGTGTCCGTCGGTCACGATAAGATTTTCGCCTATGTGTGCCTTCAGTTCAGGGAATTTCTGTACTGATGTGATGATGTTTTCCTGCTCGTCCAGAATGATGTCAGTCCCATCGTAATTGTGGATGATGCGTGGGCGTATGTTGGCACCACTACAGTCGGGGCTCGTGTCCATGTGGGCGATGAATCCGATGGTGGGCACCTCCTTGTCGGTATTGGCCGGCAAGGTGGCATATACATAGGCATGCTCGTCCATCTCCACTTCGGTCAATCCGATGGCCTGTAATTCCTCGTACAGGTATCGTGCCAGGTTTTTCTGTTTTTCTGTACTGGGGCATTGTGCCTCATCCTCTTCGCTGGATTGTGTGTCGAATGACACGTATTTGAGAAATCTGTCGGTCAGTTCCATAAGGAATAATGTGTTGATAGGTGTGGTGGGGTATCCCCTTTGTATGTTATTTGTTGTTGTAATTGCACATGGCAAATTGTATTCCGCTTAGGGCGAATGCTTTTATGGCATCGCATGCCAAGACTACTTTTTCGTTGACCTTTTGTTCTTCATCAGGGCTGAAGCGGCCCAATACATAGTCCACTTGCATGCCGCGTGGGAAGTCGCATCCTATTCCGAACTTTAGCCTGTTGTATTGTTCTGTGCCCAGCATTTGTGCTATGTGTTTCAATCCGTTGTGTCCTCCAGCGCTTCCTGATGTTTTCAGTCTGATAGCTCCCACTGGCAGACTCAGGTCATCCACCACCACCAGCAGGTTCTCCATCGCTATCTTCTCCTGTTGCATCCAGTATCTTACGGCATTACCCGACAGATTCATGTATGTGGAAGGCTTCAATAGTACCAGTTCGGCATTCTTGACCCTTGTGTGGGCGACAAATCCGTAACGTTTGTCCTCAAAAGCAGTATTGGACGCCTTTGCAAGGGCGTCCAATACTCTAAATCCGATGTTGTGGCGGGTTCCATCGTATTCGTTGCCGATGTTGCCCAATCCCGTTATCAGGTATTTCATTATGTTCTGTCAGCAGGTGTATTAGGCCTTGGCCGCTGCACTCATGGCAGAACGTGTCATCTTAACCTGACAAACCACAACACTTGGGCTTGTAACCATTTCGAGGCCCTCGAAGTGCAACTCACCCACCTTGATGGTCTTACCCAGAGCCAGGTTGGTGACATCGATTACCAACTTCTCGGGAATTGCTGTATAGGGAGCACGAACTTTCAGCTTACGCACGCTTGCAGCCAGCTTACCACCAGCCTTTACACCTTCGGCCAGACCGGTCATTTGGATGGGTACTTCCATCACGATGGGTTTCTCCTCAGTGATTTCATAGAAGTCAACGTGGAGCAACTGGTCTGTTACAGGATGGAACTGGAGTTCCTTCATTACAGCCTTGCACTCCTTACCGTCGATGGTCAGGTTTACACTATAGATGTCAGGAGAATACACCAGCTTGCGGAGCTCTTCCTGTGTGGTGGAGAAACTCATGGCAATGTTCTCGCCATTCTCATTCTTGCTTTCACCATAGAGGTTACAAGGCACACTGCCGTTTTTGCGGAGGTCACGTGTAGCCTTTTTGCCTGTTGTGGTACGTGCAGTACCCTTTACATTGATACTTTTCATTTTTTTGTTTGTGTTACTCTAAATTAAGTTTTGTGCTCAATTCGCCATCACACGGCTCAAAAGCGGGGCAAAGATACTACTTTTCTTTGGATTATGAATGTTTTTCTTTGAAAGATTGTGTGTTACAATCACTTTTTCTGAGCATCACCCTATTCTTCTCCGTATTGTTTGGCGAAGAATCTTGGGGCGTACTCCCCCTTTGGTTGGGGTATATGATAATTTAGGTATGTCGCACTCGTAGCTCCTTAGATTTCGGTGGAGAAATCCATGTCAATGTGTATCTCCCCGCTTTCGTTCTGCTTTTCAGTGTCGGTATCGTCGGCTTGTGCAAAAGCCATGGCTTCTTCCAAACATTCGGTAAACTTCTGAAAGTCCTCTGGGAATAGGAATATCTTGTGCTTCTCGTAGCTTACATGAGGATTTTGCTCGTCGTTGGAGACCATTTTCTTGCTTTCGGTAATGCTCAGATACTTCTCCCCGCGCTTGTTTTCCTTCACGTCCACATAGTATATCCTTTGTCCGGCTTTTACTGCTCTTGAGAACAGAATACCCGTATCGGGATTCCCTTGCGTAGTTTTTGTTTCCATTATTATATATTATGTATTAGCATCATTCTTGCGCAAAAATCCCCTTATTTTCTCTATCTACCAAAAAAAACGGCTAAAAAGATGCCTATGTGGGGCAAAATGCGTACTTTTGTCCACCCTTTTGGACTATAAGTATGATAAATCGCGAGTTGATTCGATTAAAGCTGGTTCAGATAATTTATTCCTATTATCAGAGCGGTTCTAAGAATATCGAGGCAGCGGAGAAGGAATTGGACTTGAGCCTTTCGCGTGCCTATAAGTTGTATGCAAGCCTTCTTTTGCTGATGGTTGAGGTAGGGCGTATGGGTCTTCGTATGGAGGAGATGCGTCGCAACAGGGCCCGTCGGCTTGGACTGGATGAACTTGGCGAAGGACGTTTTGGCAGGAACCGGTTCCTATTTCAGTTGGAAAACAACAGGCAGTTGTGTGATTATGTGGCCGACCAGAAGATATCTTGGGCTGATCATGAGAACTTTGTTCGTGCTCTTTATACCCAGATTGAGGAGAGTCCCATTTATGCAGAATATATTCAGGCAGAGGATACCTATGCCAACGATCGTGAGTTCTGGCGTAAGGCCTACAGGCAGTTTGTCTGCAACAACGAGAGATTGGATGACATTCTGGAGGAGATGGATATCTATTGGAATGATGACAAGGTCATTGTTGACACTTTCGTGCTTAAGACTATCAGGCAGTTTGGCGAACAGAGTGCTGGTAACCAACCCCTGCAGCCAGAGTATCGTGACGAGCAGGATCGTGACTTTGCATCACGTTTGCTTCGTAATGCCATTATGGGTGGTGAAACATACGTGGACATGATAGCCTCTACTACACGTGGATGGGATATCAATCGTGTTGCCCTCATGGATCGCATTATCATGCAATTGGCGCTGGCCGAGATAGTAACATTCCCCGAAATACCTCTGGGTGTCAGCATCAACGAGTATGTGGAGCTTGCCAAGGCTTATGGCTCGCCCAAGAGTGGCAAGTATGTCAATGCCACTCTTGACAACCTGTCCAAACAGTTGATAAAGGAGCATAAGATAATGAAGGGTAGAGCTCAGGATGCTTAGCCAGCCTGGGAACATCCTTCGTGGTTGCATGGAATATATCTTCTTCTATATTTAACTTGATGTTACAAAAAAATAAAACTCTATGATAATGACTACAGTATTGGTAACAGCATCTGCTATGCAGCAGTATCAGCCCCTCATCATGTTGGGCCTAATTATCGCAATCATGTGGTTTTTCATTTTCCGTCCTCAACAGAAGAAACAAAAGGAGATACAGAATTTCCGCAACTCTATCAAAGAAGGTCAGGAAGTGGTGACTGCAGGAGGGATATATGGTACGGTGAAGAAGGTACAAGAGGAGGACAATACTCTCCAGATAGAGGTCGCCAAGGGAGTTTGCATCAAGGTGGACCGCAACTCTGTGTACGCCTCCGCTCAGCCTACAGTACGTTGATACCGCGTGATGGAGGCAGGCGCCAATTTTGCTTCCGTATCGACAGGGAAAGATGAACGCCAGAGTAAAAAGGACTATAAGGAAGATCAGACTCGCGCTCCTGAGTTCAAAGGCACGTGAGACGCTGGTCTTTCTCTTTTTCTTGTCTATCTCGTATGCCTTCTGGCTTCTGCAGACGCTCAACGAGTCCTTTGATGTCCGCCTGGTGGTTCCCCTTCGCCTGACGGGGGTGCCCGAGAATGTGGTGGTTACCACGCCACCTCCCGGACAGGTGTATGTGAGCGTACATGACAGAGGAACTTCTCTGATGCGTTATCTCAAGCGCAAGGAGCTGGCCCCCATTGATGTGGATTTTGCTACCTATGATGAGGGTGCGTCAAGTGCGCGCGTGCAGATTCCTTTGCAGGACATCCAACGTGCTGTCATGAACCAGTTGAATGCTACCAGCCACATTCAGGCTGTTCATCCCGATACTGTGGAGTATTACTTCAACCGCGGACAGTCGCTTCGCCTTCCTGTGGGTATATGTGGCAAGGTTACCACTACACCGCAGAATTATTTGGTGGGCATGCGCCCCAATCCCGATTCGGTCACTGTGTATGCACCTGTTCAGGTGTTGGATACCATGCAGGCCGTTTACGTGAATGTGTCATTGGCGGGATTGACTGAAAATACTTCGGTGGACGTTTCTCCGAGAGTGATGAAGGGAGTATGCTATGAGCCCTCCAGTATAAAGGTTACGGCATTGGTTGACTACTATACAGAGAAAACCGTGGAGGTGCCCATCATAGGGCTGAATTTCCCAGGTGACAAGGTATTGCGCACGTTCCCAAACAAGGCTCGTGTGACATTCAAAGTGGGGGCAAGCCAGTTTGGACGTTATTCTGCCGAAAATTTTGTTCTGGCTGCCACCTACGAGGAACTCATCCAGAATCCCTCCCTCAAGTATCGCCTGCATTTGAAATCATTGCCATCGGGAGTTTCCAATGTGCGCATTGTGCCTCAGGAAATAGACTACCTGATAGAGCAGACCGACGAACCAGAAGAGGGAGAGGAATGAGTGTAATGCAGCATCCCGGGCAGTTGCGTCTGGGAATCACTGGTGGTATAGGAAGTGGTAAGAGTTATGTGTCGCATATGCTTCACGCCATATGGGGTGTACCTGTGTACGATTGTGACAGCAGGGCCAAATATCTGACTGCCCACTCCGAACAGATTCGTGAGGCTTTGGTGAACCTCGTGGGTGCCCATCTTTGGCAACAGGGACGCATGCAGAAGGCTGTCCTGGCTGAATATCTCTTTGCCAATGCCGAGCATGCAGCACAGGTGGATGCCATCATCCATCCTGCTGTGTGGAAGGATTTCCTGCGTTGGGCTAAAGAACATGACAGTCATCCTGTGGTGGCCATGGAGAGTGCAATCCTCTGTGAGAGCGGTTTTCACCAACTGGTGGACTGTGTCATGCTGGTGGACTGTGACGATGAGGTGCGCATCAGACGAGCCATGGCTCGTGATGGGGCGCAGGCTCATCAGATACGTGCCCGAATGGCTCTGCAAAACGATGCACGGGCCAGGCAAATGGCACGCTTTGTCGTGCATAACGATGACAAACCTCAAGAGCCGTTGCAGGATCAGTTGCGTCATGTCATGCACGTGTTAAAGCAGGAATTGATATCAAAAGACGAACATCAAGAAACGAATATATAAAAAAGAAAAACGAACATGTTGAAAAAGATTTTGGCCATTTCTGGCAAACCAGGACTTTACAGATTGGTCTCTCACGGCAACAAAAGCCTTATTGTGGAGACGCTTGAGGCAAAGCCTAAGCGCATGCCTGTATTCTCAACTGACAAGGTCGTGTCATTGGCAGACATCGCAATGTATACCGATGACGAGGAGGTCCCCCTGTCACAGGTACTCAATAATATCAAGGAAAAGGAACAAGGCTCAAAGGCCAGTGTGAATTTCAGTAAGGCCAAGAGTGCAGAACTGAGTGAGTATATGGCTGCTGTACTTCCCAGCTATGATCGCGAGCGGGTACATATTTCTGATATCAAGAAACTTCTCCAATGGTATGACCTGCTGATAGAAAATGGTGTGACCGACTTCTGCGAGGAGCAGGATGAGGATTCTGAGGCAACTGACGAACAGGCATAATCATCATTTTTGTCTGATGTAAGTGACCTTCGTGACACTTCCTGTGGATTTGAGTTTCCAAAGCGAGGTGGCGCAAGGGTCACTTTTTTATTTCGGAAGCGTTCATATTTGTTAATGTGTTATTAGGAAAATTAA
>JBJEKL010000108.1:0-10398 GCA_051878615.1 Bacteroidaceae bacterium | reverse complement strand
AGTAACCGGGTACACCGGAACGAAGTGAAGGTGTGCTCGGACAGAACCATCCACCCCACCACTCCCTGCCTGGAGGGCAGTACGCCAGAGGACAGGATACCTCACAATAATTATACCACCAAGGTGACACAAGTTATGGTACATGCAAGCCAGGACACACATACCTCTGACCAGTCATCTATCGATCTGTATCGGGAGATGGGTCTGAGAGGAAGATAGGAAGAGACGGACACTCGTGATGTCTGTGGGGTTGTGATGTCATGCGAAGCAGGACATGGTGGGTATGGCAGAGGGCTGCTGCCAAGAAGGGTCTTGAGCAGAGACCTGTGACAGAGTCGCCAAGGCCAGGGGCCTCACAGGACCACAGACATCTCGCATAGAATTCCGTTCAATCCGTCCTATCCGTCCAAATCCGTGTTAAAAGAAAACTGCCCTATGTTATACTCCCGGGAGGCACCAGGCAAGAAAAAGTAGAACAAAATTTGCCCCTTTCCTCGGGCATGCCGCCCTCCTGGCTTGAAGGACCGATGACGGCAGCCGCAAGGAGGAAGAGAACCATACGCCCCTCTATTTCTTGATCCAGAGTTCAGGATTCAGCTTGGCTGTCTCCTTGCGGAGTTGGAAATGGAGCACGCAGTTTCCCTCGCTGTCACTCTTCACGGTGCCCAGGATATCCCGTGCATGCACCTTCTGTCCCTTGACCACGATCACCGAGGAAAGGTTACAATACACGCTGATATAACTACCGTGCCGCACAAGCACGTTCTTGTTGCCTCCAAACTGGAACACAGCCGACACCACACCGTCAAAGACCGAACGGGCTCTGGCACCAGGCTTGCCCACATAGTTGGTACCCTTGTTGTCAAGTTGCACATTACGCAATCCCGGCACGTTATACTTGCCAAAGTGGTTGCCTATCATATATTGTCCCGTGATAGGCACAGGCAGACGTCCCTTGTTCTGTTCGAAACTGCCGTTCAACTGCACATCCTCAGCCGTCAGCCAGTCTCCCGTTTTGGCCGGAGTGGCGGGTGTGGGGGCAGAGGGTGCAGAATCCTTCCCCTTGGCAGTTTCCTTTCCATTGGTTCCGGACGAGCCCTTTCCTTGCTGTGCACGCTTTGCAGCCTCTGCAGCAGCCTTCTTCCGGGCTTCCTCCTCAGCCCTCTTGCGTGCCTGTTCTATCTCATAGGCAATCTGCCGGTCAATCTCCTTATCGAGGGCATTCAGTTGTTTCTGCTGTTCACTCACCTTTCCCCTGAGGTTCTTCTCCTGCTGCTTGAGATTCTTGACCTGCTTCTTCTCCCTGATTTGCTGCTGGTTCAACTTCTTACGTTGCTGCATCAATTCCCTCAACACCTCGTTCCGTCGGGCCTTGGCCTCGAGTACGCTGTTCTGGGTCTGTAGGAGAGCGGCTTGCTTCT
Organism: Bacteroidaceae bacterium; assembly: GCA_051878615.1. Lineage (GTDB taxonomy): Bacteria > Bacteroidota > Bacteroidia > Bacteroidales > Bacteroidaceae > Physcousia. Next base: position 8,977 of record JBJEKL010000108.1, on the reverse strand, counting down.
GAAGCACCTGTTCGCCCAGATTTCGCTCATAGTGCACAAACTCCTTGGCATACCTGGCCCTACGGTACATCTGTGTGATGGTGGGTGCCGACAGGACAAACAGGAGCGGACTCACCTGCTTTCTCTGTGTGCGTGCATATCTGATGGCCTGCTTGAGTTTGGCCTGCTTGGCCCTCAATTCCTTCTCGTTACGCCGCAGGTCACCCTGCAATCGGAGCAGTTTCCTCTCCAGATTGTCCAGTTCGCTTTCCAGTCCGTGTATATGCTTGAGTCTGCTGCCCAACTGCACATCCAGATAGTTGATGTTCTTCTCACCCGTCTTTACCTGCTTCTGCGTACGGTTGAGTTCCTCCTGAGACTTCTTGAGTTTCTTCTGTAATTCAGCCTTCTGTCCCTGAAGGGCCTTCACCTTACGGCTGTTTTGTGCCTGACATACGCCCATGCCCAGACACAGCAGCATCACCAGGAAGATTATACGCTTCATCATATCCGTCCGTTCATTATCGGTTTACAATGACAGGTTCTTCAGACGTTCGACGATACTCTCCACCGTCACCTCCTTATATTTTTTGGTATTGACCTCGGTACGGGTGTTCCAGTCGGAATTGTTCTTCAGGTTGCTCAGGTTCAGAGTCACCTGTGCCTGCGTCTTTCCCGTCATGAGCTTCATCTTCATCGTGGTGGGAAATTTCTTTCCTCCATAAGGCTTATGCGCGTCATAGTCCCATGACATCAGGGGCGCAGACTGAACATCAGCCTTGGTCAGACTGGTCTGCATGAGCAGGGCACGCGACACACTGGCCACAAACTGCAGGGTGGCCTGACTATGTACCTCACTTGACAGGCGGATGGTATCTCCTGCTATCTGTTGCCGGAACGGTGTCTTGCTGTTCGCCGGCTGGAACAGTTCGCCCCAGAAGAGTGACTGGAAGGTATGGAAATCAATGCCTGCCTGCTGGAAGAACGGCACATCGGCATAAGTCACGCGCACATACTGATGGTTCATGCGGTCCATCAGCAGGAAGTATTCCGGGGTAATCTCCATACGTCCTACCTCCATCAGTCCCAGAAAAGCCAGCGAGAGCTGTATCACCTCATCCCTCTTCATCCTCAGGGTGCCGCTCACGCTCACATCCTTCTGTCCGGCCTCCAGTTTCACGCTGGCCTTGGCAGTCAGATATTGCTCGGTCTGCCTTCCTGCATTGATGAGGTCCACCACTTTGTTGGCCAGTCCTGCATCCTGCACTCCTGCAACAGATGAAGCCGTCTCCCCCGACGTGGCATCCTTGCGATGTCTGCACGAGGATGTGATCACCAGACAAGCCAGGAGACATATCCAGGCCACATGACGGAGTTGTCCGCTCGGTTTCCTTTCCATATTATTGCAGATACTTTCGTTTCTTGATTTTCATTGTGATGCGCTTGCTGCATGTACCGTCATCACGTGCCACAGCCATTTGCCAGAATCTGAGCGCCAGTTCCATATCGCCACAGCAGGCATGGATGTCTCCTGCATGCTCCAGGATATTCCCGTTGATGACAGCATTCTCCAGCAGTCTGTCATCGCTCAGTTCGGGATCCACAGCCCTGTTCATATAGATACGGGCCTCGGTGAACTTCCCTTTCACGAAGAGAATCCAGGCATAGGTATCCAGATAGATGACATTACGTGGTTCGAGCACCACGGTGCGGTAGCTCATCTCTTCGGCTCTGTCCAGTTGTTCCCCCTTGAGAGAGAGGAAATAGGCATAGTTGTTCAGACAGGCGATATTGTTCTTATTGTACACGAGTGCCGAGTCATAGGCCGCAAAGGCCTCAGTCATCCTGTCCTGGGTGTGATACAGGTCGCCCAGCAGGGCAAAAGCATCGGAGACCCCCTCGTCCGCAGAATTTTCGTTGCGCACCTGCAATCCATGTTCCAGTATGGTCGTGGCCTCTGCCTCCTGGTCCTTGTGAACGAGCAGTTCCGACAACAGGAACGGATATACCAGCTCATCAGGACGATACCCCACTCCGCGTCGGCATACATCCTCCAGTCCCTCTTCATCCTTCTCCGACATATAGTAAGACATGAGGAATCGCATGGCCACATCATTATCCGGCTGCCTGGCAAGCACCTGCTTCATGGACAGAGCCACCTTGCCGAGGCTGTCCTTGCTGTGCGACTGCCATCTTGCCTTTGCCAGCCAGACCTCGGCCGAGCAGTCAGGGCGGGCTGTCAGCGTGTCATACACAGCATTCAGGGAAGGGATCTTGAGAGAGTCCTGCGTAGCCTCCTGGGCATACACATTGAGCAGCAGACATCTCATCTCGTTGGCGGTAGCAGGATCCAGCAGCATGGAGTCACGTACCTGCAGGTACCGTGCCTCATCGGTCTTCTGATAGAACAGCAGCCATGCCGAGGGGAGACCGGGATACTGGGGCTCCCTCCTCTGCACCTCCTCGATGAGGACACGTGCCTCATCGGGCATGTTCTCCTCCACGTACATTGTGGAGAGCAACAGCCTGTACCTCATTTCCCGCGGGAAGGCATCACAGAGCCTCTGCATCTCAGAGCGTGCGCTGTCAGGCAGATTCATGTCGCCATACACACCTATTTTCTGCATGGAGATTTCTTCAGACAGACCTTCCTTCAGTTCCCATCTCTGCAGAGTCCCGATGGCCTTTTCATTGTCGCCTGTACTGCGGTAAACAGCCACCAACTGCTTCAGGATGTCATAACGGTTCTTCTGCAGCGAAGAGAGTCGTTCCAGCACAGGGATGACCTTCTCTGTGTCCCTCATCTCCAGGTAAGTCCTCGCCAGAACATTCAGATACAGGGTATTGGCAGAGTCTCTGCGGCATGCCTCCTCCAGCATCTGCAGCCCCACACTGTCCTTGTCCAGCAAGTACATTTCGACAAGAGCCACCGAATAGAGAGCCTCTGCCGCTGTGGAGTCTATCTCCAGACAATGCCTGAAAAGTTCGGTTGCCGCTGCAGGTTCACCGGCTCTCATGCACTTGGAGGCCTCCAGGAAGAAGTAGTCAAAGCGGGGTGAGCGCTGGGCACACACATGCGCCGGTATGGTAAAAAAGCATACCAGGCACACCACGAGCATTCCGACCCTCAGGGCAAACGACTTCTGCATCCCGTCCACAGGCATTCTCACTTCACTCCACTATGTCCGAATCCTCCGGCACCACGTTCTGTCTCGTCCAGGGCTTCCACCTCCACCCATTCTGCCTGCTCGTGCCGTGCAATCACCATCTGGGCTATACGTTCCCCGTCATTGATGAGGAAGGGTTCCTCTGACAGGTTGACCAGTATCACACAGATTTCTCCACGGTAATCGGCATCGATGGTTCCAGGTGAGTTGAGCACGGTGACACCATGCTTGATAGCCAGTCCGCTGCGTGGACGCACCTGCGCCTCATACCCCTTGGGCAGGGCCATATAGAGTCCGGTGGGTATCAGTTTCCTCTCCATAGGTTTCAGTTCCACAGGACTGGAGAGGTTGGCCCTCAGATCGAGACCTGCCGATTGCTCGGTGGCATACTGGGGGAGCGCGTGATGACCTCGGTTGATAATCTGTACCTTCATGTTCTTTTTCTCCTTACTATACATTATTATATTATATACCCCCGATCACAATCTCTACACGTTGGGCAGACTCATGCCGTTGATCTTCCTGTACAGGTCCAGGGCATAGACGTCCGTCATGCCGCTGATATAGTCGAGCACAGCCATGATCCGTCCATAGAGTGTGGGAGCCTGGATGTCATATTGCGTACTCACCCTGCTGATGAGACGCTTGGAATAAGCCTTCTTCGAGTTGGTGGCCGCCTTTATCATCAGATCGGTGAGGGTGGTGATGACCTGGAAACCGGCTATCTCCACATCCACCACCTCGCGGCAATGGTATATCTTGGCTATGGCAGCGGATTCGCAGGCTTCGTAAGCCCTGCGCGGACAGTCGGATATGGCTCTGATGAGCGAGCCCTGGAACGTTCCCCTCAGAATCTCATCCTCGTGCTCCACGAAAGCCCTCACGCACTCTGTCTCCAGACAGTTGATGACACAGGAGCGCAGATACACAATCTGTTCGTTCTGATCACCCAAGGTGAGCATGCGCTCACGCATCTCCTCACGCCGGGGTCCCTCAAAGAAGCCGAGCAGCAGCTGTTGCGTCTCCTCGGTGGTGAGTATCTTCAGTTTGTGCGCATCCTCGATGTCCATGATCTCATAACAGATATCATCGGCGGCTTCCACCAGATACACCAGCGGATAGCGCGCGTACCTACAGCCCTCCTCACTCTCCAGTTGCAGGATGCCCAGTTCGTCGGCTATACGCCGAAAAGTCTCCACCTCCGAGCGGAAGAAGCCGAATTTGTTCTTCGTTCCTGCCATGTCGCTGGTGAAGGGATACTTCACGATACTGGCCAGCGTGCTGTAGGTCATGACGAAACCTCCCTCTCTGCGGCCCTTGAAGTGATGTGTCAGCAGACGGAAGGCATTGGAGTTTCCCTCGAAGTGTATCAGGTCCTGCCACTCCTCGGGGGTGAGTCTGTCCTGAGTCTCCTCACATACATAGTTCTGCAGGAAACGTCCCTCTCCCTCGCTGAAGTAGGTACCGATGGCACACTCACCGCTATGACCGAAGGGAGGGTTGCCCAGGTCATGTGCCAGACATGCCGCGCTCACAATGGTACCCAGTTCGGTAAGGTGCGTGGATGCCAGTTCGGGATGACGCTCCAGCAAGAGGCGGCTCACATCATTGCCCAGACTTCTGCCCACGCTACTCACCTCCAGACTGTGCGTAAGCCTGTTGTGCACAAAGATACTTCCCGGCAGGGGAAACACCTGGGTCTTGTTCTGCAGACGCCGGAAGGGAGCGGAGAAGATCAGCCGGTCATAATCACGCTGAAATTCCGTGCGGTCATCCTTGCGGTGCGGCTGTCCTTCCTGTCCCAGACGCTTGTTGGAGAGCAGTCTGCCCCATTCCATCCTTTCATTCATCCTCGTGGTCCTCTCTATGATGGGGATTATTTGGGTTTGTAGAATATTCGGTTGGCCCCGCTGGTAATCTTGACCAGCTCGGGATGCTCTGCAGCAAAGGTATCGATATGCCTCATGCGCTTCTCCTGCAGAATCTCGTCCACGGCAATGAGAATGCCTGTCTCCTCCACATCTCCGAAGCCGTCGTTGATGGCCGTACCGAAGAGTTTCATCGTGGGGCTGAGTCCCATATAGGCATTCACCAGGGGCGGGATGTTGTAACCCAGATTGCGCACCTCACGGTTCAGTATGCGATAATCGGCACGGAACTCATCCTCGACGAAGATGTCCCGGAACATTGCCGGGTCATGCTCCAGTTCGAGAGGGATGATGGGACTTATCAGATTGTCGGGATCGGGGAAATGCTTCTTGAGGAAATACAGGATCATGTCTCTGCCCAGGCGGTCGAAACTGGGGTACATGGTAAACTTGCCGAAGAAGTATCGCACTGTGGGCTCTATCACCACCAGGGCTCCCAGTCCGTCCCACAGGTTGTCCAGGGCAAAGATACCCTTTCGTCCCATGAGCGTGCTCTGGTATTCGAGGGTCACAAAGGAACGCCCCAGTTCGATGGTCCAGGGAGCATACTCACGCATGAAGCGCTCGCTGAACCGGAACATATGGCTGGTGGCCAATATCGGCTGGCCGTCCTCGCCTATCTGCCAGTCCTTGCCCAGCAGATAGCGATACCCGCCCAATATCTCCTGAGCCTCGGGATCCCACACGAGCAACTGGCTGTAGGGTTTCTCCATCGTGTCAAACTCATCGATGTCCATGCTCTTGCCCGTACCGCCTCCCGCTGCACGGAAGGCTATCTCACGCAGGCGGCCCAATTCACGCATCACGTTGGGCGAATCGTGTGCCGTGACGATATATATGTCATTGCCGCTCTTGTTGGTGCGGCGCAACTTCTTCTCCGGTGTCAGTTCCGCAAGAATCAACTCCCGGGGAACTCTATCTATTATCTCTTCCATAATCTGTTGTTGTCCTTACAGGCTGTACACCCGGTCCTTCACCCACTGGGCCCATTCGTCGGGGGTGCGTGTGCTGTCAAAGGTCTGCCAGGGAATGGGCTTGCCTATACGCACGGCATAGGTCTTCCCCTGGCTCCTGTACATCTCGTCGGGCAACAGAGGTTTGGCCAGATTGGGCAGATGCCACTTCTTGCAGAAGCGTGCCACACGATAGAACCGTTCGCTGTTCTCCCCCAGGAAATGCACGGGCACCACGTCCCGCTGGTATTGGATGCTCTTCTTGATGAAGAACTTATGCCATGCCGTGTCACGTATCCGGCCGTCATCCTGCTTGCGGCTGCACAGTCCGGCAGGGAACATGATGACGTTGTCGGTGCCGCCGAAAGCCTTGTTGACCATCTGTGGGAAATTCCTTCCCTGCTGCCTGCCCGACTGCTTTACGGGCACACACAAGGGGGCAAGCCCCTTCAGGTGCATCAGGAAGTCACCCACCAGATACTTGATACGCCCGTCATAATGTTTTCCTATCACATATCCCAGCGTCACGCCGTCGATGGCTCCCAGAGGATGGTTGCTCACCACTATGCAGGGACGCTCTCCCGAAGGCAGATTGTCCTCTCCCTCCACATTGACCGTCACACCCAGGTACTCGATGACGCCCTGGCAGAAGTCCACCCCTATCCTGCCCTGGCACAGATATCGGTTGATAAAATCCTGATGTACGAAGTTCTCCAGCATTCTGGTGAGGAAGCGCGGGATAAGCCATGCCTTCCTGCCTGCCTTCTGACGGATGATGCCGTCAATGTCTATCCGGACTATGGTGTCCTTGTCTTCTGTCATACGCTCCTTTGCCCTGATGCCAGTGTTCCGCTGCCTTACGGCTATCTGACAGCCACGGGACGATTGTTGATAAAATAATTTCCTCGGGGTAATCCCGACAACCAGTTGGTACCCTTGTTGAGGCGGACAGTCATCTTCAGCACTCCCCCCCGGGTATATATCGGAAGCAACTGCACATGGTCGCTGTGAAGCATTACCGCACGGCCATGCACCTCGATGCGGACAGGATAGGCCGACGTGCTCATCCGGCGTCCGCTCCTGATATCTCCACTGGTAACCCGCTGTATGGTATCCACACGGTCCTGCCTCTGCCTGTCCCTGCTTACGACACCCTTGGGGCAAGCCGGCACGACTGCCAGTACCCCAAGAAAAAATCCGCAAAGCAATATCCTACAGTTGCACATTACCCCATAATAATATATTATCTGCAAATTTACGTATTTCCCCCGTAAGGGACAAGCATAACGCCATGTATTTGCATATTCGCCGACATTCTGTAACAGGAGCGTCACACCCGGATCGCCCGTCAAGTTCCAGCCCCATGTTTTTTTTACCGAGCCACAACATTTTCCGCTTCAGGGCACAACACAAATGGATTTTCTTGCACAGCAACAACAAAAATTCACTAACTTTGCCCAAAGCGAACAAAAACATCGATACAATATGCCTGCAACAACCATCCTCCTCATCATATCATGCTGTGCCACCGTGCACCTCGTCATCACCTCTGTCCTGGCCCTGTTTGCCCGTCATCGTATCGAGTATCTGTGTCTGGCCTGGATTGACGGCATCTTCGGATTCGCCCTGCTTGCAGGAGCCTTCTTCAGTCAGGAGATAAGCTGTCAGGTGCCCGACTCCATGCATCCGATGATGATGCTTTATCTGGTGGCGGTATGTTATCTGCAGTCCATCTATCCGCTGAGCATCCCCATGCCGGCCTTCCTGCAATGGAGACGTATGTGGGAGTATGCCAGTCCGGCTCTCCTGCTCATCACACTCTACGTGCTGGGCATGCTCTTCGGAGGCAAGCAGGTGATCCTGCATACTACCGATGACCTGTGGCGCAACATCTTCAACCTGGACGTGCTGCTCCGTCTGGCCTCCCTGTGTCTCAGCCTCTATTACATCGCCAATATCTTCCGCCTGCCGCACCGCCTGGCACGCCACTCCAATGTGCCCCGTTACATGATAGGCTACTGTGTGGCTTTAGGCATCTCCGTGCTCTTCTATTGTGTGTGCACGGTATATTACAACATCACCATGATGATGGTTTACGTCATCATCTTCACCCTGCTCAATCTCTACTTGGCTTTCCGCACCCTCGAGACCACCGCATTGTCCCTGCCCAAACCTGTCATACAGAAGGTATCAGCCAAGCCTGCTCCCGAAGAGGTGGAGAAAGCGGAGAAGGAGGACTTCAACGAGGCCAACCTGCTTCGCTTCCAACGCATACAGTCGTGGATGCAGGACCACAAGGAGGAATGGAAGGACAACACCTTCGGGCGCGACCGTCTCTGTGAAGCCGTCGGCTACAACCGCCATCTGGTATTGCAGAGCGTGCGCAGCCAGGGATTCTACAACACGCACGAATATATCAACTCCTTCCGTATAGCCGAACTCAAGCGGATGGTGCGTCATGGCGAGGTAACCACCATATCGGAATGTTGTGATGCAGGTTTCGGCACCATCAAGACTGTCCGCTCCTGTTTTGAGCGGAGCGAAGGACGTCCCATTGACGAATGGCTCAAGGAACAGACGGAAGCACGCAAGGAGAGGGAGTGAACAGGAACCTCACCACGTTTTTCTTTTCTTTTTAACACGGATTTTCACGGATAGAACGGATTATACGGATTTCTCTGCGAGACGTCTATGGTCTTGTGAGGCGTTCCGCCTTGGCGACTCTGTCACAGGCCTCTGCTCAAGACCCGTCTTGGCAGCAGCCCTCTGCCATACCCACCATGTCCCGCTTCGCAAGACATCATAAGACCACAGACATCACGAATGTCCGCCTCTTCCTCTCAGACCCATCTCCCGATATCAGATTGATAGATGACTGGTCAGAGGTATGTGTGGGGATCCGGTGACCGAGGGCGCTGCCCCCGGCTACTCATGGTATAGCCCTCCAGGC
>JBJEKL010000107.1:0-35657 GCA_051878615.1 Bacteroidaceae bacterium | reverse complement strand
AAAGATTAACCATACCCCGAGGCGCATCCACACGAACGGCCTCCCTGCGCAGGTACTGAATTGCTTGCTGGTAGGTAAGCTCCACCTGTGGAAGGGAGTGCGTATCTGCCGAAGATGCCGAACTGTCATAGAGGACGCGCAAGTAACGATGCACACGTGCAGGAAGACGCCCGATGCAACCAGTGGATTCAACATCTGTGTCGGAAGAACGACGGATGACTGCCACATAAAACCCTTCTCCACGATCCCTGCCAGGCAGGAAATGGCGTTCTTCAAGCAACTCACCACCCATCAGTTGACAGGCATAACGAGCATTCTCCTCATCCTCGAAACGATTGAATGTGCAGGTGCTGTAAACAAGCAGTCCACCCGGACGAAGCACAGGAAGAATGTCCTGCAGAATATCACGCTGACGCTGACGGCAGAGCTCCACATTGTCAAGACTCCAATCACGTACAGCCTGCTCATCCTTACGGAACATTCCTTCGCCTGAGCATGGTACATCGGTGAGAAGAAAATCGAACTGTGCAGCAAAAGCGACAAAGTCGGAAGGTCGATTTTGGGTGACCAAAGAGGTGATTGGATAGGGCTCGTGTGGCATTCCAGATGTCCACTTTGCCATATTCTCTGCCAAGATGAGAGCACGCTTAGGCATAACCTCGTTGCTGACGAGCACAGAACTCTGGGGAAGATGGCTTGCCAGAAGAGTGGATTTTCCTCCGGGAGCCGCACAGAGATCGAGAGCTGTCAACGGGGAGGAATATTCTGCATGAATGAGTGGCAGATAGCGGCGGAGCACATCGGCAACATACATGGATGACGCGTCCTGAACATAATAAGCACCGGCATGCAGAAGAGGATCGAAGGTGAACGAGGGACGCCGGGGAAGATACCAGGCATGGGGACACCAAGGAACCATATCGTAAGACGCATCAAGATGACGAAGAACAGATGAGACCTGCTCTGGGATCATGCACGAGCTTATCTTGCGCATATTGAGACGGACAGATACGGAGGGAGCCGTAATTTCCAAGGCCTGACAGAGCATGTCGGCCTCGGAACATCCGTAATGAGATTGCATCAAGGAAACGAAATCCTGGGGCAATGGCATGATGAATCAAACAGAGACAACACCCTTGATAGCAGGCCAGGGATCATATCCCTCAAGCAAGAAGTCCTCATAGTGGAAGGAGAAAATATCCTTCACCTCGGGATTGAGAATCATCCGAGGCAGAGGACGAGGTTCGCGAATGAGCTGGAGGCGAACCTGTTCAAGGTGATTAAGATAAATATGCGTATCACCCGTAGTGTGGATGAAGTCACCTGGACGCAAACCACACACCTGGGCCATCATCATGCAAAGCAGGGCATAAGAGGCGATATTGAATGGAACACCCAGAAAGACATCAGCCGAACGCTGATAAAGTTGAAGCGAAAGCCTACCATCAGCCACATAGAACTGCATGAAAGCATGACAAGGAGGCAGATTCATCTGAGGAAGGTCGGCCACATTCCAAGCAGAAACAATGATACGACGACTATCGGGATTGTGCTTCAGATCATCCACTGCCTGCTGTATCTGATCGATATGACCACCTGAGTAATCAGGCCAGGAACGCCACTGATATCCATAGATATGTCCCAGGTCACCTGTCTCAGGATCGGCCCACTCATTCCAAATACGTACTCCATTCTCCTGGAGGTAACGCACATTGGTGTCCCCCCGCAGAAACCATAAAAGTTCGTGAATGATGGATTTCAGATGTACCTTCTTGGTGGTAAGTAGCGGGAATCCCTGCTCTAAGTCATAACGGCACTGATGGCCAAAGATGCTGATGGTACCAGTACCCGTTCGGTCATGCTTCTGCACGCCCTCATCGAGAATCTTCTGTACCAATTCAAGATATTGTCTCATAATATAGAAACCGTATTTACTTTGTTTACTCAATCATGCCAGACATACTGCTTACTAATTCTGTCAAACAAGAAAAGAGCGTAGGCTATGAACCCCGTCTACGATAATCCACGAAGTGATATGCCTGCTGGTGACGCTCGTCAATCCCGTGGCCTTCATCAGCAATAATCTCCCACTCCACCAAGTTAACTTCAGGGAAAAAAGCATCGGCATGTTGAGGTTCGTCGTCCACATGGGTGAGATATAATCTGTGAGCCATGGCTATAGACTGACGGTAGAGGGTTTCTCCACCGATGATAAAAATCTCTTCATCAGGTGAACAACTGGCCAATGCCGCCTCAAGAGAGGAGAAAACCTCAGCACCAGGAAAGGATACAGACTGACGGGAAAGAACTACGTTACGTCGATTGGGCAGAGCACCTTTGGGGAAGGACTCAAAAGTCTTTCGCCCCATTACAATGGTGTGACCTGTGGTGAGCGCCTTGAAACGCTTCAGATCATTAGGCAGCCAATAGAGCAACTTGTTGTCATGGCCAATGGCACCATTACGTGCAACAGCAGCAATCAGACTAATCATTCCTCTACAGCCTCCTCTTGTTCAGCATCAAGGCATACAGGCAAGCGGCGGCAGATAGCCTCGTTGAAGGATATAATGGTCTCACTCCTCTGTAATCCCAAAGGCTGTAGTTTGTCATGAATGATGCTAAGCATGTGGTGATTGTTGCGCGCATAGATCTTGATAAACATATCATAACCTCCTGTAGTGTAATGACACTCCACCACTTCGGGAATTACACGCAAGGCAACCACCACGCGATCAAAATCAGAAGGGTCTTTGAGGTAGAGGCCTACAAAGGCACAGGTTTCATATCCCAGAGACTCAGGATCAAATACAAACTGAGAGCCTTTGATGACCCCCAACTGAATGAGTCGGCGAATACGCTGATGAATGGCTGCACCGGAAACATGACATGCACGGGCTACCTCAAGAAAGGGAATACGTGCATTATCAGAAATCAACGACAGGATCTGTCTGTCAAGAGCATCAAGTTTACACATAAGGTTCTGATCATATCTTAGTGATATCATCACTACCTCATACCACATCATCGAAAAGATGCTGAGGAAATGAAGTAGCTAGTTGACACGCAAAAATATAAAAAAAAGGTGACTTGTAAATAACAAGCCACCTCTTTTTTACATTTTGACTATATTATATTACTGTCTGCGAGTTGCAGAGTAATTCAGTCTTAAAGCCCAAGACTTTCTCAGAACCTCCTTGATGTCAGTGATAGTACCCATCTGAGTATGCTGGTCAGCCTTGATAGATATAATCTGTTCTGCCTGATTGGTCATACCCTGACGCTCTGCAGCCACGAAATCCATTACTTCACGAGGCTCGATAATACGGTCATTGACCTGGATACGTGTACCGCTGCCCATCTTAGGACGCAACTGGTCAGTGGGAGGTCCTACATAGATATAGGACACAACAGACTTCTTGGTCAGTTTCTCCAGTTCGGTACCCTGAGGTGTAGTGAATTTCACCTGCAATGTCACCTCACGCATGGTAACCACGCACATGAAGAAGAACAAGATGGTAAAAATCAAGTCGGGCAGAGATGAGGTGTTCATCTCCGGCATCTCACGCTCTTTCTTCTTAAATCCTGCCATTACTGTTGTCCTCCATACTTTTTGGGTTCAGCCTCAGAAATATTCTGGGGGTAATATGCACGAACTGCCACCTTCTGCTCATCAGAGAGCGCATCGTAAAGACGACCGAACTTCTCCTTTGCCAATTCGTTACGCAGCTCGTTGTATGCCGCCACCAATTCGTTCTGTACCTGGAAATACACGGAATAAGGAGTGCTACGGTCAGTCTGCACTGATACCACATGCTTGTCAGTCACAAAACACTGTCCGAGGAGGTCAATGTTCTTGACATGCTTCTCAGGAAACTTACTCAGATTCTGTTCGTTCTTCACAAAGTCCTTCACTCGCTGCCGCAAATTAGCCAAATCCTCGAAATCGCTCCTAATCTCATCCTTTACCCATATCTGCCCTGCTGCATTCATTCGCACATAAAGGATGTTACGGGATTTGATGTCCATCGTAGCGTCTTCCTGATTATCTTCTGGCGGACGAGGCAGACGACGTGCCAAACCCATGTCCGTATCCATAGAAGTGGTAATCAAGAAGAAGATGAGCAAGATGAAAGATATGTCCGCAGTTGAACTGGAATTCAACCCAGGAACTTTCTTCTTCTTCTTTGCCATAACTTGTGTTTATTTAATAGACTTTGTTTTATTGCCCATAGTGGTAACAACGCCAGTCATGCTGACTGCCACTGAAATCACAGCTGCCAGGAACAAGATACCAATGGAGACACAGAACATGTCAACCACAGAAACCCATCCGGCAGATGTCACGGTACCATCCTGTGCAGTGAAAGCTTCTTCACCCAAACCGCTTATCACACCAATCACCAAAGAAGCAACCAGCAAAGCGATTATAAAGCCGACAATCTTACCTCCTGGTACACCAGAAGCAGATGCAGAGCCACCAGAATTGCCGCCGACACCCTTGACAACACTCCATACCGTAAGTCCAACCATAACGATAAAGAGAGCATACATGAGGATCAGCAACAAGTCGGTCAGCATGGGCTCATTGTAATCACCCACGGGGTTGTTGAAGCCGATGCTGAAGAAAGCAGCAAAGCAAACAACGATGATACCCACGCAGATGTACAGGGCCATCTTGGATATTTTCTCGATTTTCATAAAAGAATCTCCTTCGCTCTAAAAGGGTTTGTTACTTCTTGCACTTATCTGACTTGACACACATGGTCAGCAGTTCCTGAGAAGCCTCTTCCATATTCACGGTCAAAGCCTCAATCTTTGACAGGATGTAGTTATAGAACAACTGCAGGATAAGAGCAACGATAATACCGAAAATAGTGGTAATCAAGGCAACCTTCATACCTCCAGCCACAATGGTGGGGCTGATATCACCAGCACGCTGGATGTCATCGAATGCCATCACCATACCAATCACAGTACCCAAGAATCCCAGAGAAGGAGCCATAGCGATGAACAGAGTAATCCAAGAGCAGTTCTCCTCAAGATAAGAACCCTGAACCTCAGCTTCTGTGTTGATAGTACGCTCGATGGTGCCAATGTCATTGCGGTCACTACTGTTCAGGCAATCCATAGTGGCAAGAGCCAGACGAGCAACAGGTCCACGTGTATTCTTGCAAATTGCAATAGCGTCGTCAATCTTACCTGCAGCTACCAAAGAAGCCAAGTCAGCAACGAATTTGCGGGTGTTAATCTGAGCCAAGCTCAAATAAATAACGCGCTCGATACAGAAAGCCAGACCGAGAACCAATGCGATGGCAACCAAAGACATGAAGTCGGCACCACCCTCGATGAACTTGGTCTTGATAACTTTGAAGATGCCTTCGTTTTCCTCTTCAACAACAGGAGCAACATTTTCCACAGCAGCGGTGTCTACAGCAGCGGTGTCCACAGCAGCAGTATCAACTGCCAGAGTGTCGGTAGCCTCAGTTGCGGGCTCTTCCTGTGCCATCACAGATGTTGTTGCTCCCCAAGAGCAGACAGCAACCATTGCAATAATTGCAAATAACTTTTTCATTGTGTGTAGTTTTTGATGATTAAATTATCTTTTATTGTTTCTTCTAAATTTTTGCGGAGAGACGGGGATTCGAACCCCGGATACGCTTTTGACGTATACACGCTTTCCAGGCGTGCCTCTTCAGCCACTCGAGCATCTCTCCTTGACCGATAATTCACACGCCGTAATCCATGCACGGCGCTTTTCGGTTACAAAAATACCTTTTTTTATTTAGAGTAACGCACTATTTGGACAAAAACTTTTCATTAAAGTAACCTTTTTCACATTTTCAGTACAACATTTTCATATTACACGAGTAAATATACGTTTTGCATTCTCATCCGTCACCCTTTCCACTTCCTTCACGGAGAGGCCATACACATCAGCCATCTTACGCAGTACCTCCACCACAAAAGCGCTCTCGTTTCTCTTGCCCCGATAAGGAACAGGAGCCAGATAGGGAGCGTCCGTTTCAAGAACGACACGCGAAAGAGGAACATGGGCCAGGACATCGGGCAGAGTGCTTTTCTTAAACGTGAGCACTCCTCCGATTCCCAAACAAAAGCCCTCGAACGAAAGGAGTTGGCGGGCTTCCTGAAGGGAGCCTCCAAAACAATGAAAAATGCCTCGCAGTCCATCCCCCGAATAGTCTGCCATTACCTTAAGGAGTTCTCTGTGAGCCGAGCGAACATGAATGACAAGGGGGAGTTGGTATCGGACAGCCCATTCGATCTGAATGCGAAAAGCATCCAACTGTTGTTCCCGATAAGTGGTATCCCAATAAAAATCAAGGCCTACCTCACCCACCGCCACATAGGGGTGACCGGTATCGGCAAACAAAGACTCCATGTAAGAAAGAACCTCGCGGTAAGAAGAGTCCACGTCCGACGGATGAAGGCCCATCATGGGATGAAACCTGCCAGGATATCTGTCACACAACGACAGCATAGGCTGTATGCTCCCCTTATTTATATTGGGGAGGAAAATATGACTGACTCCTGCGCTGAAGGCACGGGCAACAACCTCGTCACAATCCTGGGAGAACTCCTCACCATAAATATGGCTATGAGTATCAATCACGACAAACTACTTTTTACGACCCAACAACTGTTCCGTCCACTGGCGCAGGACAGCCTTACGCTCTTCTGGTAACCGGAGCGCATCCAAGATCTCCTCAGCCTGAGCAATATAGGAAGAGATACGTTCCTTTGCCAGTTTGTCGATACCTAACTGCGTATAGATGCCCCTCACCGAATCAATCTTTTCAGCAGGATCGTATGCCGTGGCTGTAAGCCAACCCTCGAGTTGTGCGCGGAGACTCTCCGGTGCATGTGCAAAAGCATTGATAAGCATGAATGTCTTCTTATTGCACAGGATATCGCCACCGATAGCTTTCCCGAAAGTTTCAAAATCGCCATAGACATCCAGATAGTCGTCCTGGAGTTGGAAAGCAAGGCCAACCGTCTCGCCATATGCATAGAGAGCCTGGGCATCTTCTTCGGAAGCACCTCCCAACAGAGCACCTATTTTTAGAGCACAGGCCAGAAGAACCGAGGTCTTCAAGCGAATCATCTCAAGGTACTCAGGTTCTGTGACATCCAGACGACGTTCAAACTCCATGTCATATTGTTGTCCCTCATCAATCTGCAAGGCAGTCTCTGTAAATATACTGATTACAGAAGACAATGTTGCCGAAGGGCAACGGGACATCAGTTGATATGCCATAACCAGCATATTGTCACCACTTAGTATGGCTGTATTGTCATCCCATACCTTATGAACACAAGGTTTGCCTCTACGCACATCTGCTCTGTCCATCAAATCATCATGTAACAAGGTAAAATTGTGATATACCTCCAAGCCCAAGGCAACTGGCATGACGCTATCCACATCCTGTCTATACATATTATAAGCCATAAGCATCAGGACAGGACGAATACGTTTCCCGCCTAAAGACAAAACGTACCTGACGGGCTCGTACAAACCTTGAGGTTTGCGTTCATAAGGGAGGTGTTCCAATGCGACAGTGACCTTCTGTGTCAGTTCTGTAATACTATACATACCTACTTAAAAAGAATTATTTACCCTCTATCTGGATAAAAAATGAGGCCCCCGGAAAGGATGCCTCATTATATTATATATATGACTATGGATATCCGGCTATTAGTTGTTCAAACGGAACATCACGGGCAAACTGAAACGCGAACGTACATTGCGATTACCCTGACGCGCAGGTTTCCACTTAGGCATAGACTTTACCACACGTTCTGCCTCCTTAGACAAGTTGGGGTCTGGTGAGCGCTTGACCTCCACGTCTACGATAGAACCATCCTTGTTGACCACAAAGGCAACGAACACACGGCCCTGAACACCCTGTTCCTGACAGATGGAAGGATATTTCAAATGCTCTGTCAACCATTTAAAACAAGCCTCATCGCCACCGGGGAACTGTGCATTCTCCTCTACAACCTCATAGATACGGTCATCATCGTCAACCTCGACAACAGGGCCCACAGGACCTGTGGCTACCACTGCACTGGGAGCACCGGTACCTACCACAGCCGTAATGGCCTGATTGACCTCCTCCGTGGTTTCTACCTCCTCCTCAGGAAGTTCGGTATCATCCTCCACCTCATTGATAAACTCCATTACCGTAGGAGCTGCAGCTGGAGGAGGAGCAACCATTTCCTGCTGCTGTGTGATGGGAATCATGTCCTCTTCCATCCTGAAATCATAAATCTTGTCATTGTCCTCTACAGCCTTCACCTCACGCTGTGTGAACTCAAAGGCAACGAACAGTGAAGCAAAAGCCAGCACCAAGCCAATCAATATGTTGGTTGACTTCTGGCTTCTCAACTCATCGTTTGCGGTCATGTAAGCACTCATATTCTTGTTATGTTTTTATTTATTCGTGATTTTACCTGTCGCCAGTACTTGGGCAAATTTACCACATTTTTTTTATACGCACCACCGAGGGACTGTATTTTTTGTCATAACACCCATATTTTTCATATATAGACAAGGAGATTGAAACATTTTGTCCTACCTTTGAAGAATTAAAACCGAAAAGAGACCTTGATGAATAAGAAACGCTTTCCCGTGCTTCTTGTGGCAATATTATGCATTGCCTCAAAAGTGTCATGCCAGGAGAGCACGAGTGTATTCAATTTCCTGAGCCTACCCTATTCCGCACATGTAACAGGACTTGGTGGCCACAACATATCACTCATTGAGGATGATATCACTCTGGTAGCCCAGAATCCCTCATTACTTTCAAGTGTCAGTAACAAAACTGCAGGATTCAATTTCCTCACCTTCATGAAAGGGGCAAAAGCAGGAAGCGTAGCATACGCACAAACAACGGGCGAGAGAGGAACATGGGGAGTAAGCACACAGTTTGTAGGATACGGGACGATGAACGAGACCCTGCCCACGGGAGAGATTCTCGGGAAAATGCATGCACAGGATATATGTGTCAATGGCACATACGCTTATCTGCTGGGAGACCGTTGGTCGGGAGGAGCAACAGGCAAGATCATATACTCTCATTACGGAGAATTCTCCTCCTGTGCCCTGGCTGTAGATCTGGGTGTCAACTATTTCCTTGAAGAAAAGGGATTCTCTCTTTCTGCAGCGGCACGTAACCTCGGCGGTCAAGTAAAAGCCTTTGCTGATCATCACGAGCGTCTGCCCTTTGACCTGGAAGCAGGATTTACCAAGGAACTTGGTCACGCTCCCGTCAGCATCTCTGTGACCTTGGTGGACCTGACCCGATGGAGCAAGGATGACTATTATTCCACCGACGGGAAGGTGAGCAACGGACGTATACTGACCAACCATTTCAACCTGGGTGTTGACATCAAGCCGGCTCACTTCATGTACCTTGCAGCAGCATATAATTTCAGACGAGCATACGAAATGAAAGCAGCAGGTTCCTCACATGCCGCAGGCTTGTCATTCGGTGCAGGCATATATTTGAAGAAGTTCAGTGCCGGTATCGGTTATGCCAAGTACCATGTGGGAGCCCCCACCCTCTCATTCAACGTTGCCTACAACTTTCTAAAAGATTGATGCGATGAAAAGAATCACCATAGCCATCGACGGCCATTCATCCTGTGGAAAAAGTACGATGGCCAAGGATCTGGCACATAAAATAGGATACGTATATATAGACACAGGAGCCATGTATCGGGCTGTCACCCTCTATGCCATACGCCACGGTCTCATCTCAGACGGGGAAGTGAAAGCTGAAGCACTACATGATGAGATGAAGAATATCCATATCTCTTTCCTACTGAACGCAGAAACCCAGCGTCCTGACACTTATCTGAACGGAGAATACGTAGAGAGGGAGATACGAACCATGGAAGTATCACATCATGTGAGTCAGATTGCCGCATTGCCCTTTGTCCGCACAGCAATGGTGGACATGCAACGCGAGATGGGCAAGGAGAAAGGTGTTGTCATGGACGGCAGGGATATCGGCACCGTGGTGTTTCCTGATGCGGAACTAAAGATATTTGTTACCGCCAGCACAGAAATACGTGCCCAAAGGCGTTATGATGAGTTGAGAGCCAAGGGGGAAGACTGCCAATTGGAGGACATCATGGAGAACGTAAGTCAACGAGACTATCTTGACTCCACACGTGAGACAAGTCCCCTGAGGAAAGCGGACGATGCCATCGTGCTGGACAACACGAACATGACCATTAAGGAGCAATCGGACTGGCTGTTGGAAAAGTTTCGGAAGAAGGCTAACGAGACATGAGAATCGAGATCGATAATGGTTCCGGATTCTGTTTTGGTGTCACCCGAGCTATAGGAAAAGCAGAAGAGGAGTTAGGCAAGGAGGGACATCTCTTCTGTTTGGGGGATATTGTACACAACGGGAAGGAATGTGACCGACTGCAGAGGATGGGACTTGAAACTATCGACCATCACCGGCTGGAACATATCAAGCACTCAAAAGTCCTGCTTCGTGCCCATGGTGAACCACCAAGCACCTACCAGACTGCAGATAAAAATGATATTGAGATTATCGATGCCACCTGTCCCGTGGTACTACATCTGCAAAAACGTATCAAGGAGGAGTACCAGGCCGACCCGGACCATAAAAAACAGATTGTCATCTTCGGGAAAAACGGACATGCGGAGGTACTGGGTCTGGTGGGACAGACTGAGGGGGAAGCCATCGTTGTGGAAACCATGACAGATGTAGAGAAACTGAATTTCTCCAAAGACATCTGTCTGTATTCTCAAACAACCAAGCCCTTGGGAGAGTTTAGAGAGATCGTAGAATACATCAAGGAACACATCTCCAGCAATGCCACCTTTATCTACTATGACACCATTTGCAGACAGGTAGCCAACCGCATGCCTCACATCAGGGAGTTTGCGGCAAGACACGACACGGTGCTGTTCGTCTCAGGGAAAAAGAGCAGTAATGGCCGCGCTCTGTTCGAACAATGTCTTCTGGCCAATCCACATTCTTACCAGATAGACTCAGCCAAAGATATCTCCACAGAATGGCTGAAGGAGTGCCAGAGCATCGGCATATGTGGTGCCACCAGCACTCCCAAATGGTTAATGGAGGAGTGCAAAGTACGCATCGACCAGTTGCTTGGCAGCAACGAATGAGGTACATTTCCCTTCCAACACGTTCCTCTCTATTCCCGGTATCAGGTCGGAAATAGTCTTGTTCTGATAGAAACTGTTGTGGAGCTGCTCGTTGATACTTTCGTACATCCAATATTTTGTCTGCTCTGCCCTACGGTGTTCAAAATAGCCATTGCTTTTGACAAAATCAACATATTTGTAGACCATATCCCACACCTCCTTGATTCCGTAGCCATAGAAACCGCTATAGGTCAGCACCTGAGGTATCCATCCGCTCTCTGATTTTGGGAACAATTGCAAAGCATTGCGGAACTGTGTGGCAGCCAACTGGCACTTATCCACATTATTACCATCACACTTATTGATGATGATACCATCGGCCATCTCCATAATGCCTCGCTTAATACCCTGAAGTTCGTCACCAGTACCTGCCAACTGAATAAGCAGGAAGAAGTCAACCATGGAATGGCATGCCGTCTCACTCTGGCCAACACCTACAGTCTCTACGAATATTTTGTCGAATCCTGCGGCCTCACATAAGATAATGGTCTCACGTGTCTTACGGGCTACACCACCCAGACTCCCTGCAGACGGGCTGGGGCGAATGAAAGAATCGGGGTGAACAGACAACTTCTCCATACGCGTCTTGTCACCCAGAATACTGCCCTTGGAACGTTCGCTGCTGGGGTCAATGGCCAAGACAGCCAACTTCCCCCCATATTCCTTCAGGACATGGATACCAAACTCATCGATACTGGTACTCTTGCCTGCGCCAGGGACACCGCTGATGCCAATACGTACGCTCCTTCCTGAATAAGGAAGGCACTTCTCAATCACCTCCTGGGCAACAGCCTGATGCTCAGGCATGGTACTCTCAACAAGCGTGACAGCCTGCCCCAAGATGGTGACATTACCCTTCAGGATACCATCGACATAATCCGCCGCAGACAATCTGCGACGTGCAAATCTCCCCTTCTTCAGATAAGGATTCACAATAGACACGGGACCGATGCCCTTGTTAACAACCAGTCCTGCATATTCTGCACTATTCTCGGGATGTTCCATAACGCTCCTCCTATGATTGTTATTCCCCCTTGGGGTGTTCTAAATTATTAGTCTATACCCTTCAAGGCTGGACATTGATATTAATTATTTCCTTGGAATGCTTGGGGTCGTCAGTAATCAGCAAGACACGCGGACGACTTTTGGCCTTCTTGAGGTATTTGGCAATAACGGTTACCTTGAGTTTGGTGCTCTTGCCTGGTTTCAGAATCCGGTTTCCCAGACTGACAGAGACCGCCTTATTGAAAACCTGAACCTGCTTGAAATGCAGCGGAGACCTCCCTGAATTATACAGGATCAACGTCTTGGTCAGTTTCTCCTTCTGCCCGATACTTCCTAAATCCACCTCGTTGCTCTCCACTTGGAGTTCGGGAGAATTAGCTATCTGCTCAGCACTCATATGTGAGAAATCGGGCAGAAGGACTGAATTGACATATATCTCATTGGTATCGCTGATTTTATCCCCTACATAACGTGCCAGATAGATGCTGGTCTGATTCAATCCCAACAGAGGAAGCTTGCCACTGTCCAGGGTAATTCTTATTCTACCTGTCTTCCCACCAGGAATATCCTCGGGTATAGACTCTGCTGAAAGATAAGGCGGAAGATGCATCAATGTAGGTCTATAGGCAGTGCGCTCCAAATTGACCACCTCTATCTCAACCGAAGGCTTGTCTCCCCTATTGACATCATCAAACTCCACATAGTTGGTCTGCAACCGCACATTTCCCAAGTCAATAGGAAAATCCTGTCCGTAATCCGCAACCTCTGTCACCACATTTCCTTGAATGGCCATATACACAGGTTTGTCGGAGGCATCAGTAAAAATCTCCACGTCACGGTAAAAGGAACCCAACTGTTCGGCATTGAAGGTCAATGTAATCTCTGCATGTCCCCCAGCAGGAATCGATTGAGAAGGATACTGCACATCCAAACAGTTGCACGAAGGATGCACCCTGATTAACCGAAGTGGCTTGTCCCCCCGATTGCGAAACCCCAATGTGATCCGTTTCTGCGTCTGGAAAGCCACATCACCCACCTTCTGAATCTCAGCATCAGGGACAAACAATGCCTGTGCATTAAGTCGTGCGGCAGAAAAAAACAAGATGCCACACAGAATCCCTGTTATGTTGTATATACGTCTCATTTCCGTTTCTTTATAGTCAACAGTGATGCCTCCACAAGACGAATCAAATCACGTTTCTCTGTGGACGGCGAATATACAAATCCTTCAGTCGCAAGCACCATACCACGAATAGAGTCCAGGGTGAACATCGCCACAAAAGGTCCTCCGATGGGTGCATTGCGCACGTCCCACATCCCTCGCATCTCCACGTACTCACGCCCACAGAACCGTTTCCTCTGACTTATCACCAAAGGGTTGCCATCCACCTGGGATGTCTGCATCCACTGACCCTCATTCTCTCCTGGTATGTTGCACTTCATGACTGAATCACGCACCGAAACAAGATACCCTGTATCATCAAGTTCTCTGCCATTCCAAGGAAACTCATAGATTACTACATTCATATCCCGCTCCTGCTGATTGGAACCCGCCCATAGGAAGCGTTTTCCCTTCTTCACCGCATGCACACTTTTGGGAACCAATATGGAATACCCCATATGCTTGCATGCCTGACGATACACATGCGCATTATTTTGCTTTCGCAAATCTGCCATACGGACAAGCAGCTGTCCCTCAAGCAAAGCCTGTATGACATCCTGCTTATGGCGGGCAAGGAATATGCGCAGATCGTTAAGGTTACGGGCAGACACAGTCACCTCCGTCTGAGGGAAAGCAGAGGCATCACGTGAGATACCCATCATAGGGTTAGGCACATCTGCATTCAAACGCACAAACAGCTTGGTGTGCATGGTAACATAACGCTGAGTATAGTTTCGCTCCGAGACACGCAACACATGAAACATAGGTTCTGGTTGCATAATCTCGGGGACAGGCTCCTGAGTCATCGCATTCAGCGAATCCATAATGTCACTCTTGCCCACGGCCTCATCAGTGACAAGAAGAAGTTCGCTCGGCAAGCCCTTGGAGTGAGGCTTTACCACAGGCTTCGGCTTACTATCGCATGAAGCAAGAACCAGAATGAAAAGCAATGTGCTCCAAGTGGACCTGTAGATTACCTTACGCATAACAAACCATAATAAATGTCACAACAACACACGTTGGGCAGTCACATCCTGACTCATGAATATACTGGCGTTGGACTGAAAGACATCAGCCTGCTCGGTAGTCTGATAAAGGACCCTGCCACCAGAGGACAATCTTTGCTCCATCTCGGGATGACGCTCCAGATAACACTTCAGACTGGCTGCCACATACTCGCCCTGGGGCATCACACGCACTCCCTCTGGCACATACTTTCGAATTTTGTCCAGCAGAAGCGGATAATGAGTACATCCCAAAATGATACAATCAATCAGGGAATCCTTTTCCATCAGCCTGTCAATGCCCTTCTTTACAAAATAGTCTGCACCCGGACTGTCATACTCATAGTTTTCCACCAACGGAACCCACATGGGACAAGCCTCACCTGTCACCACCACATCGGGATAAAGCTTGGCTATTTCTAGTTCATAGGTATGGCTCTTGATGGTACCTGGCGTAGCCACCACCCCCACATGACGAGTTTGGGTGAGCACCCCTATACTTTCGGCAGTAGGCCGGATGACTCCAAGCACCCGACGGTGTACGTCCAACAGAGGCAGATTCTTCTGTTGGATAGTGCGGAGAGCTTTTGCAGAGGCCGTATTACATCCCAATATTACCAGAGGACATCCTTGTCCGAAGAGATGTGTTACAGCCTGCAATGTAAACTCATAAACCAGTTCAAAGGAACGGGTTCCATAGGGAGCACGGGCATTATCCCCCAAATACACATAATCATACTGCGGCATCAAATTTCTTATCTGCCGCAGTATAGTGAGTCCTCCATAACCAGAATCAAAGACTCCGATGGGACCTTTCTCGCTTGGGAATCCTGTCTTAGCGGATATCATGGGCTATCAGGGTTGCGTCTGTTCCTGCACGGGCTGAACCACGGGCTGTGCCTCAGGCACCACCGGTTGTTCTGCCGGAACATTCTCAGCTTCCGGCACGCTCTCATTTTGGGGTGTTACAGCTGGCAACAGCCCCACTGGCGGTTCGGCCAACAGTCCCAACTTCCAGCGCACCAAGTCGGTCACATCAACACCAATGACAGGATTGATGAATGGGCAAGCGTCATCATCGGTGTTGAGTACAAAGGCATAGCCATATTCGACCCCAACCTCAAGGATGACATTGTTCAGTTTCTTCTTCACCTCTGCGACCAAGTCCTTCTCGGCCTGTTCGATAGTCTTCTGTGACTCCATCCTGAAGGAAATGCCATTCTCCATCAGAGACTGAAGCTCTGCCTGTCTCTTCTGCATAATGGTCTGAGGGAAGTCTTTCTGTCCTTGCAGGAAATCCACGAATTTCTTCTGAAACTCCTCTTCCCCGCGTGTTGCCTCCGCATCATACTTGGCCTTCAATTCAGCCATGCTTTGCTTGACCTGCGCAAACTCTGGCATCTCAGCCATGACAGTCTTGTAACTCATGTAACCGAACTGGATCTGTGCAGGAAGTGACAGAGGCAGCGCGAGCAAGAGTACGGTGAATAGTCGTTTCATCATCATTCTTTACTTATAGGATATTATTTCTACATTACGGGCATACCTTTGGCTGGCATAACAACCATGATTACCCTATGGTATAAATCCTTTGCCCCTTATAGGGCAGGGAGAATTACTGTATACCCACAGCCTTCTTCACCTCTGCTGTGATATCGGTACTGAGTGCCGTGTTCACAAAGGGGATTGCGCCTGCATTGGTATCAATCACATATACATAACCGCCAGTCTCGCCAATCTTCTTCACTGCACTGAGGACGAGTTCCTGAATGGCACCCATCTTGTCCTGCTGTGCCTTCTGAAGTGACTGCTGATTGTCCTGATAGGACTGCTGCATGCGCTGGTAGAGGTCATTGAGTTCCTGCTCACGACGCTGGCGTACGTTCTCAAGCAAGTTCGCCTGCTCCTTCTGATACTCCTCGGTCTTCTTCTGGAGTTCATCCTGCATCAACTTCAGGTCGTCATCAAACTGCTTTGCCATGTTCTGAATCTCTGTCTGCGCTGTAGTATACTCCTTCATGTTGGGGATAACGTCCGCACTATTGAAATGTGCAAACTTCTGAGCACTCAGAGCCAAAGGTGCCATCATAAGGATGGCTACAAGAATCTTCTTCATTGTCTTTCTACTATTTTATTTAAGTTTATTAATCAATTATATCCCAGTTTTGCAAGTACCTCATTACTGATGTCCACCTTCGGACTGGCAAAGATGATGCCAACATCACTGGCCCGGTCAAGTATCAGGCTATAGCCTTTCTGTTCAGAGATATCCTTCACGGCATTGTAAATCTCGTCCTGGATAGGAGTCATCAGACTTTCACGTTTCTTGTAAAGTTCCCCCTCTGGTCCGAAATACTTCCGTTTCAATTCAGCAGCCTCTTTTTCCTTGGCAACGACAGCCTCTTCACGCTTGGTCTTCTGCTCCTCACTCAGGAATACAGCCTCTGACTGATAATTCTTATAGAGTGTCTGAGCTTCGGAGGTCAGAGCATCCACCTCTGCCTGCCACTTCTTGCTCACCTGGTTAAGTTGCTCATTGGCACGCTCGTAGGCAGGAATATTCTTCAGAATATAGTCCATGTCAACCAAAGCAAACTTCTGTGCATTCACTGTTGCCGCAAGAACAACGGCCAGCAGTGCCATCCATACTCTCTTCATATTGATCTGCATTTATATTATGTACTCAATTTATATATATAATAATGTATATCAGAACTCTTGCCCGAGGATGAAGTGGAAATGACTTCCGCTGTAGGTCTTACGACCGAAGACGTCATCAAAGCCATATGCCCAGTCGATACCCAGCAAGCCTACCATAGGCAGGAAGATTCTGACACCTGCACCCACTGAACGTTTCATGTCAAAGGGATTGAACTTCCTTACGCTGTTCCATGCATTACCACCTTCGGCAAAGGTCAAAGCATAGATATTGGTGCTGTTGTTCAACATGAGGGGATACCTCAACTCAACAGTGAAGCGATCATAGGCATAGCCGCTATAGCCGTTAGGAGTAAGCGAACCATTATCATATCCGCGCATACCGATAGTCTCTGTGGCATAGGTACTGGTATATCCACTGGTACCATCACCTCCAACATAGAATGTTTCAAAAGGTGACTTCTTGTGCTTGTTATAAGAACCCAATATACCAAATTCCACACGAGTCATCAGCACCAGACACTTATTGCCACCTGAAAGTGCAGTATATGTGCGGCTCTTGAATTTCCATTTATGGTATTCGATCCAACGGTACTTATCCTGCAACTGCTCGCTATAGTTGCCTGCAGCCGAATTGGTTGCCAGATGGGCATAATCCTTGTCATCAAACAAACTAAATGGAGGAGTGAGCGAAACTGTGAAAGAAAAATCAGAACCCTTACGAGGATAAATCTGATTGTCCGTACTGTTACGGCTCAAGTTCAGATTGAGGCTGATATTGTTACAGTTTCCATTTGCAATCAGGAAGTATCTCCAGTCCTTGAGCATGTATCTTGTATAAGCCAGGTCGGCACTCAACATGAAATAGTCATCAGGCCAGCGCAAACGTTTTCCCCATCCCACACTCAGGCCAAAGATCTTCACAAACTTGTCCGGATCGTAATAGTTTTCATAATAGTTATAGCCATTGTTGCCATAACCATAGAGATAACTATTGTAATAGCTGTTGTAGGCTGCTGAATTGTAGTAGTTGTCACTCACGTCGGTCTGCTTACTAAAGAAAGCACTTACACTGAGCGTATTGGGACGCTTACCGCCAAACCAGGGATTCATATAGCTCACACTGTAAGCCTGGTAGTAACGTCCGTTGGTCTGACCACTGATACTGAACGTCTCCCCATTGCCCTGTGGCAATATTCCTCGTCTGATACCATTTTTATTAAAAAGATTAGCCATACAGAAGTTACTGAACTTCAAGCCGATCTTTCCTATTACTCCCGTTTGTCCGTAACCCAAAGAGAACTCTACCTGATCATTACTCTTGGGAGTAAGTCCCCATGAAAGGTCTACCGTTCCATTGGCCTGATCCTGCTTGATATCATAGTCAATATGCTCTGGATCGAAATGTCCCAATGACGCGATTTCGCGATAGGAACGCTCGAGAGCCGCCTTTGAGAAGAGGTCACCGGGCTTGTTACGCAACTCACGCCGAACAACATTCTCATACACACGGTCGTTGCCGGATATCTTCACTCGGCTGATATGGGCCTGTGCACCCTCGAAGATGCGCATCTCCAAATCAACAGAATCACCCACTATATTCACCTCTACCGGATCCAAATGATAGAACACGTATCCATTGTTGTAATAGAGGTTGCCCACAGCATCATCATCAGTGGAAATACGTTCCCCCAACTTCTTCTGATTATATACATCACCTTTCTTCATGCCCAGTATGGCATTCAGCACATCCGTAGGATATAGCGTATTACCCACCCATTCTATATTACGCAGATAATACTTCTGTCCCTCTTCCACTTCGAGGTGAATATCCACACTACTCTCATTGTAAGGAACCACACTATCGGTGACTATCACTGCATCACGATAGCCCAATTCGGCATACTTGGCCACAAGATTCTCCTTGGCCTCTTTATATTTGCTCTCGACAAACTTCTTGCTGCGGAACCAACTACCGATATCCTTCTTTTGGTGAATTTTCTTCAGTACGCCCTTGCTGAAAAGCCCGCCCTTGATTTTTCTCTCAGTCAGATTCTCATTCCCTGTGATGTAGATATGATTGATCTTCACCTTATCCTTCTTCTCCACATCTATATCCAGAATCACCTTATCCGGAGCGCCGGCATCCTCACGCTGGACAATGTTGATCACTGCATTCTTGTATCCTTTGTCTTCATAATAGCGTGCACCCAATATCTTCGCCCTGTCCAACATGTTAGGCGTCACCTGATTGTCTTTGACAAGTCCCAGTCTCTGCTCCAGATCCTCACGCTCACTTTTCTTGATACCGATGTAGTTAATCTGTGAAATACGCGGGCGTTTTGTCAACTCAATATGCAGATAAGCAGAGTCGGCCACTATACTATCCACGCTGATGGCCACATTGCTGAAGAGCCCATTCTTCCAATACCGTCTGACAGCCGTCGTGATTTCCTCACCAGGAATGTCAATAGTCTGACCTACAGACAATCCGCTGAGACTTATCAGGAGGTAATCATCATAATTATCCACGCCGCTCACGGTGATAGCACCGATAACGCATCGTTGAGGAGTTCTACTGTAGTCTATAGTAGGATTGACCACACGCCCTACTTGTGCGCCGACAATCATCGACATGGCCAACCATATATATATAATAAGGTGTATCCTTTTCACTGAGTCCTTCTATTGAGAGTTCAAATACCTTCTTGTCTAACCTGATCGCCAGTCTTACCGAAACGACGTTGTCTGCGTTGGAAATCAATGATGGCCCTATGCAGGTCCTCCTCAGAGAAGTCAGGCCAATAGGTATCACAGAAATAAAGTTCGCTGTAAGCACACTGCCATAGCAGATAGTTGCTGATGCGCAACTCACCGCCTGTGCGAATGAGCAAGTCGGGGTCAGTCATGAAATTAGTCTCCAGGTGATTGGTTATCCAATCCTCGTTGATGTCATCCGCCTTGAGCAAACCCGAAACAGCATCTGCTGCTACCTTCCTCATGGTCTTTGTCAATTCCCAACGGCTGCTATAGTTAAGCGCAGTAACGACTGTCATTCTGTCATTCTGTGCCGTACGCTCCATGCATTCCTGCAGTCTCTGTCTTGCATGCTGAGGCAGCCCCTCCATCTCACCGATCATACGGAAACGAATGTTGTTCTTCATAAACACTTCGTCCTCCAGGCGGGTAGCAACGAGGGACATGAGCGAAGCAACCTCGCTCTCCGGTCTGTTCCAGTTCTCTGTAGAAAAAGTGTACAGGGTCAAATACTTGACTCCCAACTGTGCACACTCTGTCGTGATACGATACAAGGTATCCACTCCTTCCACATGTCCAGCAGACCGAGGCAAGCCTTTCTCCTTGGCCCATCGTCCATTACCATCCATGATGATGGCAATAGATTCAGGTATACGGCTCATGTCCAGTTCTGTATCTTGTTTCATTCTTCTACCTATTCGTTATTACACTTCCTATATTTAGGAGAGAGGTCATAGGTCACATACAGCATAGTGAAACTATAACAATCCTTGTTCTTCAGTCCCACGCTCTTGATGCCATAGGGGTGTTCCAGCGTTGTGCTCCGTCCTGTATCGTCCAGATTGTCGCTGGTACTGAACCTCATTGTCCATTCGAGTCCGATATTCAATCTTGGGCGCATCTTGTATTTCACGCCCACGCCAATGGGCAGGTTGAGTGCTCCACTGGCACTGCCTCCTCCACCCATTCCGACAGAAACCCCTACTCCGGCCAATGCATAGGGAGTGATTCTGCAGTTCTCCTTGTATCCTCCACTCATACCATACCCCCAGAAGTTCATTTCGAACTGAGCCCCCACGTCAAGGACGTTCCTTGAGAATGAGACCTCACATGGGATACCTCCTTCTGGAGTCTGACTATCGGCATCCGTAGGCAGGAAATACCCATTGGAGTTGCCTCTGATATGACCCATGGCAAGATTGGCCTTGATACACATACGCGGATTGAAAATACGCCTGACTATTATGCCGCCCATACCACTCAGGTCGGCAAAGGGTGTCTTGTTGGCATCTCCCAGGTAGAAACATGTGCCCACGCCTCCACCAAGTTCCATCCTGTACTCCAGCTCATCACCATCCTGCGCATGCAGAGGCAGACAAGAGGCCAGGACAAGCAACATCAGGGCCGTAAGAAACCGAGTCTGTTCAGTCGACCACGCCATACCTCATGATTGGCAATTATCCATATGAAGTTATCCTTATCCACTGCACTGGCAATAGGTCCGCTGACCCCATGCAGTTCAGAGGGAAAATGAAGTTCATAATCAGGTTTCCATGTGATGCCATAGTCCTTGCTGAAGAACATCTCGGACAAAGCCTCATACTTTCCTCCCTCGTAGCAGGTAGCTCCGCCAAAGGCCAGACACATGCCATCATAGGCCATCACATTGAGACTCTCCAATCGGGGGCAGAACCATTTATTCTCACGTGTCTGGGTGAAATAAATCCATTCGGAACGCTCCTCCTGTCCATTGATGGACCAGGTCTTGTTCCAGACCATGGCGGTAGTATCACTCTCCTGAGCACGATACCCCACCATCACCACACGGCTGTCACCATCCTCGCCCTCGAAAGTCAGCATTGTGACACAGGTATCGGGCAGGAAGGCGACATCATCGTCCACACTTTCCTGCTCCCATATCTGTCCGTCAGCAGAGCGCATCAGGGAGGTGCCATCCAAGGCATAGAGGAAAGATTTCCCCGCTCCTGCCAGACGTGCATTCTGCCCGATAGAGGAGAGGCGCTGCCATGAGATCGCGTCATCCGAACTATACAGATCACCAGATGCCGTTCCCATATACAGTCTGTCTGCCATCTGGCACACCGTACCCACCTGTGCATCTTCCGGCAGGTTGGTGTCCTGCCTTGTCCACTCTCCCGTAGTCCCCGACAACGGACGTGAAGCCACACACACCTTCGGTCCCACATATCCAAGCACATGCAACATGGTGCCCTGTACGACCGCACGGCTCACCTGCATATCCTCCAACTGTGAAACGGCACGATCCTGACGAGTCCAATACAGAGAGTCACCCTCCTGGCTGTGCACATTGACCTTCAACGTATAAAGTCGGTTACTGGCACCGTCATTGGCCACTGCCAGGAAATGCAAAGGCTGACGCAAGTCAATACTGTCCTTGCTACTATAAGTCTGCCATACTGCTGTTGTATCATTAGCAGGACGATAGAGTAAAGAGAGCCCCTCGTAAGTAATGGTTACAATCACAGCACTCAAATCACTGCCATACAAGAGCGAATCGCGATTCTGGATGGTGTCGCTACGCTGGTCGATGGTCATCTGAATGGAACTTCCGGAGTATGATGTATAAGTCTTGACACGATTGCCAAGAGTGTCCAAGGTCCAGGTCTGACGTTTGATCTGGCCGAGACTCACATTTGAAATATAGCAATAATCGTCATAGGTCACCTCTTCATCATCAAAGCATGAAGTCAGCAACCCACACAACACGGCCAATAGTAGTATGGTCTTCTTTTTCATTATAATGCAAAGGTATGTGTGCGATACGCGCATATACACATTTTTGATTCAGTGTACAAAAATACGCTGATTATTTGATTTAGGGGCATTTTTCCCTCTCTAATTAAGTAAAATTAGGAAAAGCTATTGACAGACAGCATCCCTTCAGCCTGTTTCAGGTTATTTTCTCATAAAAGGATATCCATCGGCCATCCACCATTTTTCTATCCATAAGATGCCCATAGACCACAGAAGGTGCAGGCACACCCTGATAAAGTTGACAAGGTGCTTCCTCCACACGGATCTCATCCCAAAGCCCCTGCTGCAAAAAACTTCCCAACAGACAAGCGCCTCCCTCTACCAGCAAAGACTGTATTCCACGCTGATACAGGTGGGCAAGTATCTCCTGCAGACTCTCATCATGATACACCTCGGTCAGAACGCTCCCATCCAACAAATGCGCCGTGAAGGGTATACGACCACGACGATCTATAGTGACGCGCATAGGATTAGGCCCAGGCCAAAGGCGATTGGTCAATGTAGGATTGTCACACAAAACCGTATTTGTGCCCACCATGATGGCCATATTCTGTGCTCTCATCCGGTGTACCAGGATCTGTGTAAAGGGAGAAGACAAGCATGCCGGAGACTGCTCAGGCATACGTTTCCCGTCAATAAAACCGTCAGAACTCTGAGCCCATTTAAGCGTCACCCAGGGCCGATGGTGGCGATGGAAATTCATGAAACGGCGGTTGAGGCGGATACACTCTTCCTCCATCACCCCTACACGCACTTCTATTCCCGCATCACGGAGTTTCTTGATGCCCAGGCCGTTGACCTTGGCAAAAGGGTCCTGACAACCGATCACCACCCGAGGTATCCGCTTCTCTATGATGAGATCGGCACACGGAGGGGTCTTGCCATAGTGGGCACAAGGCTCCAGACTCACATATATGGTGCTTTGTTTCAGTTTCTCTGGTTCTTTCACACTACGTATGGCATTGACCTCTGCATGCGGACCTCCACACCTGATGTGATAACCCTCGCCAATGATGTGCCCTTGACACACTATCACGGCTCCGACCATGGGATTGGGAGCCGCGCCCTCCCTACCGCAGCGGGCCAACTGAATGCAACGCTGCATGTACAATATATCCTGTTCTTCGAGTGTCATCTCGCTCTTTTTTTCTACATTTGCTGCATGAACCATCTGCAAAGACTTACCGGACAATACGGCATGCGTGAAGGAAGGGCCATCTATATGCTGGTCATGGAGCAACGCTTCGGTCTGTCCCCCACTCAGGTTCTTCTGGGCAAAGATAGGGATTTATCACCGAACAGCCGCAACGAACTGGACATTATTACCGAACGTCTGCTCTCGGGCGAACCAGTCCAGTATGTGCTGCAGGAATGCAGTTTCCATGGACATACCTTCCATGTGGAACCAGGAGTACTAATCCCCAGACCCGAGACCGGTGAACTGGTGGAACTAATCACAAGAGACGCCCAACCGGCATCACGTATTCTGGATATCGGCACAGGATCGGGCTGTATAGCCATCAGCCTGTCCCTGGAGGGGCATAGGGTGACAGCCATGGACATCTCTGGCGACACCTTGCGTATAGCCGAACAGAACGCGAAATCACTGAAGGCTGATGTAGAATTCCTGCAAGAGGACATATTGCACCCTGCCTCGCGTCATCAGACATGGGACATCATAGCAAGCAATCCGCCATACATCCGTGAGACGGAAGCGACCAGCATGGAAGATACGGTTCTGAAGCATGAACCCCACCTGGCTCTTTTTGTACCCGACAGCGACCCCTTGCTTTTCTATAGGGCTATTGGCCAGTATGCCATGCAGCATCTGGAGAGACAAGGCAGGCTATGGTTCGAGATCAACAGAGAGTTCCCTCAAGAAACCTGTGCTCTGCTATCCGCCCAAGGTTTCGTCGACGTGCAGGCACTCAAGGATTCTTATGACAATTATCGGTTTGTAAAAGCAACCCGGCCATGAAAGAACTGACTGAAGAACAAGCATTAGCAAAGGTGGCCGCTCTATGTAGCGGGGCAGAAAAATGTGCGGGACAAATACGGGATAAGTTATCCGCATGGGGAGTCGATGAAGGCAAAAGCAATCGTATCATTGCCTATCTGAAACAAGAGAAATACATCGACGACAGACGCTATTGCCGTGCATACTGCAATGACAAGATGCGCTACAACCATTGGGGACGTATCAAGATAAGACAAGCCTTACGGATGCAAGGACTGACCCAGGCGGACATTGAGCATGGCCTTGAGGCCTTGGACGAAAAAGAGTATGAGGAGACACTGAAGATGATTCTGGCCAAGAAGGCAAAGAGCTTGCACAAGTCGGATGCCTATGCCATGAAACAGAAACTTCTTCGGCACGCCTATTCGCACGGTTTCGAACCCGAGCTCATTTTCAGATTTGTGGATATTACAGAAGAGTGATGCACACTTCCCCGGACAGGCTGCCCACATTTTCCCATATCCATGTCTATTACGCAAAAAGGAGAAAGCAAGAAATAGATTTACAACATTTATCAGACAGACATCTGATTCCCACAGGAATGTCCACCGATTCACAAAGCAAGGACAGGCCAATATGGACTCACCCGTAAACCATGAAGAGTAAAGAATCGCCCTCTGCCTCACGCCACATACACAGTCTAATTAACGCACACAGAGAACAGAATTTTATTGACATTTATTTTTTTACATCGGTGGACGCAAACGCTTGCAACCGAAGCCGCAAACGTTTGCGTGAAAAGTGCATATTTTCGGGATCTCAAAAAATGCAGGGGAATATCGGAAAATTCAAGAGACAAGGTGGGACGCGAAACAGCCTCCCCCATATACCATAAGGCAAAGGTCAATATTACCTCTTGAGTTTCTTGACCTTTGTCTTTGTTGTTCCTCCGGCAGTCTCAATGGTTATCTTTCCATCCACGATATCTATACGTGCACCGAAATTGTAGCCCTGCACGAGCACAGGAAATTCATTTCCCTTGCTTCCTTTATCTATCAAGGTATAACTTTCGGGGTGGCGATGTCCTGCCACCATCAGGTCAACATTGCCCTTGTTGAGCACAGGAAGCATCACTTGGGCAAAGTGTGCAACACCCGCTTCATCCTCATCCGGTTCCTCGTTGGTCACAGGAAAATGACTGAAGACTATGCGATATTTGGCAGCACGATAGGATTCGGTCTCCATCAGCTCCGTCAACCAGCGGGCTTGTTCTTCTCTGTAGGTATTGAACATACCCAGATTGGTAACATGACCATTGGGATCGCCATCAGCCTTTGACTCACCTCCGTCAAGAACGACCACCATCAAATCGCCCCAACGATAGGCATTATAAAGTCTGCCAGAACGATGGGGAAAATACTGGCGAAAGAATCTGGAGATGTCACCACGTGTCTCACCCTCTCCACGCAAAATTGTGAAATCCTGATTGCGAGCAAAGAGTTCTACACTCTTATTGACAAAAGAGGCATAAGGTTCCTCTGGATCCATAACCGTATTGGCTTGAATCTGCATATTGTTCATCATGTCCCCCGCATAAATGATATGATCGGCACTCTGATAGTCAAGTGCGCCCAGCATCTGCTCCAGCATATCGGGACGACAATGCATATCACTCACCACCACCAGATGATGCTCGGTAGCCTTGGGATCAAGCGTACGAAAGGTATACCAGTCTCCTTCATACACCTCTCCCACCGATGCACTATAAGGCTTCACCCAGTCTACCAATTGGGTGCATACCCGATACTCATACTCGGTGGCAGATTGCAGGCCGTCCACCCTAATAGTAAAATTCTGTAAAGGTACAGCCGGTTTGGGTGCTTGAACTTCACTGTAAATCTGGTGCTGCCCATCCCTGTCATCATAATATTTGGTAACATCGATGTAACCCTTTTTCCTCACCTCCACCCAGGAGAAAGGCTTGATGGTATTCTCAAGTACCACAGTCACGCCCTCCTCAGTAAGTTCCTGCAGATAAGGTCCAGCCTTCAACCATTCCTGAGCCTGTACCTGAGCCAGGAAGGACATTAGCAGTCCTACAATTATGGATAATCTATACTTCATCATTTCATTATCTTCTTATGGTTTATTATATATATGTTTCCCTCCTCCTGAACACGAACCTTTCTTCCATGCAGGTCGTATACAGACATACTGTTTGTACCTTCCTCCGATACAGGCGAAATACTATTTTCGTCCTCCTGCAACGGCAGGAAGTCCTCTTCCCCCTCATGATAAGGGATGTATGCCACACCTGCACTGAGCGAGGTGCTGGACACCTTGGCAAATCCAGCCACGCCATTCTTCACCTTAAACGTGCGAACACTGCCCGAGGTGATATCCTTCAGGTTCTCATTGACAGGTATCATGACATTATCCTGGATATTCGGAGCATCATGGGTAGTACTGCAGAAAGTGCATGTCCCTTTGGGAGCATGTATCATCACGGCAGTACAAGCAGGGATAACAGGCTGGTCGTAAGGAACAAGGAACAACTCTCCTCCTTTCTCGCTCACAGAAAAGACCTCCACACCTTCAGGAACCACCACGGGAAATGAGACAGACAAGGCTACCCACCCGGTAGAGGGAACTGTCACCTGATGATATGCCTTGAGCAGATACCACGATGCAGTATAACCGGCATAGAGATGTGCCTCACGATCAAAGGCGATGGTATCGGCCGTATTCTTTCCGTACAAAGACTTGAGGCTGGTAGCGTTGTTGGCAGCATTCATCAATGCATCAGGGTCAGAAGCGTGTGCAACAGTCCAGGTTCCCTCGGCATCATATCTGAACAGCATGTTGTCCATCACGAGGCTCTGGTCATAACTCTTCATCACATAATAGTCCTCACCTAAAGGCGTAATGCGGAAGGCCATGGCACCATCATTGACGGCCACATCACGCCACGTGAGAGTCCTGCCATCCTGAGCAGGTGTCGCCGACAATCCCTTCTCCTTGCTCTGCCGCAGCATAAAAGCGCGATAAGCATTGACCAGGAAATAATATCCGTCTTCAATAGGATTCAGTGCTGTGGCCGCAGTCTCCATATACTGTGTCGTGCTCTCACGGAGAGATGCTATCATCTCCGTGGCCTGCTCCTGAGTCGTGTTCTTGTCATCCACGAGCACCTGAGCCTCCTCGGTCAACTTGGTTAGGGCGTATGCCATCATATCAGACACCTCACCGGGATTTTCCCCTGCTCTGTATACCGCCAAAGCGCCTAAAGCATCACTCAAGGCACGCCTGATGCTCATGGCTGGAGTAACACGACTTTCGTCAACAGGAGTGAGCACCACCATGGAATTCATGCCAGGAGCCTTACTGACAAGCGAATCCGCAAGGGCTGCGTATTGGAACTGCTGCACAGCATACTCCTGTTCTCCCCACTGAGAGTCTTCAGTCACATCTTTCCGTTTGAGGGAGAAACTCCGGGAAGGAAATGCCGTATGACATACCAGCCGTCGGTCATAAGCAGCTATACTCAAATAGGAGTAAGCCTGTCCTGAAAGACTCTGTACGGAATAGGTACCATCCTCCAAAGGACGGAAGTAATAGGCACTGTTGACAAGACTTACACTTGTGGAGGGCTGGGCATACAGATAGGCTACCTCGCCATTCCTGCCGCATGGATGATCATAGTCGGCCGCGTTACCATAAGGAGTACGTGAGGCGTCTGTATCATATCCATACACATAGCCCTTGTCATGCAGCAAGAAGGGGGACATGAGATAA
The DNA here is from genome assembly GCA_051878615.1 of Bacteroidaceae bacterium. Classification (GTDB taxonomy): domain Bacteria; phylum Bacteroidota; class Bacteroidia; order Bacteroidales; family Bacteroidaceae; genus Physcousia. Next base: position 7,296 of record JBJEKL010000107.1, on the reverse strand, counting down.
TAGCCTTCCTCAATACGAACCTGCTGTTGAGCCTGGGCGGTCAGAGGAAGGAGACACGTGAGTAGTATGCCGCTAAGAATATATCTATGACATCTTATCATTTTACCAGTACGATTAAAGTCATTTTATGGAGAAATCTATTCGTCAACGGTCAGGAATACCGTCTTCTGACCATCCTTGGCATTCTTGATTACACGGTCATGGAACACATAACCGTGACAGTCAACCACCTTCAACTTGATTTCTCCGTTCTCGATATCTATTCGCATGGCAGACTTAGCCCCGATGATATATTCCTCAAACTTGTTGCCCTGGCCGTTATAATCCAATCCGTCTATGGCACACGGGAGATGATAATGGCCTGCCACAAACAGGTCTATATCACACTGCATCAGCAGGGGAAGAATAAGACTTGCCAAATGGGGCTGTCCGTCAAACTCATCATTGCGTTTATTGTCTCTCAGCACAGGAAAATGACACACGACGATACGGTACTTGGCTGTAAGGAACTCCTCGGTCTTGATAAGCTGCTTCAGCCATTCGGCCATCTCCTCACGATACTTATAGAAAGCTGCCATACCATAATATTCGACATGAGAGTCCACCTTATCCTCACCACAGTCTAACATGATGACCTCAAGGTCCCCCCATCGGGAGGCACTATAGATCCTTCCACTCGAACGAGGGAAATAGTCCTTGAAGTGACGTGACAGATTGCCTCGGGTATCATGATTGCCCCTTACCATCTCAAATGCCTTGTTTTTTGCGAAAAGATTCACACTGGTATTGATGTATCCGGTGTAAGGATTTTCACCATCCGACCCAGATTGTACATAGTTGGTCATATCACCGTTATACAGGAAATGATCGATGGTGGAATAATCCAGTTGACGCAAAAATGCCGACAAGGTATCAGGACGGTTATGCAGATCGCTGGTGATGAAGAGGTGATGTTCCTCTCTGTAAGGGTCAAGGGTTTGGAATTCTATCCATTTGGATGAATAGTAATCTGTGGACACCGTGCTTAGAGTGACCCCCTCTGCTGTCATATTGCTAATCTTACGTCCGCGCACCCTGTATTCATACTGTGTATCAGGTTTCAGTCCCTCTGCCCTGATAGCAAAATTCTGCACAGGCGCCACGGCATTCTCACTCAGAATCTGGCTTTGTACCTGTATCTGACCATCGACTGTCTGGTAAAAACTCTGGGCTTCTGTGCTACCCTTTTCCCGGACCTCTATCCAAGAGAGCGAAGGCGTGCCATGTTCAAAGACTACGGTCACAGCATCATTGGTGAGCTCTTGCAGATAAGGGCCTGCCTTCATCCACGTTTGCGCATGCACACCAAACGAGCCAGACAGCATAAGGCCGACAAGCACGAGCACCCTATATGAATGTTTGAAAGTCATGTATATATCAGATTATTATATTTTAATGGATTTATGCAAAAACCCGAGAAGCTGCCTGTCTCCTTGACAGAAGACAGGCATCCTCCCAGGTATATTTCGATAATGGACAAAGGTTACCTGACAAGTATCTTGCGACCACCAATGATGTAGATACCCTTTACAGGACGCTGTACCTTGCGACCTGTCAGGTCAAAGCAAGCATTGCCGTTTGCAGCATTACCTTCCTCAACCGATGTGACGGCATCCGGCACATTATTGTAGTAGCCCTTCTCTTCGCTGAAAAACACCTGCAGGTGATCACTGTTGAGCAGAGGTGAATCATCCACCTTCAGGGTCTGGCGCCATGCAGGATTCTCCTCATTGCCGGCATTCAATGTATGACATACCTTTCCAGATGCCAGGTCGTTGGCATCTACCTCCAGGATGACATCGGTAAGGAACTCACCCCACCAGAGAGGAGTACCGGATACCAGGACTGAAGGATCACTGGTACGCAGGAAATACATGTTACCGCCATACACATAGCAACCGGCAGCACCTGCGATACCCACTGTACCATCACACTTCACACGGAAGAAGTATGCACTCTGGTCGCCCACTACCTCACCGATAGAAAGACTGTTATCTGCATACACCACATTGGTAGCTGACCATCCGTAGAATCCACCAGCACCATTCGTGTAGGCTTCTACACGGCCAGAGAACAAGCAGTTGTCGAAATACTGAGGACCACTATAGGCTGCACCGGCAAATCCACCTACATTATTTCCGCCATAGATATCCAGATTACTCTCCACATTCTCAAAACGAGTCATACCATCGATTTGACCTACCAAACCAGTATTGTTGGCACCCTTGATGCTACCTGTGAACTTCACGTTCTTGATGGTGGCATCACCCGTATGACGGAAGACGCCCACCTGATTTACACCCGTGTTGTCGATGTTCACAGTAAGTGTATGACCCTTTCCGTCAAACGTGCCATTGTACTTGTAATCGGTACCGGAAGTATTTCCACCAATCGTTATGAAACCTTCGTCGGCAACGACATCGGCTTCCAGGTTGACATTCAAATCGGTCATACCTGTAGATACCATGGCTGCAAATACGTTCAAGTCCTTGGCATCGGCAATCTTTAGAGAACCATCCTCCTCCTGTGTGGGATAGAAGGAAATGTTCTTCAGGTCACCACCTGCAGCAGCCTCCTCGTTGGTATACCTGCCATCATAATATCCGGATTGTGTCTTACTGATCATCTCATATGCTGCAGCATCTTCCTCCTCGGTGATGGCATTGACAGCACGAAGCATCTCACATGCCTTGCTCATGGCGTCAGAGTAAGCAACAAGATCGGCATAGTTCTTCTGACACTCGTAGATCCTGCCAAAGATTTCGCCCATCTGACAGATAGACTCATACTTCTTCTCGGCAGCAGATGCGGCCTCGGCAGCCTCAACTACGGATTGCAACTCGGTTCTGAGAGCATTGTAATAGTTGGGATTGAAACGATAATTCACCTCATTGGGGTTCGTGGCCAGAATATGCTTAGCTCTTGCACACATGCTGCTTACAGTAGCATCCATGGCATCGCCGACCTCCTCCATCGTACCCAGGTACCTCAGACGGAAATTACCGAAATCAGTCCAGTCATTGTCGGCATACACCTGGTGAGGATTCCTTACACCCACTTTGAGAGTACCATCGGTCACGTTCACCACCAAACGGTTCTCATAACGGCCGGCATTGAATGCATATGCTGCACTCTGAGCGCCATGAGGAACATAAGCAATCACATTATCATCCTCGTCCTTGATCTGATAGTCAGGGATGTCACCGGTGATCCAGCTGTTCTCCTTGTCCACAGCCTCGTCAGCAGAGATGACGTCCTCGATCGTTGACTGCAGGAAGGTCTGGTTCTCGTTCATGTACAGCATGGCAGCATGCATGTCCGACTCGGCCTCACCGCCCACACGATATGCACCATTCATCACCACCTCATACAGGCCATTCTCGGGCAGAGTAACTGTCTGATTAAGGTCGAAGGACTTATTGGTCCAATGCTCCACGACATAGAAGTCAATGGTCTCACCCTTTGACACACTACCGATCTTGTCACCTTCCCAACCGTTCAGACCATCGCTGAAGTCTGCATTCACCAGGAACGAGGTGGCATCAGCACCTGGATTGAGTCCCTCGTTGAGGGCATCCTCAAGCATCTGGGTGATGAAGGCTATCTCGACATTGATTCCCTCCACGTCAAGTTGGAGATTATCCACATCAATGATATATGCATAAGAACCATTGGGGAATTCATCCTCATCAGGATCTGTAATATCCTCGCTCAAGTAACTTTCCAGTTTCTGATATGCAGGGCCACCCTTGAAATCATCTGCATTGTCCTGCAGGTACTGGCGTGTAGCCTCCACCTTGGCCTTGTAAACCTCATAAGCTGCAATGCTGGCATCCACGGTCTGTCTCTTTTCAGCAATAACAGGATAGTATGCTGCCACCAGTTCCTCAAACGAAGTTACCTCTGAAAGTACATTGAGTGCATCAAGGTAATCCTCTACCAAAGTCTTCTGAGCAGGATGTTCCTCAGGATCAGTCGCAGCCTCTGCCTCTGCTGTCAGGTCATCAACAATGTCGGCGTACTGGTCCTTGGTTCTGGAAGCATAGCCCTCGGCACAGGGATAAACCACCGAATGTGTGGCATCCAGCACAGGAATATCGTCATCACCTATAGTCTGATACCATATCGGGCTTTGCCAACTGCTGCCATTTGCAGCATAACATACTGATCCGTCAGCAGCATCCTCACATGCTACAGGAGTGGCATCCATCTCAGCATTGTTACCATTGATATACCTGATGCCTTCCACAGGAATGTATGCACAATCCTTGCTCGCTACGGTACAGGTGCTACGCACACGCAATATCTGGGCAGGAGTGGTGCCTGCTCCCAAGTCAATATCACCAATCATGATGCAGTTGTTCATGGTGAACTTAGTGTCGTAAGCCCAGCCCACGAATCCGCCGATACCGTTCTGATTGGCATTGCCCACATATTTCACCTTACCGGCAAACATCACATTCTCCATAGTGAGAGCCTTGTTGCCGTTGTTGCTATTACCGCACACGCCACCCACATTGAGGGTACCTTCAATATCCAGTTTGATGATGATATTCTGCAGAACAGGAGAACCCGCAGTATTATTCCCGATGAAGCCTGTCTGACCACCATTGCGTATGGTTCCCTCTACGGTCAGATTCTTGATAGTGGCATCACTTGCCTTGGCAAACACACCACCATCACCACCATTGGCATCCACATTGACACCAAGTGTATGTCCCTGGCCATCGAATGTACCACAATAGGGCTGGCTGATTCCTATCATCTCACACTCAGAACCAATACCACCCATAACCAGGTCATAAATATCCTCAACAAGAATGGCATTGAGTGAATAATTTCCTGCATTCACAGCTTTCGTAAAGGCCGCCATCGTGCGATAATCATTGATTTCAAACTGTCCGTTCTCATTCAACTTAAGTGCACCGCAATAGTCGCACACACCATTGTCATAGTTGTGTTCATCAACCTCGGTGGTTCCCTCCTCATTGGAATAATACAAGTCATCATAGTCCGTTCCGTCACAGTGCTTACGGCCATTGGCATAAACCTGTCCATGGGTGGCGTTCACCGTGGGCATCTCATCATCGGGAAGAGTCTGATAGAAGTTGATATTGCTTTGGTCGCCATTGAGTGCATAGCAGAGCATACCGCTCTCTACATCACTATTCTGAATCTGAGTTGCCGTAACAGCCATCTCTGTGCCATTTCCAGAAAGGATGGTCGGGGTACAAGGCACATAATAGCAATTAGTCATGGTCACCATGCAATCGCTATGTCTGATGCGCAGAAATACGGAAGAAGCGCCGGTGTTGACCGTCACATCACCAATCATGGCACAGTTCTCCATATTGATGGTCTGTCCACCAGCCCATCCCACGAATCCACCTGCATCCTTGGTAGCCTTTACCGTAGATGCGGAGATACAGTTACGTATGGTCACCTTGTTCGACGCCATGCCTATCATACCAGAGCAGTTTCCATCATTGAGGGTGGTCTGTGTGACATTCACCTTGGTAATGATATTCTCCAGCAATGTTTCACCATTCACATAGGATGCTACAGGAGCAGTATTACTCTCTCCTGTCAGTTCCCCCTCAATCACAAGGTTGCGTATGGTACACGATGCCAAAGTGCCGAACAGCGCATACTTACCCGACTCGGCACCGATATTGATACTGATGGTATGTCCCTGGCCATCGAAAGTTCCGCAGAATCCATCAGGGAGTTTCTCGGTAACAGCAAGGTCACTGGTCATCTTGGCACTGGTATTCATGGCACCAGAACGCAACTTACCCACCCATGCATTCCAGGATGCAGGACCTGAGATGAGCACAAATCCATCCTCCACAACCATCTCTCCGCAATAGTCACACACACCATCTACGAAGTTATGCTCATCCTGTGTCGTACTTCCGCTCTCGTTATTATAGGTAACCCCCTCATAATCGGTTCCATCACAATGCTTACGCCCGCTGGCATAGACCTGCATGTGGGTATTGTCCAATACAGGAGTAGCATCCTCCGTCAGATTCTGATACCAGCCGATACTGCTCTGGTCACCATTCAGGTTATAGCAGAGTGCACCCGATGAAACGTCTGCATCATCCACCATCTTGAACTGGTTCATGACCGTTTCGTTCATCTCAGTAGAAGTGGTATAGTAGCAGTTCTCCGCCACCGTATTCGTGCCCATGCTCTTCCATGTACTGCAACCCAGCACGAGACAGTTCTGCTGAACAATCAGAGTGGGATCAGTATTGCTGTTCCAACGCTTGACCGTACCGGTTATCAGGCAACCCTTCATGACATAGGAACTCTTGTCGGTATTGGGGCTTCCCACCAATCCTCCCAGACGCTCAGATCCGTTTGCCTGTATAATCTCACCAGACATCAGACAGTTGGTAAACTCACAATCTGCCACCAGGGTGGATGTATTGCTACTTACAAATCCGCTTGCACGCCATCCTGCCACACTATTCCCGTTGCTCAGTTCTATCTTGCCCGTGCATGCGCTATTCTTGAACTTAAAAGCACTCTCCCCACTCATGCTACTGATGAAACCTGCGATGTCCGCACTTGCACTTTGGGTGCACTTCAGACTACCGCTGAACTCACAACCAGTTACATCAAGTTGGGATTTGTTGTACACCACAAATCCACTCAAAGGATAACCGCTGGAAGTCACATCGGCACTTACCTTTACATTCTGGATGGTGGTAGGACCATTCACCTCCAGAACCACACCAGCATACTTGTGCAGCATGGTCAAGGTTCCTTTCACCTCAAAATTGCGGAAAGTGGCACCCTCTCCTGAACTCTTGAAGAGAGCAAAATCAGCCGTCGGCCTGAACCCGTCCTCAAAGAGTATGGAGTGACCCTGACCATCGAAGATTCCCGTGAAGGCTGCTTCAAACATTGTGGTCACATAAATATCAGCATCCAACTTCACATCACAGGATGCATACTGATCGGCATTGGATGTAAAAGTCTGCCAATCCTCGTCACTGGTAATGATGAACTCCGTAGCGTCTGCACCATCAACCTTCATCTGCCCCCTTTGGGAAGGGACAAGACTTCCACTCACAGCCTGGTCCGACTGTGCCCACATGGCACCAGTCACCATAACTGAAAGGATCAAAAGTAGTAACTTTCTCATTTTAGATTGTTTTTGGGATTGAAATAATGTATGTTTCGGGTAATTCCTTCGCTTATTTGTTTCACAAAGATAGAACTTATCTGTCACACAAGCTTTAC
>JBJEKL010000106.1:0-10601 GCA_051878615.1 Bacteroidaceae bacterium | reverse complement strand
CCTTCTGGCATGCACCACAACCTGTACACTTTGACTCATCCACTTCCGCAATGCGTGTAACAGGATTGACTTTGATGGCACCAAACAGACAAGCATGCTGGCAGTCGCCTTCACCCAAGCATCCATAAAGGCACTGGGTCTCTCCCATTCCCGTCATGTTCTGAATACGGCAGGAATGTGCTCCATCATACTCTACTCCATGTGGACGCGCGTCACAAGTACCTGTGCACCGTACCACAGCAACCTTAGCTGCCGCAGCACTTACCTGGAAACCCAGGATGGTGGCAACCTGTTCCATCACCGGTTGTCCACCCACAGGGCAAAGCTTACCCTCAAGACTACCACTATCAGCAGCCTTTACACATGCAGCGGCAAAACCAGAACATCCAGGATATCCACACCCGCCACAGTTGGCCTGAGGTAAAACAGACGCAACCTCTCCCAAGCGAGGATCCTCTTTCACAGCAAACTTGTGCGAGATAACATACAGAACCACCGCTGAGAGAAGTCCTATCGCTCCAAGCACAATTACTGCAATCATGATTTCGTTCATACGTTGATTGAAGATTTAATTGATTTGAATATTATTTTGATTTTTGTTTTTTATTGCTCACATGTTATTATACCATTTGCGGCCCTAAGCAAAACCAGAGATGCCGGCATCAAAAGGTATCACACGAAAACGGAAACTCTTGTTCAAACGATGTCGGAAAAGGAAAAGTACGCAATAATAGACAAGTAGAAAGACCAAAGAAAGCAGAGCCGCTACATCTTCATTCCAAAAACAGCTACCCAAGAAAAGCACTACAACCATCAGAATCAGGGGTACAGCATAAGCCATCCATACAGCCTTGAGTCCCTGCCTGACAGCCCCCTCCACCATGACAGACTGCCCAACCTGCACTGGCACGTCCCCTATGCTGGCTTCAATGACTTTCTCCTTGCTTTCGCTGCTCTTGCACAGATGCTTGACCGAACAGCCATTACAGGCTGCCTGTTGCATGATGCGTACTGAGCAGGTGGTGGATGTAATCTGCTCCACTACACCTTGATGCCGGATTACTTCTTTCATTACTTTATGGCCTAAGCCTCAATAATCATGCAAAAATACGAATAATTTCGCACATAACAGACAACGTTTGTGCATACTTTTCCCTATCACGCAGATTTTACTCGTCTATTTTGCCAGAAAACAGGGGGAGATTATACCTTTGCAAAAGATAATTTCTATTTGGAGTATAAGCTTATGATTAGATTCAAGGCATGTTGCAAGATAAATCTGGGACTAATGATTACCGAACGTCGTCCTGATGGTTACCATAATCTGCAAACTGTATTTTATCCGGTACCTTTGGCAGATGAAATCTGCATAGAGGAAGGACAGGAAGATACACTCAGCCTGTCAGGCATACCCATCGAAGGTTCCACTGATGACAATCTGGTACTCAAAGCTGTACGCATGCTTCGATCAAGTGGCTTCCATATTCCACCTTTACATATCCGTCTACACAAAAACATTCCCAATGGAGCAGGATTGGGCGGAGGAAGCAGTGATGCTGCAGGAGTGGTAAGAGAGCTTAACAAGCATTATGCATTAGGAATGAGTGAAGAAGAGATGGAGCATGCTGTAAGCAGTCTGGGAGCTGACTGCCCATTCTTTATCCGATGCGAACCAGTATATGCTGAAGGAATAGGTAATGTATTTAGCCGTATCAAACTGAATCTTAGAAGAATGTATCTTGTCATAGTCAAGCCCAACGAATCAGTTCCCACGCGAGAAGCTTACGCACAGGTACATCCACAAATGCCAAAATCCTCACTGAACAAACTCATTCGGGAACCCATAGAAAAATGGAAGGAAAAGGTCAGAAATGATTTCGAACAGAGTATCTTTCCCAACCATCCGGTCATCGAAAACATCAAGACCCGTCTATATGAAATCGGCGCAGTATATGCTGCTATGAGCGGAAGTGGAAGTAGTGTCTTTGGCTTGTTTAAAGAAAAACCCGAAACGGACAGTCTGTTTGAAGGAATGTTTGTGTACACATCCCGTCTTTAGGATTTTTCCCCGCACAAGATAGGGAATTACCCTTTCGTACCCTACCGTACGTCCTTACCTTTGCATCAACAACAAAAGGCAAGCGCTATGAAACGTTACATTCTGACACTGATAACAGCACTAACCACAATGGCAGGTGCATCGGCAATGAACTATCAAAGGGCACGGGAGGAGGCTCTCTACCTGACTGATAAGATGGCCTATGAACTGAACCTAAACGATCAGCAGTATAATGACGCATACGAGATAAATCTCGACTACTTCCTAAGTATGGAGTCGGAAAGCGACCTCTATGCAGACTACCTGAACTATCGTCTGACCGACTTCAGGCATATCCTGCTCAACTGGCAGTTTGACCTGATGCTGAGAGCGGATTATTTCGTACGCCCCATCATCTGGAGTCACGGATGCTGGGTGTTCCCTATCTACAGACATTACCACAGACATGTGTTCTATTACGACTGCCCCAGAGTATATTATGAATACCGTGGCGGACATGGACATCACCATTATCACAATGGATTCTATGCCAATAGGCGTCCCAGATGGGATGGTGGCATGAGAGGAAGGGAACCCATGGGTCATATCAACCGATATGACAGACCTATGACTCCAGACAGAGAAGGTGGACGTGTAAATCCAAGCAGAGGAAACGGTTACCACTTCGACCTTCCCGGACAAGGAACACGTAATCCCGGACGAGGAGAGAGCAGCATGAGAGGTAGTGAAGAAAGACCTGGAAGAAACGAAAACAACATGACACCAGGACGTGAAGAGCGTACCACCATAGGCAGTACATATAACAGGACTACATCAGGCAACTACAACAGGCAAGGGCAGACTCCTGTCACACGTTCGGAGAATCATACGACAACGATACCTGGCCGTAGCATAAGCTCTGGTTCGCGGTCCAGTTCCGGGAGTTCATCATACGACCGGGGCAATTCCTTCTCACGCAGCAGTTCAAGGGCAACCTCTGGCGGCGCTTCTGCAATGTCACGCGGGGGAAGCATAAACAGGAATTCCTCAAGCACGCAAACAAAGAGCAGTGGAACAAGCACGCCCTCTCGAAGAGGAACATCTGGCGGATCATCCGTATCACGCGGAGGCAGATAATATGATCATAATATCAGGTAGGAGGGAAAGCACCCTCCTACCTTTTGGTTTGTAATATTACCAAATATTGTACTGAAACCAGAACCTAAGGATTACGTAATTTCTTAAGCAGTTCCTGATTGATGCGACGAATGCGGGTCTGTCCTTCCATGATATCACGCTTAAACGAGGAAAACTCCACATTCACATTATTATATATGTCACTGAAGGTGTGAAGTAAAGGTGGCATATAAGGTTGCTCGTTGGTATTTACCACTATACGAATATCATTGGGAACAACACGCACGGTAATTTCACAACCCTCTTCCTTCGGATCACCGTCAAAATGTATTACACCCGGATTGGAACGGTATATCTTTAATTCACGACACTTAAAACTACGAATCTTGCTGTTCTGTGTGATGGTCTTATTGAAAAGTTGAATGGCAATCTGAGGAGCCTCAAGCACATTGAAAGGTTCCATGACCGTCACGTCCATCAACCCGTCACTCATACTTGCATGAGGAGCAATATAGACATTGTTTCCATACTGACTTGCGTTGGCACAGGCTATCAGAAACGCTTTGAACTTTTTCTTCTCGCCATCAATCTCAATATCATAGGTATCAGGATGATACTTCAATCCTTCACGCAGAGTGTTCTCTATATAAGTAAGCAGGCCGCGACGGCCGCTCTGAGCAAACTTGCTACTTACGAACGCATCAAAGCCCACGCCACAAGTACAGAAGAATGGAGTATCATTGATGATACCATAGTCCAAACTCTTGATCTGACAATCAGCAAGAACCTGCATAGCACCCTCAGGATTCATGGGTATATATAGATGTCGGGCAAGTCCATTACCACTTCCACAGGGAATGATTCCCAATGCAGTATGGGTGTGAACAAGACTTCGGGCAACTTCATTTACTGTACCGTCTCCACCCACAGCCACAACAACATCTATCCCATCTCTCACAGCCTGTCTGCCCAATTCTGCAGCATGACCTCTATGCTGGGTGTAGGACACACACACGTCAAAACGACCGGGACTCAAATACTTTGGAATAAGAGCCACAATGCGTTTCTTGTCAGTCGTTCCTGAAATCGGATTTACAATGAATAGTACTGATGTCCTGTGTTGCATATCAAGTACAAAATTAAGAAAAAACGTACATTCACAAACAAACTGCACAGTCAAAATTGAATATCCCTTGCAGTTTTTCGACGAACAGAGAAACATTATAGACAAAAAAACACTACCTTTGCAAAAATTTCTTGTCCAAGAGACAAGATGAGAACAAACAATTAAAATGGGACTATTAGAAGAGAAGCTCAGTAAACATCCTTTCTTCGCATTATCAAAGGATATAAAAGAAAAGGGCATATATCCCTATTTCCGTGAGATTGAAGGTAAACAGGGAACAGAAGTTGAAATGGGAGGGCATCACGTCTTAATGTTCGGCTCTAATGCATACACAGGTCTTACGGGCGACCAACGCGTCATTGATGCCGGATGTACTGCCATGCAACAATACGGAAGCGGTTGTGCCGGTAGTCGATTTCTGAATGGCACTTTGGATATTCATGTACAGTTGGAGAAGGAACTGGCAGAGTTTGTAGGCAAGGATGACGCATTAGTCTTTTCTACGGGATTCACAGTAAACAGCGGTGTTATCCCACAGTTGGTAAGCAAGGATGACTACATCATCTGCGACGATCGTGACCACGCAAGTATTATTGACGGCCGACGACTGAGTTTTGCCACACAACTTCACTACAAGCACAACGACATGGTGGACCTTGAGCGTGTACTTCAGCGTTGTGAGCCAGATAAGGTGAAACTGATCGTTGTGGACGGTGTATTTTCTATGGAAGGCGACCTCTGCAACTTACCCGAGATTGTACGTCTGAAACACAAGTATAATGCATCCATCATGGTGGATGAAGCACACGGGCTGGGCGTGTTTGGCAAGCAGGGACGTGGTGTATGCGACCACTTCGGTCTGACCGACGAGGTGGATCTCGTCATGGGCACCTTCTCAAAATCCTTGGCTTCCATAGGTGGATTCATTGCCGCCAACCAGACCATCATCGATTCCCTGCGCCATACGGCACGCACATATATCTTTAGCGCAAGCTGCACTCCTGCTGCTACAGCTGCTGCACGTGAGGCCCTGCATATCATCAAGACCGAGCCTGAGCGTATCGAAGCACTTTGGGATGTCACCAACTATGCTCTGAAGCGTTTCCGTGAAGAAGGCTTTGAGATAGGTGAAACCGAAAGCCCAATCATTCCTCTCTACGTGCGTGACCTTAAAAAGACATTCATTGTGGTTGCACGTGCATTTGAAGAGGGAGTCTTCATCAATCCCGTGATACCCCCTGCATGCGCTCCCACCGATACTTTGGTAAGATACGCCCTGATGGCTACACACACACATGAGCAGGTAGACAAATCGGTGGTAAGGCTGAAGAAGGTGTTCCACGAATTGGGCATCCTGTAAGTCACACCATCAAGAATCATCTTTCAGAATATCCTGAGAGAATTACAAAGGGGCTGGGTCAGTCTGACTCAGCCCTCTTCATATCAAGCAAAAGAAACCAAGAAACAGATGTTGGCGGCCTAATGACAAGTCTGGGTTAAATCCTGCGGATTATGGAATCACAGCCTTTACAGAAGAATGGGGAACACACACACACACGCATCAGAATGCGTTACGCAAACGTAGCAGATGCCGAACAAATAAGGAGAATATATGCCCCTTACGTACGTGAAACAGCCATCACCTTTGAATATGATGTTCCTTCAGTGGAAGAATTCAAGCAAAGAATCAGTCACACACTGGAACATTATCCATATATCGTTGCCGAGAATGAGAAAGGAACGATTGTAGGATACGCATATGCCTCGAGATATTATGGAAGAGCCGCATATGACCGTAGCGTGGAACTATCCATCTACATAGAGAATGGATTCCAAGGAAAAGGAATAGGCAGAAAACTCTATGAGACCCTGGAAGAAGAATTACGTACAAGAGGAATACTGAACCTGACTGCATGTATAGCGTGGAGCAAAGAACCCAACCGATATATCACACATCAGAGTCCGCGCTTCCATAAGAGCATGGGATACGAGGTTTGTGCTCATTTCCATAAAATCGGATACAAATTCGGACGATGGTTCGACATCATCTGGATGGAGAAGATGCTGGGCGAACACACAGATCAAGCAGAATAGATGCAAACAGGAACTGCCCTACGGCTGGTAAGGAATATGTTTGAGCGCACAATCAAGACGTTTCTCCAACTCCTCCAGCTTGCCCATCCTTATAGAAAAAGTCATGTGGCATTGCATGTCACAAGTCTGATCCACGATACAGGCATCCATCTGGCGTGCCACCTTCATCACCACATTCATGTCAGCATAATCAAAATCCACGTTACAGGTTCCGTCAACTGTACGCAATTCCACCTCGGCAGCATCCAGGGTTTCAGATGCTGTAGTACGATAGGCTTCTATCAGTCCGCCCGTTCCTAACTTCACGCCACCAAAGTAGCGGACCACGACAACGATAACGTCTGTAAGTACCCTGCTATTTATCTGACCCAAGATAGGTTTGCCCGCTGTACCGCTAGGCTCGCCATTATCATTACTACGAAAGACATTACGTTGTGGTCCAAGCATATAGGCCCAGCAAACATGACGGGCATCGTAGTATTTCTTCTGGTAATCTGCAACTATCGAGAGGGCCTCTTCTGCTGTGGTAACATGATGAGCAAAGCCAAGGAACCTGCTCCTCAGTTCGGAGTAAGTTCCTTGGCTTATACCTGTAATAGTCTTATATTCGTCCACCATGAAATGGTCGGCTATGAGAGTTTATGTACGACAAGCCCGCTACGTAACTTCGGTTCAAACCAGGTTGCTTTAGGTGGCATGATATTGCCGCTATCAGCGATGCGGATAATCTGTTGCATACTCACAGGGTATAGAGCGAGAGCCATCTGCATCTCACCACTATCCACCCTGCGTTTCAGTTCCTCCAAACCTCGCAAACCGCCAACAAAGTCAATACGTTTGTCTGAACGGAGATCCTTGATACCAAGAATTGTGTCAAGAATACGCTGACTGCTGATACTCACATCAAGACTTCCGATGGGATCAGACTCATCCACGAGTCCTGGCTTAAGCATCAGACTATACCACTCTCCCTGCAAGTAAAGGCTGAACTCATGCAGACGTGCTGGACGATAGGCCTCAGCACCCTGGTGAGTCACCTGAAAGTCTCGCTCGAGAAGATTCAGAAACTCGGCAGGCGTGTGGCCATTAAGATCCTTCACCACACGGTTATAGTCCAGGATGGTAAGTTGGCTGGCAGGGAAACAGACAGCCATCAGAAAGTTGTACTCCTCATCTCCTGTGTGTGCAGGATTTGTTTTAGCCTTCTCCGCACCAACAAGAGCCGCTGCAGCCGTACGATGATGTCCGTCAGCAATATAGAGGTGAGGCATTTGGGCAAAACGTGTGGTTACAGCCCTGATATCCTCCTCATTATCTATAATCCAGAACTGGTGGCGGAAGCCGTCGACAGGCGCGAAGAAGTCATACACAGGCTCCTGTACAGCATAACGCGCCACAATGGCATCCAACACAGCGTCATCGGGATAAGCCAGAAAGACGGGTTCCATATTGGCATCACATACACGCACGTGCTTCATGCGATCCTCCTCTTTATCCCTGCGGGTAAGTTCATGCTTGAGGATTACACCATTCATGTAGTCATCCACCGCAGCACCCACAACAAGTCCGTACTGAGTGTGGCCGTTCATGGTCTGAGCATAGACATAATAATGGTCTGTACTATCCTGCACCAACCACCCTTCACGCTGGAACTTGGCAAAATTCTCAGCAGCACGCTCATATACACGAGGATCATACTCGCTGGTATCTGCGGGAAAGTCGATCTCAGGCTTGATGATATGATAGAGCGACTTCTCGTTTGTCCCCGCCTCTGCCCTTGCTTCCTCAGAATCAAGCACATCATAAGGGCGACTTTCTACCTGTTCCACCAATTCACGGGGTGGACGCAACCCTCTGAAAGGTTTTACTCGTGCCATTACTTGTTTACCTGGAATTTGGTTATGCCATCCTTGATATATGCCACAATCTGTCGGGCAGCAGCAATACCTGCGTTGATGTTGGCCTCGGCAGTCTGTGCCCCCATCTTCTTCGGAGTAGTGAAATATCGGCCGGGGAACTCTGTTGTGAAAGTCTCGTCTGCATCCGGCTTAATGTCTGTGACATACTTCAAGTCAGTACGTTCCTTCATGAGACAGATCAGGCCATGTTCATCAATCACTTCCTTGCGGGCTGTGTTGACAAGGACTCCTCCCTTCTTCAGTTTCTTCACAAGGTCATAATTGATACTCTGGCGCGTCTCTGCCGTAGATGGAATGTGCAGAGAAATGATATCACACACTTCGAAGAGTTCCTCCTGAGAGGCAACAGCCTTGACACCGGCCGCCTCAATAGCTTCCTTGGGACAAAAGGCATCATAGGCATAAACATCCATGTCAAATCCCTTGGCAATACGAGCAACGTTTCTTCCCACGTTGCCATAAGCAAGGATTCCCAACTTCTTTCCCTTCAGTTCGGTACCACTGGTGCCGTTATAGAAGTTACGTACCGCCAACACAAGCAGACCAAACACAAGTTCAGCCACACTATTGGCATTTTGTCCGGGAGTATTCATGGCTACCACATGATGGGCGGTGGCTGCGTCAAGGTCTATATTGTCATAGCCTGCACCTGCGCGAACTACAATCTTCAGATTCTTGGCCGCATCGAACACTTCATTATCGACCTTGTCCGAGCGGATGATCAAAGCATCAGCATCTGCCACAGCATCCAGAAGCTGCGACTTCCCGGTGTACTTCTCCAAGAGCTCCACCTGGCCACCAGCCTCATTGATAACCTCCTTTATGCCGTCGACAGCCACCTGGCTGAACGGTTTCTCTGTTGCTACAAGAACTTTCATTGTGTCCTATAATTATATATAATGTATATAAAATCAGTGTCTGGCCTCAAACTCCTTCATGCACTCTACCAATGCCCTGCATCCCTCTATGCTCATGGCATTGTAGCAACTGGCACGGAAGCCACCCACATCACGATGACCCTTTACGCCCACCATGCCACGTTCTGTGGCAAAAGCCATAAACACATCCTGCAAGTCTTGGTATTCAGGCTTGAGCACGAAGGTGAGATTCATCCTCGAACGGCTGTCTTCCTCGGCAGTCCCTACGAAAAGCCTGTTGCGGTCAATCTCGCCATACACAATCTCGGCACGTTCTATGGCACGCCTTTCCATTGCTTCAACTCCACCCTGGGCCTTGATCCATCTCAGATTCTGTAAGGCGCAGTAAACAGGTACCACAGGAGGTGTGTTGAACATGCTGCCCTTCTTGACATGCGTACGATAATCCAGCATGGTGGGAATGGGGCGGCTCACTTTGCCGAGCAAATCCTCCTTCACAATCACAAAAGTCACACCGGCCATACTCAGATTTTTCTGAGCACCGCCATAGATAATACCATACTTGCTTACATCAACGGGGCGAGAGAAGATATCACTCGACATGTCAGCCACTACAGGAATAGGAGAATCCAAATCCTGGCGCAACTCGGTACCATATATCGTATTATTGGTAGTAATATGCAGATAATCAGCATCCGTGGGGATAGTGAAGTCCTTGGGGATATATGTAAAATTCCTGTCCTTGCTGGATGCCACCTCAACAACCTCACCAAAAAGCCGGGCTTCCTTCTCGGCCTTGGTTGCCCACACGCCGGTATTCAGGTAAGCAGCCTTCTTCTCCAGAAGATTATAGGGAACCATACAGAACTCCAAGCTTGCACCTCCACCCAGGAACAACACCGAATAGCCTTCGGGGATCTGAAGCAATTCCTTGAACAAAGCAACGGTTTCATCCATTACAGGCTGGAAGTTTTTGGCACGATGACTTATCTCCATCAGACTGAGACCAGAACCATCGAACTCAAGACATGCAGAGGCAGTAGCCTCTATCACCTCGCGGGGCAATATGCTTGGTCCCGCATTGAAATTGTACTTTTTCATGTCACTCTCTTGTTGTTTATCTTTTATCCATATCCTGATTGATACACGGCAATTCAGATGCCAGAGCAACGCTCTATTGTCTTTACGCCCTCATAGACTACAAATTTACACCATTTAGTAATTACTGCACACAGAAATCAGAAGAAAATAGGAGAAGAGCTATAATATCACGAAAAAACTTTCCTTATAACTTGGTCGTACCAACAAATTACAGTACTTTTGCAGCGCTTTTCGGAAGACATCCGGAGGAGCACGGGGTGTAGCGCAGTTGGTAGCGCACCTGGTTTGGGACCAGGTGGTCGCCCGTT
>JBJEKL010000105.1:0-2683 GCA_051878615.1 Bacteroidaceae bacterium | reverse complement strand
GGCTATTCCCTTTCAATATTTATCAGGTGACTACTTTTTAAGGGGCGACTAATTAGTAATTTTGCAGCGGTGCATCAAGTGGAGTCCGACAAGAATTTCAGGAGACGCACCACGGGGGAACTGTATTCGCGCCCAGAGCCACACCCCTCAAAGGCACGACTCTGCGAAGTCATCAACCCGTTGCATTACAAATAAATAAGGCGTTTACCAAGAGCGCTTCGTCCACGTATCTCTGAAACTTCGCAAACTTTAGGTATCACGAGGACAAGAGCAACTGTAGATGTCCCAGAGGTGGCATTGTATTGCCTCCCGAACACGTGTACACCTGCACTATAGTGTACACGGACAGGAGTGTTGCATACATACCATTTCGGCGTGGGCTTCTTCGTGTTGTCTGTTCTAACGATACCGGGCATGCGAAGGCCTCAGAGATAAGAACGGACAATACTGGCGTCCACGCTCTTTCGTACACGCATGAAAATCTACTTTTTTTAACCCCTTGTCACAGGTTGCTCACGCCAGGCAAACCACGGCAGACAAAAACCACAGACGAAGATGACCGACAAACTGCTCTTCAGAATCTATGGCGAGATGTATCTGGTAGATCTCCCCCAGGTGCTCTACTTCAAGGCCGACGACCATTACACGCATGTCTACACCAACTCAGGCACGCACATGGTGATGCCCTTTGGCCTCAACAAGGTAGAGGCAGCCATTGCCCAACGCATGCCTGAGGACAACTTCCTGATCAGACTGGGACGTACCTACATCGTCAACATCAAGCGCATCTATCACATCAACATGCTCAAGCAGAGCGTTCTGCTGGCCGACGAGCACGGGCAGGTACACTCTCTGCACTTCTCGCGGCAAGTACTGCAGTCACTCATGGAACATCTGGAACGGAAATGCCACAAGGCTCCACCCTCAAACGCCTGATTTCCCTACGCATCATAGAGCATTCTATACCACCATGAAAAACTCACGAAAAAATCAGCAAGGTTCACGAAAGACGACATTTCCCCCTATACGCTAAGAATCCTTTATGTTTAATTTTGTCGGTGCTTGTATGCGAATGCTATATACATATATATATACGCACGCAACAGTGAGAGTGAACACAAGAAAAAGAAATTAAAATATTAAGTAAAACTAAAAAACTTGAGTTATGGACAAGAAAGTACTCGTTTCCATTCTTGCAATGACCTCGGCTTCCACGATGACAGCCTGGGCGGATGCGAATGTGGACAAACTGAAGACTGACGATCTGAAGGATTGGACAAATGGTTCGGAAGAAAGCAATCTGAAACTTGAAGATGGAGTAATCGTATCTCCTGATGGAGCAGACATCATCAAGACAATCAATCTGGCTCCTGGAACCTATAAACTTTCCGCTGGCACATTAACCAATGCCAAGATACTCTTTGGTGATACCGAACTGACAAAGGCCGAAGACGCAGACCACTATACGTTTGCAGTAGAAGGGGATGAGCTCAGGGATGTCACATTAACCTTCAAGGCTATTGAGGAGAGCGAACTTCGCATTGGCGGTCTCACGCTGACTCTGGACTA
The DNA here is from genome assembly GCA_051878615.1 of Bacteroidaceae bacterium. Classification (GTDB taxonomy): domain Bacteria; phylum Bacteroidota; class Bacteroidia; order Bacteroidales; family Bacteroidaceae; genus Physcousia. The sequence continues at coordinate 1,114 of JBJEKL010000105.1, read as the reverse complement.
TGACTTCAATGCTGCTCGTAAGGTATTGGAGGCTCAACTGACAGACGCAATCAACAAGATTGTGGAAGGCGACGAAGAAGCAACAAAACTCTCCGAAGAGGCTTCTGAGATTGCCAGCAGGCTCAAGCTTTTGGTTGATAATACAGAAGGTGCATATCAGGCATACGTAGACAACGAAATGTGGAAGGGCACCGACGCATGTAAGTTTGCTGGTCAGATAAAGGCTGTTGACGAGAAGGCTGGTGCTCAGGGAGCCAACATGTCTGCCTATCAGGCTGCTTTGGATGCAATCAAGGAGCAACAAGAGGCTCTGGCTGCTGTCAATGCCACCTTGGCAAGCTACGAGACAGCCTACACTAATGGCACATACGAGTATGCACAGGGTATTACAGAGGGAATGCCTGCAGCTGCACAGACGATTATAGATAATTATCAGGCAAAGGCTGATAAGGCTCATCAGGAAGGCAATGCTGCTGAGGTATTGACAGAAGATGACATAAAGGCATTTACTGAGGGTGCATCAAAGGCCATCAGCGAATTCAGTGCCCTCGTAGAATCTGCTCCTGTCAATCATGAGGCATACCTGTACATCAACGAAAAGGTGTCTGCACTGAAGGCCCAGGAAGAGAAGGCGCTTCAGGAAATTTACAAGAAGCTGACCGATGACCCCGATGTGTACGAGGATTCTCGCAAGGAAGCACAGAATGAACTGAATGCAGTACTGGTGAAGATTGTTGAGATAGAAAACAAGAACGTTACAGAAGAGAATCATCAGAAATCCGAGGCCCTCCGTGATGCCAATGAAGTAGCCTTGGGCGAGGGCGAGGGCAGTCTCGAGCAGGAGATAAGCGACATCCAAGACAAATGGACCACAGCTGTCGATACATGGGAAAAAGCTTATGCCGATGCCTTGAAGAAGACGGCCGAGAAGCAAGATCTTCTGGACGAGAAGATGGATATTCCAGCTATTCAGGAAAAGCATAGCGAGACGACCGAGACCATTCAGGGACTCATTAATACCCTTTCTGAAAAGATTGAGGCTGACTATAAAGCCCATACAATCGTCAAGAACGGTTATAAATCAGATCTCAAAGAGATACAAGATGCTCTGGAT
>JBJEKL010000104.1:0-10744 GCA_051878615.1 Bacteroidaceae bacterium | reverse complement strand
TCTTTGGTGCCGAGGGCGATGTGCATTATTTGAAGGTTTATACAGACGCAGACAATTGGTTTGTCGGCGACTTCCCTACATGGATGAATGTGCAGCGTGTCGGGACCGACAGCATCCGCATCGAGTGTGGTAAGAACCTGCCGAACGGGCAGCCGCGTTCTGGAAGCGTGCAAATTCGTACAGACCGTCAAACTGCTGGTGTAATGATAACACAGTCTCCTTTGATGGTGCAGAATCTGATTTTCCCTAATTCATCGTTAGTCGGTGGAAGAAACTTTTCTCTGGGTCTTAGTGCCAGTTACTATGTGCCGTTTGTCAGCACTTCGGCCGGTGGTGAATATGTGGGCTCAGTCTTGGATTACGGACTTGGAACAAGTGACGAAAATGCATCGTACAAGTCGGCAGTCGGTTACAGCTTCGGTCTGTTTGCTGATATCCGCCTCTACAAGAACATCTTCCTGATGGCTGGTGCAAACTTCAGCCAGATAAAGTATAAGAATGAATTCAATAAGAATATCATCTATACACAGCCATTCACAGATTATGAATATCTGCGTGGTGAGCTTCAAAATGCTTATACCGAAGAGTATACCCACACTATGATAGAAGTTCCTCTTTTGGCATCATATCGTTTCAAGACAAGCAATGTGGGCCATGTCCAGCTGAATCTGGGTCCTGTACTTAATTTCGGGCTCTCAGCCAAGATGCAGCTCAGGGGAAATTCTGACTGTGAAACGATGAGGCGATACAATAGTGCGACTCATCAGCCTGTTGACAATAACAAATACTTGCATCATACGGCTGTCAATGCGGATTTTAACTTGTATCAGCCCTGTGTGTATTGGGAAGAGACTTATACATCGGGAAATGATGTAGTGGTTGCCCATCACGACAAATTTCAGGAATCACCTTTGCACAGGTTCAATTGCGGATTGCGCCTGGGTGTGGCATATGAATGGGCTGGCCTCTCGTTCGGGCTTGCCTACACTCAGATGCTGACAAACATGGCGAACAAGAATTATTGGGAAAATGAACGGTGGACGGTTCTTAACGTGAGTGATGCCACGTTGAGGGGTTATAAACACCGTTTGAACACGCTGGAGTTGCGGCTTGCTTACACATTGAGATACACAAAAAACAAAAAAAACAAATAGTTATGAGATGTCAGTTCTGTGGCTGGGATAATCCCCAGGGTAAAGAAATCTGTGAAAAGTGCAATAAATCCCTCACAAGCTCATGCTCTGGAGAGGTGGCTTCTGCTGTAGCCTCCAATCAAGACAACCATGACCGTCCTACTGACCGGCTGGTTTCGGGTACATTCAATCCTAAAGCTACTGTTCGTGAGGTGTCAACAGCAGGGGGTGTGAATGACGAGGCTTCCAATGTGTGCCCGAAATGTGGCTATGAGCTTGAACAGGGCAAATGCGCCGTGTGCGGATATGGAGAATCGACAGAATCCAGCCCAGCTTCTGTAAAAGTGGCAGATGAGGCACGTAAGACCATGCGACCCATTAGGAAAGGCGAAAAGGAGGCCATGTGCAGACTCATTCCAATTTCTGAAGAAACGGGTTTGCCTGAGGGTGATGGATTGGCTTTTGAAGGGAATGAGGTTATTTTGAACAGAGATAACACAGACCCCAAAAATGCTACGATAACCTCTCACGAGCAGGCCTGTCTGGCATGTGAAGGCGGCAGGTGGTGTATAGAAGACAGGAGTGAATACAACACGACGTTTGTACAAGCTGCCCGTAAGATAGAGATTAAGTCTGGCGATTTGATTCTTCTCGGAAACCAACTGTATCGTTTTGAACTGTAAAACGGAACGTGTACGATGATTGCATATCGACTTGACATAAATGCTGGCGATTTGATTGATGACAAATACATTGTCATCAGTCGAATTGGCAGCGGCTCTTATGGCGATGTGTTCAAGGTAAAAGACATGCAGGGGAGTGAGTTCGCGTTGAAACTTTTAAGGCTCTGGGAGGTCTCTGGCGAATTGCATGAATCTCTGGTGGCAAAGTTTGAGCAGGAATACAAAACAGGCAGACTGTCAAGTGAATACCTGATTCATAGTTTGGACTTTGGAGTGGTTCGTGGAAATCCGTATTTGTTGATGGAGTTCTGTTCTAAAGGAGACTTGTCAAAATACATTGGCAGAGACTTGGTCAGACTGCCCTATTTTGCCCATGACATTTTGGAGGGACTTCATACCTTGCATTCTGAAGGAAAGGTACATCGTGACTTGAAGCCAGAGAATGTGCTCATTCGCAACAATGGCATGGCTGCGCTGACAGACTTTGGTGTGGTCGGCGAAATGGACCAGTCAAAAAGAATGTCTGAGGTGGGATGGTTAAAAAAACGTCCCAAGCAGATACAGGGTACTCCTCTATATATGGCACCTGAGATGGCCAATCGGGAAGGAGGTGGTGTCACTTATCTTCCTACGGTAGATATATGGTCGTTCGGGGTTATGATGTATGAGTTGCTGACTGGTGGCGCTTTCCCTTTTGGCAATATCGAGCAGATAGAGGACCTGCCGGCCTATCAGGAAAGGGCAAAGAAAGGAAAATGGGATATGGACAGGTTAAGGGCCGTTTCCCAAGGTGATGGCTGGTTCTATATCATTGAACGATGTTTGTGCCCCAATTATCGCGAACGTTATCAAAGTGCTTTAGAGGTGTTGCAGGACATGAAGCCCATGATAGGTAATGTCAATCCTGCTCATATTCAGAAGAGGCTATCACGTTCCGCCTTGATTTCAACCATGGTGGTGACGCAAGGGGATAATGTGGGAACCGTTTATGTGTTGAGCCGTTGCATGCGCAATCAGGGCAGAATGTTACGGCTTGGCAGAGGGTATGACAATGATATCGTGCTTACGGAGAGCGACAGCACGTATTTGTCACGCTATCATTTTACCCTTGAAAGGTCTGTGGACGGGAGTTTCTGGATTATTCGTGATGGCCAATGGAGAAAAAATGAGAGACGTTGGGTTACTTCAACCAATGGAACCTACCTTAATGCCACACCTGTCACACAGGAAGGCCTCAAGGTTTTTACCGGGGACATCATAACAGCAGGAGAGTATAAAATTAAAGTTGAATAATAACAAGAGTGTTTATGGAAAAGAAATCAATTCAATACAAGCGCACTTTGAGAGGCTCAGTAGGCGCTGGTGTCGGTGCTTTGTTCAATGGCAACGGACGCCGTTATTACATTTTGGAGCATAAGGATGCTTCGAAATATCACAAAGCAGGTGAATCACAAAAGATAATTATCGATCAGGTAGAACTGGGTCGTGATGCAAACTGTCAGGTAAGGTTCGATGAGTCATTCCCGACTGTCAGTCGTCGTCATGCAGCCATCGTCAAGGATGGCGAGCGTTGGAAATTGGTTCAATTGTCTAAGGTGAACTCCACTTTCTTGAATGGCCGTCCTGTTGACAATGAGTGGTTCTTGGAGAATGGTGATGAAATACAGCTGTCCGTCGGTGGACCGCGAATGGGGTTCATTGTTCCTGCCGGCAAGCAGAGTCTGGTTTCGAGTATTAAAATGACCGAGCGTCTGGAGTTGTTCCGCAAGCAGGCTTTGCGTCCTTACAAGACGGCCATTGCTGTCATGTTTGTATTCATCCTTCTGCTTTCGGGCGTAGGAGGTTATAAGATTCACGACCAGCATGTCATCAATCAGAAACTGACTGCGAAGCAAGATTCTATTCAGGCTGATAATGACTCCTTGAAATGTTCGGTAGACAGAACCACCAAGGAGTTGTCACAAAACAAGAGTCTTATTGCTGACTTGAACAAGCAGATCAGGTCTTTACAGCGTAGGAAGCCTGCGCCAGCTCCTGCTCCCCCAACACCAGTAACCCATATTACAGACAAGGAGCGCAGTAGCGTTTATTTCATCAAACTGCTTGGTTATCAGTTCACAGCTTCTGATGGAGAGGTTGCTGTAGCCAATGTTGGTGATACATTCATGGACGAGAAAGTAGAAGGCATGAGTGGAACTGGTTTTTTGCTTGATGACGGAACGTTTATTACGGCACGCCACGTTGTGGAGCCTTGGTTTTACGGAGAGGACAACTTGAGTGTCAAACTCAATCTTTGTGCATCAAATGGTATCAAGGTTGAAGCTTTGTTGTATGCTGTGTCTCCTTCTGGGGGCAGCTTTGAATTCAAGACTTCAAAGTTCAAATGCAACCGCTCTCATGACAAAGTGGTAGATAATGGTGAATTCTCGTATCGGCATGTCGCATCGAACTATACAGACTATGCCTTGGCTGTAGTTGGAACAAAGGGTACGCTGTCGTATGACTCACAGTTGAGCAGCAATTTGAAGGCAGGCGAAAAGCTGTTTATATTGGGTTATCCCCTTGGCTTGGGTACAAGTTCATCCAATGTCATGCCGTCTTATTCGGGAGCAGAAGTCGCTCGTGACGGACTTGCCGATGGTGGTTACATTTTGACCACGCAGTCAGGTTTTGAACATGGTAATTCAGGCGGGCCAGTTTTTGTGGAACGAGAAGGAAAGAAGGTGGTAGTGGGAATTGTTTCTGCTGGCGCAGGAAGAAGCACAGGATTTGTGGTCCCCATATCAGCGGTTAAATAATCAAATTAAGGAGCAATGAATAGAATCGTATTTTTGTTGGTCATGTCATGTGCTTCCGTGTGCAGTTACGGACAGTTTGATGTCAACAAGGCATTCGAGGCTTTGACTAAGGCAAAGTCTGAAGTCCTGGTCATTGAGACAGCGGTAAAGCCAGAGTTGTCAGTCATTCGGCAGCAATACAGATTGGCGCGCAATGGCGAGACTTTTGGCAAGAACCATAAAGCGTATTATGGGGAATCTTATTCCTTGGGAATCAAAGTTTCCAATGGTTTGATTATTTCAAGTACAGTCGTTACACCTTGGGTGAAGGATGCTGACTTCAACAGGCTGAATGCTTCAGGTCAGTATCAACCGGAATTGTTCTGGACTTATCAGAAAGGACTGGAGGATTCTGAGTATAGAAAGATTGATTTGGAATTTGGTACCGACTACATTCATCCTCTGGATACTTTACAATCGTTGTATGTGCATGAGGAAGTGAAGGGCGATTTCGGACTGACCATCGATGATACCCCAGGCGCGAAACAAGGTTATATGGTTTGGTTGAGAACCGACAGTAATCTTCAGGACAGTCTGATGACAGTCAGCACGATGCTGGAGCCGTTGAATATAGTTGCTTCGGGCGACAGTGCGAGGATATCCTTGCCTGTAGACAATGCCGAAAAGGTCTTGGGCGGACTGTTTGTTGTGCCCAGATACGAAAGAGGAGGTCGCATCCAGTTGCAGTTGGTTGCAGTGGCTACGCCAGATGAGAGCGATGGCCAGTGGGGCCTGTATCTTTTCACAAAGAGAGAAGCTGTCTCTGGGGGTGCTGTGGATGAGGCCGTCAGTAATAATTCCGAGCCGACTCGGATAGAGTCACAAGAAAAAGCTCCAGACAAAAAACGGAAGAAGAAAAACAGGTAGTTATGCTATCATTCAGACTGTTTGCAGGCACTAATATTGGCTTGCGTGAGAATAACGAGGATAACTTTACTGTTTGTCCCAATCTTGAAGAAAGCGAGTGGATTGTACCTGCTGACTATCGGCAGGTGCTCCACCTCGGTTCCAAAGGCTGCGTTATGGTGGTAGCTGATGGAATGGGAGGACAGAACGCTGGCGAGGTGGCCAGCAGAATTACTGTTGATACCGTTCAAGAGTTGTTTTCAACGCAAAGCCTTTCGGCAGAGATGCCTGACAAACCAGATGCGATTAAGCAATTCTTGAAAAGGGTAGTTTCGGAATGTGATATCCGCATCAAGAAGCACGCCGTGACAGATGCCTCAACCTCAGGAATGGGGTCTACTGTTGTGATGGCATGGCTGGTCGGTTGTAAGTTGTACGTTGCATGGCTTGGTGACAGCCGAGCATATTCTTTTGTCCGGAGCAAGGGGATTGCAAGATTGTCGAAAGACCATTCTTATGTGCAGCAGTTGGTCGATGCCGGTGCTATTACAGATGAAGATGCCATGCTTCATCCCAACAGCAATGTGATAACACGCAGCCTCGGTGACACATCTCAGAAGGCAAAAGCCGACGTGGCTGAATATGACGTCGAGGACGGACAGGTCATACTCCTGTGTTCAGATGGTTTGTGTGGCGTATGCCGCGACGAGGAGATTGGTGCAATCATAGAAGACAACCATGAGGACCTTCAGCAATGTAAGGAAAGGCTCACTTCAGCGGCATTGGCTGCTGGTGGAAGCGACAATATCACCATCGCCTTGTTGCAGGTCTTTACGGATGCTTCGCAACCTGTTGCTCAGCCCAAAACAAGCGGAAACAGCATAAATGGAAACCTCTGGGTGTCCATGCTCGCGTCTGTGTTTGCACTTGGACTGTTGCTTGCACTCTTGTTTGCTGCTGTCTCCATGTTCAAGCCATCCTCTGCTCCGAATAAAAGTATCAGGATTTGGGTGGATGATGACACGTTGGCGGTCAACGGAAGAACTCCATTTCACATAGCGGTGGTTGGTGACAGTATTTCTGCACTGGTCTATGATCGAGACTTGTTGGAGGTAGACTATAAGGATAGCATCATTTCTGTGAAGATACCTTCTCTGTTGAATGACAGGAAAACCTGTGTTAAGGTGATGTGCAAGAACGACATTTCAGTGGCAGACTCTGTATGGATTCTCATAGAAAACAGTCTGAAATTGCCGCAAATGAGCACTTCGATTGTAGAAGAGGTCTGCAATGAATCTGAGACGCCTACAGTTGCTTCCGGACCAAATGAACCAGAAGATAGCGGTGGGCAAACGGGGGGTGGTGGCTCAGAAGCAGGCGTGACAAAATCGGAAGGAAAAGGCCTCGACCAAGTTACAAGAAACCAAAAAAAAGAGAAACAAGTTCAAATATCCAATTCGCTTTATTAACCAACAAACAAACAATGAAAACAAGTTTATCTTTATTCGCTTTGGCGTTAGCCATCGGAATGACATCCTGTTCTGATGAATGTGACCACACAACAACTCCAATTCCTGATCCTCCTGCAAATACTCCTACCATTGTGGGTAGTTGGTACGAAGAGGCTGAAAACGAGGAAACCCGTTATGCCTCAAGCGGCACTTTTTATGATTGTTATGCCAATTATGTAAGATGCGGCGAAACAGAAGGCCGTTGGGAATATGACAGTAAAAACAGCAAGCTGACATGGACATATTCTTTTATTGGTCAGAGCCAGTATGCTGATTGGACTGTTAAGGATTTGACAGAGTTGAGCTTTACTATATATTCAAGTGAGCTCGGTGCCCACAAGTTGGAAAAAATAGTTGAAAGCTACGCCCTGAATGTCGGCCAAACTGCACGAATCCAATTCTCGCAAACACATCCCGATTACCCTGTAATTTCCTATTCAAGCACAAACGAACGTATTGCCAGTGTCACATCTGATGGAGTCATTAAAGCCGAAGGCGAAAAAGGTAGAGCTTACATCAAGGTACACACGGAGAAGGCCAACGTGTGGGTGGGTGTGACTGTCGGTGATGATTGTGCTGATATTTGGTTTGATTATGTGGGCTTGATAGGCTTGGATTATAAGACCATGAGAAGCGCGTTGAGTCGTTTGGGTGAACCGTATTCGGGAGATGACGGCTATTCGTTCGGCTTTATACATCAGCTGCATGATGTGGCCGATGAGACAGATGTGTTCCTTTGCCCTGAGGACGTTATGGTGACCGAGGTACAGTTACATTTGAAACCGTCCGTCCCAGAAGCCGAAATTCTGTCATATATGGACTCCCGTTACTATAAAATAGGTGACAGTGGAGCTTACATTTTCTATTCTTCTTCAGAGGATACGGAAAAATCAAAGGCAATTATTGCCTATGACAAAGAAGAAAAATGTGTGGTTTTCAATGAAACGCAGCATTTCTTGCATTATCCTCATGTCAAGGACCTCTGGACTGACTTCGTACCGTTGTTTGGCAGTACTCAGGAGCAAGTGAAGACTGCTATGGAGGGTTATGGCTATTCCTATTTGATGTCGGATTTCTCATATTCCAAGGATGGTTCCGACTATTATTCAGTCACGGGGAATTCTTATGTGCAGTTGGCAGGGTTTGTGTTTAATCCCGACAAGGTGGTGTCGGAGTTCTGGCTTTACATGAACACGAAGTCTGACCCGAATGATGTGTATGACTACCTCTGTGCAAAATATACCGAGTATGAGGCGGAATCTTCTGAGTATAGATTGGTGTTCTATAACGAAGACAAGTCAATGAGGGTTGTGTTCGATCTCATGAATGCAGCTGTGATTTATACAGACTTGACCGTGAAGCAACATGAGACAAGCAATGAGCTCTTTGGTACTTATTACGAGGGATTGGGCTTGACCCACGATGAGATTGTGGCAAAATATGGCACTCCGTATACAGAGGAAAGCGGCATACTGTTCTATATAGTAGGTACGGGTTATGTAGATATCGCGGCATTCTATATAGATGCGGATACAGAAAAGTGTTCCCGTTCTTTTGTAACCACCAATGAAAGTGTAGAGCAGGCAACAGTTATTGACTATTTTGGCTCCAAGTACAATGTGTTTGAGAAAGGCACTTATGAGGATGGCAGCCAGTATGCTTGGATAGACGGTCCCACCGTGGCTGAATCTACGCTGGGTATCATTTATATTCCGGCCGATAGAACGATCATGTATCAGCCTTTGGGCTCTGCTGCGAAGGCGAAAGTATTTAGCACCAAGATGTCTGATGCCAGCCAGATGTTGACAAAGCGCATACAGACTAAGAAAAATGCTTATCTTAATCGTGTAGCGACCGTTAGGGAGAATATGACAATTCATAAGATGCAACGTTTTCAGAAAACGCTTGAAAACTACAAGAAGTAAATCAATCTCAATCACTCGGACGGCTACTGGCCGTCCGAGTTGCATTGCTGTACAGGAAGGGTTACTTCTGATTCAACAATCACCTTAAGGGGTGTTCTATAAATCAGGCCGAGCTGGATGCTGGATTTTTAGAGATGACATTTGGATAAGATTGGCTGCGTTAACTTCTTTGAATCTCGGCTGCGTTCGGCAGAGCATCAAGCTTGCCCCAAATGCTATGCCGAACGCAGCCGAGATTCAAAGAAGTTAACGCAGCCAATCTTATCCAAAAGGTCGCTCTAAAAAACAGCAGGCAGCCGGAATAAATGAATTCACTCATGGGGCGGTCTTTAAAACCTAATTTATAGAACACCCCTTAATACATATAATTACGCATTACATTAAAACCTATGATAATTGGCTATGGCAAAAAGGACAGATTAACCGACTCTCAGATAATACGCGAAATACAGAAGAGAAACGAGCGCGTGACGGAGTGGTTCTATAACGACTGCAGGAAATATTTCGTGTCGGCTTATTCAGCTGTGTTCACGCGAAAGGATATAAGAGACGATATATTTCAGCAATCCTTTGTGAAACTATGGACGGAAATTGAAACCAGAAAAATTTTTCTTGATGAATGTGAGAATATACAACGCATAGACCGTCGGGGGAATATTCGGGTATTGACCTGCAACTTGAAGACATTCCTGATTGATATTGCAAAAAACGATTATAGAGACTGGTTGAGAAATGACAGATTGGCTCTGGAGGAGGAATTCGAGTCGTTTGCCCACATGGTTGAAGTCCGTTCGGCTATTATGCCCGAAGAGTCGTCAGACTGTTTGGAGGAGCAAATCGTGGCAAGTTGCGTTTATGATTTGCCGCCTCGCTGTAAGGAGATTCTGACCATGTTTTATTATAAAGACATGAGCTTGGATGACATCATACAAGCCAGAGGCGAAAAAAATATCAGTAAGAACGGTCTTAAGACTGGGAAATATAAATGTATGGAAACCCTTAAGGGGAAAGTGAAGGAAATGTATTACAGGTATCATTTAAAGTTTTAAACAATGGAAGATAGAATGCATGAACGTATTGACAGGTATCTGCGTAAGGAGATGTCTGGAGAGGAAAGCCTTCTTTTCGAACAGGAAGCATTGAATAACCCTGACTTGCGCAGAGAGATAGAGTTGACTTACAGGATAAAGAGAAGGCTGGCAGACAGGCAGCACAAGCTGTTTAGAACGGCTCATTGGGAAAGAAAGAGGAGGATAAAGCATGTTTGTTTCGTGACAATGACATCTGTGGCAGCCATATTGGTAGTGGGCTTCTTTCTGAATAGACCTGTGACAGGTACCAGTGAGATGTCTGAATTATTGGCATCTGCAAATGTCAGCACTTCTCAGGAAATGAAGAAAATGGGTGAGGAGGCAGTTGTGAGCGTAAAACAATCAATTTCACAGGGAAAAGAAGAAGTCGCGATTGCTGAGGTTACAAGATTGGAAAAGCAAGATGTCATTCCAACACTAAATGAGGTGTCGGATGGGAAATTTATAATGAATCATACCTTGGAATCGGCAGACGCAGATGCATTATGCAGGGATGCTTACGAACTGCATTGGCTCAGAATAAAATCCCTCATTACAATAGGGAAAACAGAGCAGGCGGTGGATTTGTTGAGGCGTTTTGTACTGGTAGAAGGTAAGTATAGGGTTGCGGCGGATTCTCTTTTGCGCGAAATGGGCAGGTAGGTCGTGGTTTCGTGGTAGGGTGTGTGAGGAGCGTTGGCCGCGTTTAATCAGGCAATCGGATGCCCGGTTCGGAGTC
>JBJEKL010000103.1:0-2710 GCA_051878615.1 Bacteroidaceae bacterium | reverse complement strand
CTCCGCAAGGAGTCATCCGTTTAATCCGTAATATCCGTAAAAATCCGTGTTAAAAAAGAAGTCTGCAACGCCACAAATCGAATCCGCGTTCAAAGAGCATAAGACAGAAGCAGCCCTGCCCCACGGAGTAATAATCCTTCGGGGGCAGGGCTGCCTTATCGTTGTACTAACAGATTACCACTGGTCGTCCCAGGAGTTGCCTCTGGAGGCACCACCCGTTCCGCTGATCTCGACATCACCCTTTACCAGCGCATCACTACCGTCCGCAGGACTATCGATTGCGGACAGTGCAATCATGCTCTCCACCTGAATCTCTGCCACCATCATCTCGGGGGCTATATAGTTCTTCTTCATTATCGTCATATATATATTATGTATGATTAAACTCCTTGTCTTTTACTTCACCAGCACCTTCTTGCCACCAACGATGTTGATGCCCTTCTGGAGCTTCTGCAGGCGACGTCCTGCCAGGTCATAGATGTCAGCCTTGCCACCGAGCAGTTCCTCCACAGCCTGGATGGCTGTAGCATCCTCCATATAGAAGGCCTTCACACCGGCAGAGGAGGTGGTGAGGTATGCACGGTTGGCACCCACGGTGGGTCGGGAGCTTTCCTGCACCTGATAGAAGCCTACCCTCTCGCCCTGCTTCTGCAGCACATAGCTGCCCACGGGAGCTTGGGTGGCGGTGTAGACACCCGTCAGATAAGAGGTCACAGGCTCGCCTGCGGTTGCCACGCCGAACTGCACAGCGTTGATGTCTGCAGTGCTCTCGCTATAGACAATCACGGGAGTATGGGCAGGGATGGTGCTCTGTACCTCCGTCAAAGCAAGCTTACCGTTCTCTCCGATGCTGCTGATGGTATAGGCTGTCACACCCTCGGGAATGGTCACATCAAAGGGAGCACAGAACGTACCGTACTGGGCTGCGGATTTGACAGCCAAGGAAGCGGCATCATAGCCCAGGTGAACCACTATAACCTGTCCTAAAGTCGTCATATTAATATCAATAGATACACGCAGTTTGTCGTCTGCCATTTTTCCACTCAGAACCATTGGTATCATACCTAAACCTGGGCCTGCCCAATCTTCCTCACTAAGAGTATAGAGTTCACCCTCCACCTCCAACTGGAAGCCCTCATCACCAGGAGCAATGGCCGTTTCCCCATCAAAAGAGAACGACTTATACTGTCCTTCTGCTGACAGGGCAAGTCCTGTAATCATAATGTTGCCTACTGGCATGATGTCCTCTCCTGCATACAAGATAAAGTTCTTCAGCAAGAAATTTATTTTCCCATCATAGCGGGTCTGTACTTCAACAGTAGCCTCTTGAGGTCCATTTGTTCCACCATTGATAGTAACGTACAAATTCTCATTATAAAATTTGGCAGACTGGATATCATCTGGTTTAGCAAACTGGATGGTGTAAACATGTTTGTTTTCTGAATCCTCAGAGATATTATTTCCACTTACTATTATAGTAAGCAATGCTGTTTCCTCATCATAAACAGTGTCAATGCTTGCACCTTGTCCATTGCTGGTAAGGTCAGTCAATTTATTCGGTTCGTAAATCGCTGAAACATTTGCATGTCCGTTCTCAAAGATGAGATTCTCACCATTATATTTTGCTCCAGTCAACTCTGAATTATACACCATTTCTATGTCATCAATGAGCATATAATCAGACGTTGCTCCATTACCAGGTTCGTTACATGTAGAGAAATTTACAAATGCATATACTGGATTCTCATTGACATCCTCAGAATAATTAAAGGGGAGGGTGTATTCTGTCCATGTATCATTTGATGGAAGATCTGTCCTGGCGGCCTTAGCAACACATGATGCTGTTATACTGCCGGTATTACCCATAGGATCCTGATAATATCCTTTTGTAAGCAGGTAAACAGTAGCAGAACCTAATTTGACACCTGAATATTTTATCCAAACCTTCATTAAATCTGGTTTCCCCGTAAAAGGTTGATCTGATGAATTTTCATCCACGTAGTTATAATTTCCATCCGCATCGTCTGGAGTCATACTACCCATATTTATCCTTCCTGTTGTCAAATTCCCCTGAGCAACAGCTATAGAAAGGACGGTTTTTGATATGAGCTTCACAGAATATGTACCTGAAGAATTAGGCCGCACATCCTCTGATTTCTTCAACTGATCTTGGACTGCCAAATTATAAGCCGTACCTCCGGATCTACCTGTAACAAATGAGTTCCAATTAAGAGGCTCAGTGCCTGTTTTTGTTGAGATACCAACCTTTTGGCTAACATCCTCCCATTCCTCAAAACCAGAGTTGTTCAATTGGTACTGCGCCCTCACCCCGAGGCAAGCGGCAGCGAACAATAAGATTGTAAATAACTTCTTCATAAGTTTTATTCTTTTGGTTTATCTATTTCACGTTTGTTCTGCCTTACGGCACATTTTCCAGCGTACAAAAGTAGGAGAAACCAAAATAACACAAGAGGAATGTCGGTAAATACGTCTCTTTTTACCGAAAAAATCCATTCCATCCCTCCACTACCTTTATTTCCGCCATAGCGTAACATCATGGTAACATGCACAGAGTCACGGTGAGATTTATGGGAATCCACAGAATTTATACAGAATTCTTTTTCAACACGGATTTTTACGGATAGGACGGATTAAACGGATTGGTCTTGCGAGACGTCTATGGTCTTGTGAGGCGTTCCGCCTTGGCGAC
>JBJEKL010000102.1:0-10815 GCA_051878615.1 Bacteroidaceae bacterium | reverse complement strand
ACCAAGTACCTCCTGCAGATGAGACTTTCTGTAACCATACGTCTGACGGGAGGATGATGTGACATGGCACTCCGCTGCCTGGAGGGCAGTACCCTGAGTAACCGGGTACACCGGAACGAAGTGAAGGTGTGCTCGGACAGGACCAGCCACCCCACCAATCACCTGCCTGGGAATCTGTCCCCCAGATTTATCGGGTGAGCCGATTTTCAGGATGACGTTTGCAACCGTTCCCGCAAACGTTTGCGGGGAAAGGCGTATCTATATGGAGTGTATTGAAGACGAGGCTGGCCATGGCCTTTCAAACAGTTTTTGAATGCTACTTGAGCCTGTTTTTCCATCTCCAGATGGTGGAGCGCGAGCAACTCTTCATGATATTGCATATATCAGCATTGGTGAACCCCATTTTCAAAAGATAGCAGATTCGCATTTGTTTTTCATTTATAGGACCAAATTTGGTGACTATTTCTTGGGAAAAAGTCGGAAATCTGTCGTTAATGAATGAAATCAGTTCACTCCATTGTTTGGGAGTAAGTTCCTGCTCTGTACAAGAAGTCTTCCTGATGGATTCCACGATGCCACCATCGTTTTTCGAAAGTTCTGTCAAATGAGCCATTTTGAACAGATTTACCCCGCACTCCATTTGCCTATGAGCCTCCTGAAGTCTCTCTTCTGCATCTCTCTTTGCCTGTTCAATGCTCTCCTCCTGTTCTTTAATGTCTCCCTCTGCCTTCTCCAGTTTCTTTGCCATCTCTTCCTGTTTTATTCTGGCAGACTCCATCCCTTTCTTTATCCTCATCAACACATGCGTTTCCTGCTCATCATTGCCATTAACACTCCCTGTATGTCCGTCCAATGACATACTGATTTCATGAAGTAATCTCTGGCGCTGATACTTCCTGAATGTATACACAGCGCATATCACCGAGATTAGAGTCAATGTGATGAGCAATGTCATCCACAGGTAGAGTTCCATCTTTTCCTTCTCTGCTCTTATACCATCCTCCTCCTGCTTGTCCCTGTAATATTGGTACTGATTGTTTATTGTAGCGGCCTGCTCCTGACGCATTCCAAGGTCCAGGCATGTACTGAGACGAAGGAATTCACTTGCATACTTATATGCCTCTCCCTTTTCGCCAGAGTTTTCATACAGATGGAACAGTTTCCTGCAGGCATCATATTTACAGAGTGAGTCTCCCAGTTCAAATGCCAGTTGATAATGTTGGGCACAGGAGTCGGTTAGACCCAATAACAGGAAATACTTACCGAGCGAAATATGTTGTCGTGCCTTGATTGGGTGTCTCTCAGGCATATCTACAAATCCAGTGTAGCAGAGACGTGCATTCGCGGTGTCTTCTGTAAGGGAGAAGTAATAAAGCAGGTCACATAAAATATCTGGTGTGAGGTTTGTGGTACCATTCTCCGTCACTATCATGCGCATCACCTTTGTAGCCTGTGGAAAACTGTCTGTACGCATATAGGCATTGCCCAATTGAATCATCGTGATTCCATCCAGAACACCGATGTTGCGAGCAACATGATACTCCGCCTTAGCCATCAGAAGCGCATTTCCGTAATCCTGCACCTTGGTGTACATCGCGCAAAGTTGAGAATAGCAGTTCCTGAGCATAACGGAATCCGCCTCCCCCTCTTCTGCACAAGATGCAGACTTCAGGAAATACTCCAGTGAACGCGGTGTATCCTTTAAATCACGGTACACACTTCCTGCGTAATAGTACACCTCCTGCTTTTCCCTAATGGTTCCTTTTTTCTCAAAATAGGGAACGAGACGCCTGATGCATGAGTCTGACGTATGAAGCAGCTCTGCCTTGTCCCTCAGGCGTATACTCAGCAAGGTATATTTATTACGTACGTAGGTTGACGCTTTTGTGATGTCATCCCCCAGAGAATCATACGATGTTAAAGCCGACTGTGGATTGGAATTGCCTAACTGTTTCATCTCGTCAATCCTGCTTATCTCCCTGTCAGAAACATAATCCGTGCAGGTTACGAATGAAACAAGCAGCAATAGGCAGATGAGCAGATGTCTAATCATGTCCTTTTAGTTATTTTTACGAAACAAAATTACAGGTAATTTCGTTACCTCTCCCCACTATTTTATGCCTTTTTTGTTTCATCCTGTTTCATTCTCAAAAAAAATATGCTCGTGAAACAAAATGGGACGGAATTTGTTTGGAGGATATGATGGGGATATCATAGTTTTGCATTGAAACTAAAAACAAAACGTTATGAAGAAAATTAGACTGACCGCCGTTATTTGGGCTTTTTCATGCGCATGTATGTTTGCAGATGAATTGCCGGCAAATTGGGAAAGAATCCCTGTGACTCCTGAGACGAAGGATAATGATATCCCGTTGGAGGACAATACAAGACCTCACAGAGCCCCCCAGAGGATTATCCTTCCGGATGTCTATTATGATGCCGGACAATCCTGCCTGCACATCCTCACAGGCGAGGTGGTGGACGTGGTCTCCTATATAATAAGTAATGAGGAGGAAGGGACGTCCGCCTGTGGAGTGGCAGTAGAGAGGGAAGGCCATTATGACATTGATTTGTCCTTCCTCCCTTGCGGAGACTATACTCTGATTATTGAAATAGCGGGATGCGAATACTCTGTGCAGATTACTTTATAGGAACTGAGATTGTCACATATTTATATAATTTAAAATTTATCAGTTATGGGAAACCAAAATGAAACTACGACTACCTATCCAAAAGGATGTATAGGTAACCCTTATTCTTATAGCGAATATCGCTATATGTTAACTAACAAAAGTTGGCTTGGAGGATTTGTACAGGTAGAAAACGATGAGATTCGCTACTATCGTGCCTTTGACTGGTCTATGTTTGATGGCAGCAACAGCGATGACGGTAGTGGCTGTGATGAAGGCTGTGGATGCGGCTGTGATGAAGGATGCGGCTGCGGCTGTGATGAAGGATGCGGCTGCGGAAATGATGAAGATGAAGAAAACGGAAGCGGGTCAATAGACGAAAGTTTATTTGGCCCTAATGGAGGAGTACATGTAGGATGTCCCAATTCAGCTGCATCCAACGACTGCCTATTCAAATGTTTAGAGTACGCGTCTAATCTGTTCAATACCGGATACACTTCCGAACAACTTCGACTGCTATATCTTACAGGGGATAGAGATACAGGATGGGAAGGAACCAATGACGTTTACCAATACATGTCTGGCGTTAACGCATATGGAGAGAACAACACATACAATAACCAGATATTGGATTTTTCCAGCTTGTATTTTAAGACAAGCACAGAATACACCACAAGTATATCTGACCTTCGCACATACCTGAACCAAGAAACGTATAATAAGGAAAATAGTGCCGTTGTCGCTATATTTAGGCAAACAGACGACGAGAACGACAGGAGATTCCATGCCGTTATAGTGGAAAGTGACAATAGGGGGCTATTGTACATTCATGATCCTCAAAATCATACATATACTTCTCAAGGTAATGATGATTGTATATACAAGAGCAGAAGATTCATGTTTTCATTTGTATTGGAAAAACCAGAGTAAATAAGAAGTCTAGCGTAAGGTAATCCCTACGTACTTTATGATTCGTTGGGATTACCCTAATTATCCCTAAAAAAACATGCAACTATGAGAAAGAAGCTGTTTATAATAGCATTGCTTGTGTGCCATTCTTTGGCCGTCCTGTCACAGGGGTACATCTTCTCCTATGAAACGACAAAAGGTCTGCATCCATATTATCGATTTCGAACAACCACGGATAATGACCTTTCTAAAGATCTTTTTGCGTATGTCCTGAACGGGTACTACATAGGCCCTCTTCCCATAGGAATTGATAAAGACAGTCTTTCCAAATCCGGTCCTGGGCCATTCACTGACAGCATAGAATATCCCATGATGGTGAGGGGAATCGGCCAGAATGAGGATTCCCTGCTGTTAGAAAGGCCTGCAAGAGATCCGTTCTGCACGCTTGTTCTGGACGGAAAGCCTGCTGAGGTCTTTGTCTGCAACAGCAAGGCCTCTTATAAGAACGGAAAGAAAATAGACTGGGTAACATTGGACGATATCAGACGTTCGTACTATCCTGAGGTAAAAGGAAAATGCATATACACCGTTGACCAGTTCATCATACCCAACAAGGAACAATATTACAAGTTTGATCCGGATATGATTCTAAGGTTGAACAAGCTGGAATCACACACGATAGAAGCCCTTAAGGACCTACCGCCATTCACCATAATCAGAGTGTGGACCAAGACTCCACGCAATTATCTGGGCGATACATATACGGACAAGAAATTTATTAGGAAATGAGAATCGTACAGACCTTTTGGTCATCCTATTCTGATCCCACAATGAATTGTTGTGGGTGGAAAAGTCCAGAATACAACCTGATGTCGTGGGCATTGAGTTGCTGCTCCCTGCGTGAGCACTATGACGAAGTTGTTCTATATACAGACACCAAGGGTTATGATGTGCTAATAAACAAATTGCATCTTCCATATTCCGAAGTTCATGTTGTATTTGACAATTTCAAATGCCTACCATATCATTGGGCTTTAGCCAAAATATACACATATTCTTTGCAGGAAAAACCTTTCCTACACGTGGACGGGGACATTTATATATCAAAGCCATTCAGTATTGACGTCACTCAAGGAGGTCTTATAGCCCAAAATAAGGAAAAAGGAACACAATACTATGGAAGAATGCTCTCAAGAATCATGGGACACAGGAGTCTTGTTCTCCCCAAATCTGTAACTGATTGTATTGAACATGATAAACTTCTATCATATAACATGGGTGTTTTTGGAGGCTCTGACTTGGAGTTTATCCAAAAGTATTGTCATGAGGCATTCACTTTTATGAACTTAAACAGGATGAATGATACGAGTTCCTGTAATTGCAATATTGTATGCAATCTGTTGTTTGAACAAATTCTGTTTGGTTCTATGGTGGAAATCTTTGGCAAAGATGTCTCCTGTATTTATACAAGGGACTTCAATGACAATGGATACTCAAGCAGAGAATTCTGCGACCTGTCACATTTTGAGGAGAAAGGCTATTTTCACATTTTGGGTGGACACAAAAAGAAAATTATCCATAATGAGATGGTTGCAGAGACCCTATATCTACGTTTTCCCGATTACCACCAAAAAGTGCTATCACTATTTTCGAATAATCAACATATATCAGATATTATACAGAAATCGCATCGCGGATACAACCTTCCTTCCGAATACGAAGAGTTCCTAATAAAAACGGCAATAAAATGGTCATCCGTAACCATTAGAAAAAAGGACAGATTGCGTTCAATGGCGGTGATAAACAAAAAACGAGTTTCAGACAAAACAACAAGTATAAGCATCAACCCGTATGTTAAGGTGATTGATATGAGTTCTTGTCAAAAGGATAGAATTAGTCCTCTTTTTCTAAAAAGATTCTGTAGTGGAGACCATTTTCCGTTAAATAGCATCGCCATGGTACCTTCCTTGTGGTCATCGTACGTCAAGGAGATACCTGTTTTGGACTTGGAATGTGATATTTTATCTTTTCTCAACGAAAAAGCCATTACATATGAAATTCTGAAAAAAAGGATTCTTGAAAGTCAAGGCGCAAAAGAAAAGATTTTAAATGATGCTTTACTATTACAATTTCAGATAGGTTTAAAGACTCTAATTAAAGAAAACATTGTATTCTTGATTCCTTAATCAGTTGAGTGACAATAAAAAAGGAAGGCCATTATGACATAGACCTGTCCTTCCTCCCTTGCGGAGACTATACTCTGATTATTGAAATAGCGGGATGCGAATACTCTGTGCAGATTACTTTATAAAATTACATCACACATGCGTATAATACAGACCTTTTGGAGTGGAGGCAGAGATCCCCTGCAGTATGGCTACGGCTGGCCTAGGGCAGAATATAATTTGATTTCATGGACAATTAGCTGTCTCTGTTTACGTAGGTTTTACAATGAAGTAGAATTGTATACGGATAAGCAGGGATATGAATTGCTAATAGAGAAATTACATTTGCCATACACACGTGTTCATGTAGTGTATAATGAGAAATTATGTCGTCCCATAAATTGGGCATACGCAAAGATAAAAACTTACTCTATGCAGACGGAACCCTTTCTGCATGTGGATGGGGATGTTTATATAAGCAAGCCCTTTACAGAAGAAATACTCAACGCTCCTCTTATTGCCCAAAATCGTGAGATAGGTACAATGTATTACCAAAAGATGATAGATGATGTTTTACGCTTCACGGATATTTCATTGACGAGAGAAATGATGGATAGCATTAATACAAATTCCATTTTCTCATATAATATGGGAGTCTTTGGTGGTTCTGATTTGAATTTTATTCATTCTTATTGTAAAAAAGCGATTTCATTTGTTAGGGACAATCAATTAGATAACACAACATTAAAACCTACCTGCGAAATAGATTGTAATATTCTATTTGAACAAGTACTATTTGCGATTTTGGCACAAAAAGAAAAGATGAATGTAAGTTGTGTCATAAGTAGGCCTATCATGGACGAAGGATATTCTTTTGGTGAGTTCTGTGATATTGCGAATTTTTATACCCATCGGTATTACCATATATTAGGTGGACATAAAAGGAACAAAATAATTCTAAAGAATATGGTTTCAATTCTCTGCTCATGTTATCAAAAATATTACAATACCCTACTATCACTTTTCCCCAAGCACACGACATCGCCTACATACATTGGCTATTGCAAATACACGCCAGGACGAATTGCTGATGGAATAGAGCAGTACATACGCTTCTTAAATATGGCATGTATCCATTGGAAAGAGAGAGCATCGAAAGAATATTCTGCATTTGAGTACAATATATCCACCCCTAATTCACCTGAGAAATTGGATTGTGACCTTATACTAAATATTCACCCACAACTTCAATTATACAAGGTCTCATCTGATTGGACTAAAACAGAAAAAAAACTACTCTGCAAACATCTACATTGTGAGCAAACCTTTCCTGTAAATCAGATTGCTCTTGTCCCTTTCTTTTGTGGAAAGGATTGTATAGAAACACCTTTGTTGGATGTTGATGCCCAGATTCTAGAAAAATTTGGGGCAAAAGGGGGTGCAAAAGTAGATGATGTCATAAAATTTATGCTCATGCAATATAAATACGAGGATAAGCATAGCCAAGATTCTATTGAAAAATATTTTCTTGAGGAGATATATCGACTTGCAAAACAGAACGTGCTAATTAAGTTATATTAATCTTATTTAATTATGAACAACATTTTAGGTAGTAAGACTAACCCATTTGATTCGGCAACGTATGAAAGTATGAACTTAGAAAAAGAATGGAAGGGAGGATGGGTACAAACTCAAAGTCTCAGTGAAACTCTTTATATAACTCAATGGGGACATGTAGAACGTAAACATATCAATGATGAGATTGGCTCTGAGCTGAACCCATTCTCATCAGAGGCCTACAGCGAAATGATTAACAAAGGATATTGGCCAGGTGGATATATTAAATACTCTGATACGGGGCACGCATTTTATAAACCATGCGGAGATGGGTATGGAGACCTGTATACATCGGGAAGTAATAATGGCTGTGTTACGGGAAGTGGGGAAAACCAAACAATTGAGACTGGATGCAAACGTGTCCAGATTGAAGATTATGATTTTACACTTACATGGAGTGAGGGCATAGCTGATATTAGCGAAAGCAGTGCATCACTATCAGTAATGAATCTGGTAGGAGGCCGTGAACAAATTGACTATATGGAGGTACAATGGTATGCACCATTTACAGTGATTGTATATATACGAACAGAAAGCGGAACAGAATACATGTCGACAGTTAAAGTTCCTTAGAAATTCCTATATGAGACTACGCATATTATTGTTTATGATGGTATCTGCTGTTTGGCCAAGGCAATGCCTGGCCCAGCAGTCCCATCAGACGGCAGGACTCCCTCCTGTGCAGGGCGAGATGTCGGATGACTCGCTGCGTATGTGGGCCGACAAGGTGGCGTCATATGCCAGAAAGACTCCACAGGAGATAGTGTCCGTCCATATGGACAACACGTGTTACTTCCTGGGCGACACCATATGGTACAAGGCTTATGTGGTTCGTGAGGGAAAGATGATACCGTCAGACATCAGCGGTGTGCTCTATGCGGAATTGTTCAACCAGGACGGATATCTGGTGGAGAGACAGACGCTCCGCCTGCAGGAGGGACAGGCGCACGGCTCCTTCTGTATCCCGGACACCGCTTATGCCGGTTACTATGAACTGCGTGCCTATACCCGATGGCAGCTCAACTGGGGTGTGAATGAGTATCCACACCCGAAGGCTACCAACCGATGGTTCCTCAACAAGGATATGGCACGCGAATTCTACCGCAATTATGACAAGCTCTATAGCCGTGTGTTCCCTGTCTATGACAAGCCAGAGGAAGCAGGCAAATACAGCCAGGTAATGACACTCCGTCCTCTGAGACGCTATTATAAACTGAAGAAGGAACAACCTACTGCCGAGGTGACATTCTTTCCGGAGGGAGGAAACTGGGTGAGCGGAGTGGAGCAAAGGGTGGCTTTTGAAGCATTGAGCGAAAAGGGAGAGTCTCTGGAAGGCCGGCTCATAATCACGGATAGTCACAACCAGATAGTGGGCACGTTCAATACAGAACATCGCGGACGTGGATTACTTAACATATCAACACAGCCCGGAGAGCAATATCATGCAGAATTTCACTGGGGAGAGAATCTGAGTTGCAAGGTGGATTTGCCCAAACAAGTCAGCGAGGGCATGAGTATATTCGTAAAAGAAGAGCTGCATGGATTAGAGGTAAGAGCATCACGTGCAGGACTGCAGGGTATTCCTTTGGGAATGACGGTGCTGCAGAATGGGGCTGTCAGATATCAATGCCAACTGGACAAGGACATCGTCACTATACCCCGCGCCTGTTTGGATGCAGGAATTGCTCAGGTGACCATATATGACCGGACAGGAAGAATGTGGGCTGACAGGCTGGTGTTCTGTTGCCAGGACAAGGTTGAGACATGCAACGTGGATGTAAGCGGTATGTCCACGATGCTGAATCCCTATGAGCAGATATCCCTCAAGGTGAAGGCCGCTGCAGGCAGTCGTGTCTCCGTGGCCGTCAGGGACAGGACACATTCGGGCACGACCTATGACAACGGCAGCTTGCTTACCGATGTTCTGCTAAGTAGCCAGATCAAAGGATTTGTGGAAGATCCCGGTTACTATTTTGAAGCAAGCGATTCCCTGCACAGACGTCACCTGGACCTTCTGCTGATGGTTCAGGGTTGGAGAAGGCATGAATGGCGCGAAATGACACAACCTTTCAGGATGCAGGAACCCTTTGAAGTGTCCCCCATATTGCGAGGCGATGTGTTCAGATACACGCCCCTCAATCAGGAAGACGTTCTGTACACGTTACCTGTACAGGATATGTCTTTCTTCAGCAACCTGTTCCCTACGGGCGGTTCTTGCGGTCCCAAGATAGAAGAGATAAGAAGACATGTCAACAGTACCACGGGGGGAGCCAGTCTGGAAAGTGTCCTTGGGGGTACATCGTATGCCGTAGCTTCCATGACCGATGAACAGGAAGAGAAAGAGGAGACAAAGCAGAATGTGGTCACAACCTCAGGGCAGAAGATGCAGTCTGACAAACAGAAGGCTCTGGATGCAGGATTCTATTCAACGGCAATGGAAGGTGGCGACCCTGCCGACTCACAGTTTGTGGACCGGCTCAGGAGTGAGGTTATGGTAAGGGCGGAACTCTCTGTCATCTCCAACCAGGCATCAAGTAAATATGCAGAACTGAACACGGAGACCCATGGCGGGCAGTTTGCCTTGCAGCTTCCCCATTCCGATACTCCATACTATCTGCATCTGCAAGCTGTGAAGAAAGGAAGGAAGCCCACCATGGTGTATGACTCCGACGAATATCCAGACTACAGTGTACGCATCAGCCAGCCCTTCCCCCGGTTTGTAAATCCATATTCATATTATCAGGTACATCTGCCGGACAGTGTGTTTGACAGTTCCTTGGCAGAGGATGACAGTTCCACCTGGATAGGCGAAGTGACAGTAGGCGCACGGAGAGGAGGATTGCGTTCTCTGGATCTGAACAAGCCGGCACTGGTGACAGATGCCTATCAAGCATACAACGAGGTGGTGGATGCCGGACTGATGCCCGCATGGCTATGCGGTTCGCTTTTCTTCTCACTCAACCTGGGGCGTCTCTACATTGGTGACATGGGCATCATGCGCTCATACGACCTGGAGCGCAGATGGAACGGTCATTCGGCGTCATTCTTCACTTCCGCCAAGGAACAACTGAGATACAATCACCTCCGCAACCTGGAAAAGGTGCTCATCTATACTGATTACTCGCCTCGTCTGAAAGGAGACCCGCGCTATATGGGTGCCAACCAACCAGGCGTAACCGTCAATATGGTAGCGCTGCCCGATGACAGAGAGAGACCCACTAATCGCGACAGGTTGTATGTCATGAACGGCTACAACGTATGTGAGGAGTTCTACCATCCTCACTATGAGCAGCGACCTCTGCCCAGCCATGCGGACTACCGGCGCACCCTGTACTGGAATCCGAATTTGAAATTGGATGCCAATGGGGAGGCAACCATCACCCTGTGGGGCAATAGCCGCGAATGCCAGCCTGTCGTTAGTGTGGAGGGAATAACCTCCCGGGGAGAGATCCTAACAGGAAGCTCCAGGTAAGGATAAAGCGGGAATGGAGAGA
>JBJEKL010000101.1:0-10946 GCA_051878615.1 Bacteroidaceae bacterium | reverse complement strand
TCGCCAAAATTTGCTTGATAGGTTTTTTGTGCGAACTTGTCATTATCAGAAGAGAACACGCACATGACGTTATTGTCTTCCATTGCAAGACGGAAACCACCAATACCACAAAAAAGGTCAATTCCTTTATATACCTTTTTAAACATTTTTCAAATTCATTATTTCAATCTAAACCATATCGGACTCTTGGACCGTTGACCGCAAAAGATCCTTAACATCAACTTGTAGCACATTGGCAATTTCAACAAGAGTTTCCAATGAAGGTTGTGCGCGATTTGTACACCATTTTGAAATGGTAGCCTCGCCTTTATCAAGTTGTTCTGCAAGCCACTTGTTGGTACATTGTTTTTCTGCAAGAACTACTTTAATCCGATTTAACCCTTTATTCTTTGACATATTCTTAGGATTTATTCTTCGCAAAGGTACTGACTTTTTATAGAAAAAATGAGTATTGTCGAAAAATATTGCGTTATTAGGCATATTTTTTTCATTTACATTGATATTTATATAATAAATCCTGCAATTTAGTATCAGCATTCTGAGTACATCTTGTATTCGTTTACTGTCCATCACAGAATTTATGATTGAACGCAAAAAAAAGATTTATCTATTTCTCTTATTTGGTTTGTACCTATCTTTATCCTTGTCCCTCCAAGGTAATTCAGACGTTGAGCCGCCGCCACTAGTGCCTACATGAGGTTGAGCGGAACCGCCTGTTACCAACTCAATGGCAGCACTTAGTTAATTGGCTTGTATCTCGCTGACTTGCTCGGCAGCATTGAAACAGGCGTTGGCTTCTCCTTCGTCCGTCACGACTCGGCATAGCCCAAACATGTTTGGGTCTCTACTCTCACTGCTTCGTCCGTTGACAAACTCGTGTTCTGTCAGTTGACTTTGCCTTTCATTGATAACCTCCCTCTCGTTGCCTTTTGGACTTCCTCCTTCGCACCTCGGCTATATTTAGAAATATTGCTGTCCGGTAAAACTTTTATACGCCAACGAAATTAGGGCTGACACTTCTCACGAGGTATCAGCCCTTTTGGTTATCTTTGTTTTGCAAATTATAAAAAACAACCATGAGCAAAGATAGTCATTTTACAGGACAGCAATATATCAGAATCCCTCAAAAAATGCCATGTTTCCCGTAAACGTTTGCGTCCAAAACAGGCAAAATGGACAGAGAACCTAATGAGCTGTTTGGGCTCCTCAGGAACGCTTTTTTTCTCCTGCCACGGACTGGTTTATCCCACAGAATTTAAACAGAACGGGATGCTACACATAGCACTCTGATGCCTGGAGGGCACTACCACGAGTAACCAGCGTACACCAACCATAGGGAGGTGTACCTGGATTACGCCCCATAATCCCAAGCGTATATAAAACCACTTTTACGCCAATAGAATAAAAACGTTACTATTTATAGAGGAAATCGGTCATTAGAGCGAGATATGTTTCCTTTGCTTATCCATAGACATTCTAATAACCGATTAGGGTTAAAGAAAGGTCCGCCCCCATATATGTAAAGAAAAAGGAAAACGCCCTATTTGTTCCCCTGATTTTCCCTGCAGAACCCTCAAAATTCCGACAGGAATGCCCTTTTGGACGCAAACGTTATAGTTTTTTCGGGCAAACTTTGGCATGCCGCAAATCAGTCTGTTTCTTCAGATGTCCTTCATTATCTGTGAAAATTTCTCCTGCCATCGATAAATGGTTGTGCGTGAAGCATGCATCAGATTGCTTATCTGTGAAGGGGTAAATCTACATATTCCGGAGCATACCCGGTCAGCATTCCGGGGTTGCAGCCAGCAGTCAGGATGGCAAAAATAGGCTCTTTTTGATGTCTGTTCGTCCATAAAAGGACGTAAAAATGGGTAAATGTTTCCTTTGCTTATCCAGAAGAACTCTAATGACCAATTTGGGATAAAACGAAAGAAAGCATGGTGTGCGATTTTATTCGCTTCCATACTTCTTTCTCTGGGTTGGGCTATCCGGTTTCGAACCAGAACTAAGACGACCAAAATGTCTTGTGCTACCATTACACCATAGCCCAATCCTATCCCAATCCATCTTTGTGGATTGCGGGTGCAAAGATAGAGGTTTCCTCTCTATCTCGCAAGTAATGTGCCCGATTTTTACTTAGCTATGAGTAGGAAGTATTTCTTTTTGCCTTGCTGCACAAGCAGGTATTTGTTGTCAAGGAGGTCGGCTGTGCTAATTGTGCGGTCGAAAGCGGAGAGTTTCTCCTTGTTGATGCTCACACCACCACCTTGGGTGAGTTTACGCATCTCACCTTTGCTGGCGAAACACTGTGTGTGTTCCACGGTGAGGTCAACGGCTTTCACTCCTTCACCATCGAGTAAGGCACGGTCAAAAGTGAACTGTGGTACTCCTGCAAAGACATCCAGCAGGGTCTGCTCGTCCAATTTCGTCAGACTCTCCTTAGTGGATTTTCCAAAAAGGATGTTACTTGCCTCCACAGCGGCCTCATAGTCTTCTCGGCTGTGCACCATAATGGTCACTTCCTCAGCCAATCGCTTCTGCAGCAGACGCATGCCGGGATCCTGACGATGCTGCGCTATCAGTTCTTCGATAGTGGTGCGATCCAGAGAGGTGAAAATCTTGATGTAGCGCTCGGCATCCTCATCGGCCACATTGAGCCAGAACTGATAGAAGGCATAGGGTGAGGTGCGATTTCGGTCCAGCCAGATGTTTCCTTTTTCTGTCTTTCCGAATTTCTTTCCGTCGGCCTTGGTGATGAGTGGGCAGGTAAGAGCAAAGGCTTCGTTCTCAGAACCCAGTTTACGACGGATGAGTTCGGTACCTGTGGTGATGTTGCCCCACTGGTCGCTACCGCCCATCTGCAGTTTGCAGTTCTTTGTCTGGTAAAGATGCAGGAAGTCATATCCCTGCAAAAGCTGGTAGGTGAACTCGGTGAATGACATTCCATCCTGGAATTCTCCATTGAGCCTGCGCTTTACGCTATCCTTGGCCATCATGTAATTTACGGTGATGCACTTACCTATCTCGCGTGCGAAATCCAGGAAGGTGTAGTCCTTCATCCAGTCGTAGTTGTTTACCAACTCGGCCTTGTTGGGGGCTTCGCTTTCAAAGTCGAGGAAGCGGGCAAGTTGCGCCTTGATGCATGCTACATTGTGGCGAAGGGTCTCTTCGTTGAGGAGATTGCGTTCCTGGCTCTTTCCGCTGGGGTCACCTATCATTCCTGTCGCCCCTCCCACCAATGCCAGTGGCTTGTGTCCACAACGCTGGAAGTGGCGGAGCATCATGACACCACACAGATGTCCGATGTGCAGGCTGTCTGCTGTGGGGTCTATGCCTACATAGGCCGTTACTGTTTCGCGATTGAGCAGTTCTTCGGTACCAGGCATCATCTGGTGGATCATGCCTCTCCACGTAAGTTCTTCTATGAAGTTCATATATTGTGATTCGGATGTATAATATGTTGTGTGGCTATTTTACTTCCCAAATATCATTGGTTTCCAGCAATTCCTCGAAGTTGTGGTAGGGCTTCTTGCCCTTTATTTCCTCGATTTGTGCGGTGACGCTATCGTCATAGGTGGGTGCTTCGACATCTCTGATGACACCCAAAGCGATGGGGAATCCATCTCCATTTCCCATGAGGGCCAGTTTGAGTTGCAGGGTGTTGTCCTGGCAATGAGCGTCATGTACCAGAATGTCTTTTTCTGTGATGCCATCCTCGCCAATCTTTACCACTTTGAGTCCGAAGCCCTCCTGCATGAGTCCATACTCTTGGTTTTCTCCGAAGATGAGTGGTTCGCCATGTTTCACGTAGATGGCGTTCTTGGCACGTCCCTCTTTGGTATATACGGCATCATGCGTGCCATTGTTGAAGATGACACAGTTCTGCAGGATTTCGCATACGCTGGCTCCCTGGTGCTTGTATGCAGCCTTGAGGATTTCGATGGTACCTATAGCATCTGTAGCCACGGCACGTGCAAAGAAATGACCGCGTGCACCGAAGCATAATTCTGCCGGGCGGAACGGATCCTCCACAGTTCCATAAGGGCTGCTCTTGCTGACAAAACCGCGTGGACTTGTAGGACTATACTGACCCTTGGTAAGACCGTAGATGCGGTTGTTGAGCAGGATCATGTTGAGATTGATGTTGCGTCGGTTTGCATGGATGAAATGGTTGCCACCGATGGCCAGTCCGTCGCCATCACCGCTTACTTGCCACACGGCAAGATTGGGGTTGGCCACCTTGCATCCTGTAGCAATGGCGGCTGCACGTCCGTGAATGGTATTCATGCCATATGTGGCCATGTAATGAGGCAGTCGGCTGGAGCATCCTATACCAGAGATGACTGCTGTGTCCCATGGGGCAACGCCTATCTCGGCCATGGCCTTGTGCAGGGAGGCCAGGAAGAAATGGTCTCCGCATCCGGGGCACCATCTTGGTTGCCCTTTCTTATAATCGTTAGCCACCCAACGGTTCCCGTCCTGTGCGGAGGGTTGCTGTGTTGCATTATTCTGGTTCATAGTGTCTGGATTATGATTGACTACTTATGTTTGATATTATCTGCCTTGGCGGCAAGGAGTCCTCTTACTTGTCTGAGGATAGGAGTGGAGTGAAGGCTTCCACCAGTTCGCTTACCTTGAATGGCTGTCCCTTTACTTCGTTGTATTGGTCGGGAACGAAGCCGTCCACCTTCATGCGAAGCCATCCTGCCAATTGTCCCATGTTTTGTTCTGCTACCACCACGCGTGGGTACTTGCGCAGAACCTCTGCGGTATTCTTGGGCAGAGGGTTGATGTATTTGAAGTGTGCCATTGCCACCTTGTGCCCTGCCGTACGCATCTCGTCCATGGCGGCATGCAGGTGTCCATAAGTACCTCCGAAACCAACGATGAGCAGGTCGGCATCTTCTTTGTCACCTAAAACTTCCAGATCAGGTACGGGGATGGCATCAATCTTTGCCTGGCGTTTGTGTGTCATCAGGTCATGGTTTTCGGGATTGGTGCTGATGGCTCCTGTCTTGTCGTCTTTCTCCAGTCCGCCCAGGATGTGCTCGAAGCCTTCTCGTCCGGGAACTGCCCAGTATCGCGTGCCGTTTTCTGCACGCATGTAAGGGGTCCATGAGCCCTTCATCTCCTGAGGTACATATGGGGGTGTGATGCTGGGGAAGTCAGACATCTTGGGCAGGCGGAATGCTCCAGAGCCATTGGCCACATAGGCATCGGTCATCAGAATGACGGGTGTCATATGCTCCAGAGCCATCTTGCAGGCCTGGAATGCAGCATCAAAGCAGTCGGTGGGGCTTGTCGCGGCAATGACAGGAATGGGGCTTTCGCCATTACGTCCAAACAAGGCCTGTAGCAAATCAGTCTGCTCGGATTTTGTGGGCAGGCCTGTGGCGGGACCTCCACGTTGTACATCAAGAATGACCATGGGCAACTCCATGATGACAGCCAGGTTCATGGCCTCACTCTTGAGACACATTCCAGGACCTGAAGTGCTGGTTACAGCCAACGCTCCTGCAAAGGACGCTCCCAGCGAAGAGGCACATCCGGCTATCTCATCCTCACATTGTACTGTCACCACACCCAATGACTTGTGCTTTGAGAGTTCGTGAAGAACATCCGTGGCAGGTGTGATGGGATAGGATCCGAGGTAGAGTTTCAATCCTGCTTTTTCTGCAGCAGCAATAAATCCGTAGGCTGTGGCTTTGTTTCCGGTAATGTCCATATAGCGTCCGGGAACCTTGTCTCGGGTCTCTATGCGGTATACGTTGGCCACACTGCTATGTGTGTTGTGCCCGTAGTCATAACCGGCCTGAATAACCTTGATATTGGCTTCGGCTATGCCTGGTTTCTTTGCAAATTTCTCCCGAAGGAAGTTGAAGGCAATCTCCAGGTCTCGGTCGAAGAGCCAGCATACCAGTCCGAGAGCAAACATATTGCGGCATTTGAGCATGCTCTTCACGTCCATGCCACTATCCTTCAGGCAGTCCTTTACCATAGTGGTGAGGGGACAGGCAATGACTCTGTCAGGGTCTATCCCCATCTCTCCCAGATAGTCTTCTGTCTGGAATGCTGCTTTCTGAAGGTCTTTGATGCCGAAACTGTCCGTATCGATGATGATGGCAGCTCCTGGTTTGGCGTATCGGTATTGTGTCTTCAGCGCGGCCGCGTTCATAGCCACCAGCACATCACACAGGTCGCCAGGTGTGTATACCTGTCCGGCACCCACATGTACCTGGAATCCCGATACCCCAGTGAGAGAGCCTTGCGGAGCTCTGATGTCTGCCGGATAATCGGGAAATGTGCTGATACTGTTACCTACAGTGGCCGAGACGGTAGAGAAGATGTTGCCTGCCAACTGCATCCCGTCACCTGAATCTCCTGAGAATCTTACTACGACAGATTCTCTCTCTCTGATTTCTATAGCTTCTGCCATATTCTATTTTGATAATTGAGAGAATCGGCCTTGTGCAATGTATGTGGGGGGAGCGTGTCTGAGCGGAAAGCCTGCAGGTCACGGACCTGAATACCTACAAAAGTACAGAGCGCATGTGGTTTCCTCTCTCTTGAATAATTCTTGACTTCCAATCCGGAGCCTTTGTACTCCCGCCGGGAATCGAACCCGGATCGACGGTTTAGGAAACCGTTGTTCTATCCATTGAACTACAGGAGCATCTGCATTTCAAGTTGCAAAGATAACGTTTTATTTGGAATATAGGGAGAATTTCAGATGACTTATTTTGGATAATGATTCTGTCTCGTCTTTCTTGCGTGTAGAAAATGAAAGCGGAGAACCTGATTTTCTGGGCGAGAATGTGGCAGACTAACGAAAAATGGTTAACTTTGTGGATAATCAGTGCCCTGCATGTCACAAGGCATAGGGAAGGAACGACTAGGACTAAGTGAATATGGAGAAGATTACGAGAAGGGATTTTATCAAGCGAGGCAGTATGGGTGCAGCCGCGCTTATGGTGGTGCCTAACACTGTGCTCGGAAGGAGGTTTGGACATGTGGCTCCAAGTGATAAACTGAATATTGCCGGTATAGGTGTAGGAGGTGTGGGCCGACGCAACCTTGGCTTCATGAAGACGGAGAATATCGTGGCTCTGTGTGATGCTGATTGGGGATATGCAGCCCGTACTTTTGGTGATTTTCCAAAGGCAAAATTATTCAAGGACTGGCGCGTGATGTTTGACCAGATGAAGGATAGCATCGATGCTGTGCTGGTGGCCACACCCGACCATACTCATGCCACCATTGCGGCACATGCCATGACGCTGGGAAAGCATGTATATTGCCAGAAGCCTTTGACACACACCGTATATGAGTCACGCCTGCTTGCTGCTTTGGCCAAGAAGTATCGTGTGGCTACCCAAATGGGCAATCAGGGTAATTCGTTTGACTGGTGTCGAAGGGTTGCCGAGTGGATATGGGATGGAGCCATAGGTGAGGTGACCGAGGTACATTGCTGGACCAACCGTCCCATCTGGCCACAGGGACTTATGAAGCCAACAGACACGCCTCCCATTCCGGCCGATCTGGACTGGGCTGCTTTCATAGGACCTGCCGAGATGCGTCCCTACCATCCTTCCTACACACCCTGGAACTGGCGCGGATGGTATGACTTCGGTACGGGAGCTTTGGGAGACATGGCTTGTCACATCATGGATCCCGTGGTGTGGGCCTTGGATATCAAGTATCCGACCAGTGTGATAGCAAGTTCCACCATGAGCAATCTGTATTCACCGCCACATGCCGAGACGATTACCTACACATTCCCTGAGCGTCCCAAGAAGGGAAAGGTGAAGATGCCCGAAGTGAAGGTGCATTGGTACGATGGTGGTCTCATGCCCCCACGCCCCGAGGAACTGGAGGATGGCGAGATGATGGGTGACGAGAACGGAGGTGTAATCTTCGTGGGCAAGAAGGGAAAGATCATGATGGGATGCTATGGATTCAATCCCACACTTCTGCCTAAATCACGCATGAATGATTATAAGGAACCCACTCCCACCATACCGCGTGTCAAAGGTGGTCACTCCGAAGTAATCAGCATATGGGAGAGCGACACCCATGAGCAGGACTGGATCCGTGCCTGCAAGGAATCGCCCGAGAATCGCGTGGAGGCATCGTCCAACTTTAGTTTTAGTGGTCCCTTTACTGAAATGGTGGACATGGGAGTGCTGGCTGTCAGACTGGCAGGTACCTATGGATTGCATCGTGAACTGAAATGGGATGGCGAGAATATGTGCTTCACCAATATCTCCGACAATGATAAGATCCAGGTGGTCAATTATGACGATTTCAAGGTTATCGACGGAGACCCGCGTTTTGACCGCAGATTCGTGGAGATGAACGCCAAGGAAGCAGCCGAGGAATGGATCAGGCATACCTATCAAAATGGTTATTCCTTGCCTGAGATGCCCAAATGATTCACTAATCAATAAGGACTTATTCAGATGAAGACGATAAGTAGGACAATATTCGTGAGCTTGCTGGCTATCCTTTGGATAGCAGGGATACAACCATCTCTGGCCAGACAGACTAAGGCTGAGAAGGCGGGGTGGAAGCTGGCAGTCCAGTCATACACTTTCCATAAGTTCACTCTGATGGAAGCACTTGACAAAACCAGCGTGATGGGAGTGAAGTATATTGAGGTGTATCCCGGGCATAGGATCGGAGGCAAATGGGGTGACAAGGTGTTTGGTTCTGATCTCTCAGCATCCGACAGACGGGAACTTTGTGCTGAGGCTACACGTCGCAATGTGCGTATTGTGGGTACAGGTGTGTATGTAAGTGACAATCCCCAGGAGTGGGAACGTATGTTCCAGCTGGCACGTGAGATGAAGATGGAGTATGTCACTTGCGAGCCTCCCATGGCATTATGGGATCAGGTAGAGAGCCTTTCACGCAGATATGGCATCAAGGTGGCTGTTCACAATCATCCGAAACCATCCGAATATTGGAGACCAGAGAACCTGCTTGAAGCAATCAGGGACCGTGGCCAGGATCTCGGTTCGTGTTCCGATGTCGGGCATTGGAATCGCGAGGGCCTGCAACAGTTGGATTGCCTGCGCATGTTGGATAAGCGTATCATCACCCTTCATTTCAAGGACATTGCACCCAAGCAGGAAGGCAGGCAAGGGCAGGAGGATGTGATATGGGGCACAGGATGCTTGGATGTTAAGGGAATGCTTGGCGTGCTCAAGGAGTTAGGCTTCAAGGGCTATTTCGCTATAGAATATGAAAACAACTGGTATAATTCTGTACCGGATATCGTGAAATGTATAGAGTATTTCAACCAAACGGCCGAGGAGGTTCTCCGCTCATCCGATATATCTGGAGGGACGAAATGACGAATTGCCTGACAAATTTGCTTTAGACTTACATTTTGGTTTTTGCCGATGCTCTCAGAATGCGAAAATAATGACCGGGATGACCGTGTGCGGGCAGATACGCGATTCTGAGAGGCCTTGAAAACTGCACAATCAGGCTGAATGTGCAGTTGGCTTTCTATTTTGAAGGAGAATCCGTACGGATCTCGAGCGTCATTTTGCCATAAAAAGTCATGTTTGAATGACTTCCAGTAAACTTGACACAAGCAAATGGTCTTTCTGGTATTCATCTTTTCCCCAGCCTTGTGCCCCCCCCCTCTATATTTTTCTGTCTGCTAAACTTTAGAGGACGACATAAAGAAAAGGAGACCATGTCGTAAAACCACAGTTATGCCTCTCGTAAAATCCACGGATTCAATGCTTTTACGTATTTTTGCCGAGGAAAAAGAGGCGTTTTCGCAAAATTATGTAACTTTACAGAATAAAAATCTTAATTTATGGACACAACAGCAATAATTATAATAGCGTTTCTTGTTTTCTGTGTATTTATGATAATATACAAACTCTCGCACAAAGACGATGGTAAAGAGGAAGGCAATGCGGTACAGAAAAAAGTCAAGGAGGCCGAAGCGCTGTTTTCTCCTGAGCAACAGAAATATCTACAGACAGCAGGATTTTTGTTTACCCATAACATGATTATGCCACTTACTCAGATTTATGAGAAATGCGGCATGCCTCATGAGATTGCTTGCAGCCATGATTCTAATAAAATAAAAGAGCATATCCCATTCGAAAAAGGGTCTGACGGATATAATGTTTTCCAGACATACGCTTTGGCTGTGAACAACCGAGACATGTTGAAAAACTCTCCGCTCATGGAGCATCCTAACGATGTTCTGAATCTTAATCTTCACAACAATGAGAAGATTTATCATGTTATTTATGGAGTGGTTCTTCACCAAGAGAAAACAACGGTTGCTAACATCGTATATTCAGGAGTTAAATGGACAAGTGGACCTCTTCGTACCGGTACTCTTAATGTCATTGCCAATGAATCTACTCATTTCTCTCCGATAGATATTGGTCATCTTGTTTTCACTAACGAAAGACTTATTTTCGTTGGAAGACAAAAGAATGTCACTAAACAAATTAAGTTGTCGGACATTCTTTACAACAACTTGTATCAGGATGGTGTGATGGTTCATATTCCAAACCGTAAGCCATTGCTGTTCAAGTTCCCGGACAATAAGGACTTTGAGATCTTCCAAATTTCTGACGGCATAAATGAATTTACTATCGTTTTCGACCGTCTGGTCAAAGGTGATTATCTTGCTGAAGAATCATTTGCTACAAAGGATAATAATTCCACTCAACAGAATTTCATAAAGGAGTTGCTTACTGCGAAAAACTATGAATCGCTTATTGCAGATGCGTTACCTCTTATCAAAGCTGGAGAAGATGCAAGAACATCTATGTTGCAGCGTAGATTATGTGTTGGATATGCAAGGGCTGAAAAAATGATGGATGAAATGGAATGTCTGATGTTGGTAAGTCCGCTAAATAGTCGCCCCTTAAAAAGTAGTCACCTGATAAATATTGAAAGGGAATAGC
>JBJEKL010000100.1:0-2824 GCA_051878615.1 Bacteroidaceae bacterium | reverse complement strand
TTGAATATGGTTTTTCTGCTATATTTGTGCTAAACATTGGTGTTTTTCCACATAAGTCAATCCGGTGCTTTTGTATTCTGAGAATATCTGCAAATATCTAAATGTGGGTTCAAGGTGATCTTGTCTGGCAATTCGCCACATTATCCCCTTCGGATTTATCGCTTGAGCCTATATGGATGTTTTGGCTTCATGTCCTTTGGTGCATAGTTGATTTTTCGTAATTTTGCAACATTAAACAGATTCTGATATGAGACAACTAAAACGACTTTTCATCGGCTTTCTTCTGCTGATTTTTATGGCTATTAGTTCAACTGCACAGATTCATCGTGTGGTCAACCTACGTGATGGCTGGACATTCAGCAAGGACGGAGCATCCGTCCAGCAGGTGATTGTACCCCATGATTGGGCCATCTCGGGCGAATTTGACCGAAATATTGATTTATGGAAAAGCGAGAAGATGGTGGATGGAAAGCCCGTGTTGCAGGAGCATGCCGGCAATACCGGTTCGCTTCCCTGGCCTGGCAAGGGAGTATATCGTACCACATTCCGCGTGCCACGCCCCTATACTCATGCTGAATTGTTGTTTGATGGAGCTATGTCCGAGCCTCAGGTGTATGTCAATGGTCAGTTGGCTGGCAACTGGGCATGTGGGTATAATGCTTTCCGCGTGGACGCCACGCCTTTCCTCCGGAGCGGAGACAACACCCTCGAGGTGCGTCTCAACAATCTTGAGCTTAGTAGCCGCTGGTATCCGGGAGGTGGACTTTATCGTCCTGTGCATCTGATACTGTCGGGTGATGAGGCTATAGATGTTTGGGGCGTGAGCATTACCACTCCTCAGGTGACAAAATCGAAGGCCACCGTGCATGCCGATGTCTCCCTACGTGCTGGCAGTAGCAATGATCTTCGGGCAGAGTTCTCTGTCATAGCGGACAACGGGGAGCAGGTGGCATCGGCATCGGGGGAGTTTGTTGACGGCAGGTCGGTTGCTCAGATGGAACTCTCAGGCCCCAATCTATGGTCACCAGAGTCTCCTGCACTCTATACGATGGTCACCCGCCTTATGAGACAAGGCAAAGTGCTGGACGAAAAGCGTACGCGTTTTGGCATCCGCAGCATTTCCTATACACGCGAACACGGTTTCCAACTCAATGGTATGACGCGTAAATTCAAAGGGGTATGCCTACATCACGATCTGGGACCGCTGGGAGCAGCCGTCAACAAGGCTGCCATCATCCGTCAGATAAGAATCATGAAGGAGATGGGATGTGATGCCATACGTACCTCACATAACATGCCTTCTACTATGATGATGGACTTGTGTGACTCGTTGGGCATGATGGTGATGGCCGAGAGTTTTGACAGTTGGATGACAGGCAAGACCGCCAATGCATACAACCGCTTCTTCAACGAGTGGGCCGAGCGGGATCTCACCAACCTGTATCTAAATCACAGAAACCATCCCTGTATTGTGATGTGGAGCATAGGAAACGAGATTCCCGACCAGGCTTCACGCACAGGTGCCGAGACATGCCGCCGACTGGTGGACCTGATGCACAGACTTGATCCCACACGTCCTGTTACCGCAGGCGTGGACGATGTGGCAGGTGCCACACGAAGCGGATACATGGATGCGCTGGATATTCCCGGGTTCAATTACCACACTCATTGCTATGAGACTTATATCGACTCCCTGTCACAAGGATTCCTTATCGGTAGCGAGACCGCCTCTACGCTCAGCAGCCGAGGCACGTACCATTTCCCTGTGGTGCTAACTACAGATGGTAGCACACATGAGGACAGGCAGGTATCGAGCTATGACCTCTATAGCGGTTCCTGGAGCAACGTCCCCGACCTGGATGCATGGTATCAGGACCGCAAACCCTGGATATTGGGGGAGTTCGTATGGACGGGATTCGATTATCTGGGAGAGAATTACCCCTATAATGCACATGGCATGTGGCCCTCGCGTAGCAGTTACTTTGGCATCGTGGACTTGGCAGGCCTGCCCAAGGACAGGTATTACTTCTACCGAAGCCGATGGAATACCGACAGCCACACTCTGCACCTGCTTCCCCATTGGACCTGGCCTGGAATGGAGGGAAAGACCATTCCTGTGATGTGCTATACCGACTTTCCTGAGGCCGAACTATTTGTCAATGGCAAGAGCATGGGGCGCGTACGCAAGGACCCTACCAAGATATTTGGCGCAAACCGTTTGAAATGGATGCAGGTAACTTACGAACCCGGCGAACTGAAGGTGATCGCTTATGATGACCAGGGACGTTTTGCGGCAGAAAAGCGAGTGCATACGGCAGGTAAGCCGGCACGCCTGGAGCTGACTCCTGACCGCAGAGAGATAAAGGCTGACGGCGATGACATTTCCTTTGTGACAGTAAGGATGTTGGATGCCGACGGAAACGAATGCCCCAATGCCGACCATCAGTTGCAGTTTGATGTGCGCGGAGCCAAATATCAGGCAGCATGCAATGGTGATGCATCCTCGCTACAGCCTTTCGAGAAACCTCAGATGCGACTTTTCCATGGCGAACTGGTGGTGCTGATACGCTCCACACGCAAGCCGGCCGATGCTATGCTGACCGTGATCTGTGTGGATGATCCTTCCATCTCGGCCCAGACCACCATTAGGGTGGTAAAGTAGGCGACGTATAAGTAAAAGAATGCTGATGAAAGTCTCTGTACAGGCACGCAGATACATTTATATATTGAAATATTTGCGGGAACGGAATCTTTACCTTACCTTTGTGCCCGCAATTCAAGCGCTGGTGCCATAGCTCAGTTGGTAGAGCAAAGGACTGAAAAT
>JBJEKL010000099.1:33592-37534 GCA_051878615.1 Bacteroidaceae bacterium | reverse complement strand
TTGTGTGTGACAGGCGCATTTGCCATGACTAAGGTCATAACGAAGAAGGCCGGCATGCTCGGGACTCTGCTCACACAGGCCCAGCAGGATACCTGTACGGCACTGGCCATTAAGGGCAAGTTGAACTCTGCCGACATAAGGGTATTGCGCCAAATGGCAGGATACAAGGAGGATGGATGCAGCACGGGTCAGTTGCTGGAGTGAGAAGAAATCCCCCCCCTACGGTCGCTTATAAAACTCTTTTGTAGATGAGGGCTATGTGGAGTTATTCCCGACTGTGTTGGGCGTGAGCTGATGTCAGGGGCACAGGGCAGGTGTATGTGGCTTAGACCTCAAAGTCCAGACAGGTGCGGACGGCAGTGTAGGGACGTACCTTCGTGTTGGCTATTTCCACGTGTGCAGGATGCTGGGCATATCCCTTGAGCGCTTCGGGTGATTCCAGAGTGCAGTCAAGCATCACATCGGCATTTGACGAGGGGAGTACTCCGTCAATCTGTACATGTATACTGTTGAGCCCGGGCACCACGCCCAGTAATCCTTCCAGTCCAGCCTTGATGTCGGCTTTGACGGAAACCTTTTCCTCTGCGCTCAGCTCCTCGCGCAGTTTCCATAAAATGATGTGCTTGACCATAATATTGTGTTGTTATGTGTTGCTGTTCTCTCCTTTTTCTCTGCAAAGGTAGGTATTTTCATTGTACCAACGGGCGGTCCTATTGACAGAAAAGCCGTACCTTTGTACCCAAGACTTAAAATACATTATTATATAGATACAGATTATGGCACAGCAAGAAGATGTCTTCAAGAAGATCGTGTCGCACTGCAAGGAATACGGCTTCGTGTTCCCCAGCAGTGAGATATATGACGGATTGGGCGCCGTGTATGACTATGGTCAGAATGGTGTGGAGCTGAAGAACAACATCAAACAGTATTGGTGGAAAAGTATGGTACAGCTGCACGAGAATATCGTGGGACTGGATGCAGCCATCTTTATGCACCCCACCACATGGAAGGCCAGCGGACATGTGGATGCTTTCAATGATCCTCTGATTGACAACCGCGACTCCAAGAAGCGTTATCGTGCCGATGTGCTTATCGAGGACCAGATAGCCAAGTATGACGAGAAGATTGACAAGGAAGTGGAGAAGGCCCGCAAGCGCTTTGGTGATGCCTTCGATGAGGCCCAGTTCCGTGCCACCAATGCCCGGGTGATGGAGTATCAGCAGAAGCGTGATGCCCTGCACGAGCGTTTCTCTGTGGCCATGAATGCCAATGACCTGGCCGAATTGCGACAGATAATCCTCGACGAGGAGATTGCGTGTCCTATCAGCGGCACACGTAACTGGACAGAGGTACGCCAGTTCAATCTGATGTTCAGCACCGAGATGGGTTCCACTGCCGATGGCGCCAGCAAGATTTATCTGCGTCCCGAGACCGCCCAGGGTATCTTCGTCAACTATCTGAATGTGCAGAAGACCGGTCGCATGAAGCTGCCCTTCGGTATCGCCCAGATAGGCAAGGCCTTCCGCAATGAGATAGTGGCCCGCCAGTTCATCTTCCGCATGAGGGAGTTTGAGCAGATGGAGATGCAGTTCTTCGTGAAGCCGGGCACAGAACTCGACTGGTTTAAGAGGTGGAAGCAGACCCGCATGAACTGGCATCAGGCTCTGGGATTCGGTGCCGAGAATTATCGTTACCACGACCACGAGAAGCTGGCACACTATGCCAATGCCGCTACGGACATCGAGTTCCACATGCCTTTCGGCTTCAAGGAGGTGGAGGGAATACACTCCCGCACCAACTTCGACCTGAGCAGTCATGCCAAGTACAGCGGCAAGAAGATAGAGTATTTTGACCCCGAGACCAACGAGAGCTACACTCCCTACGTCATCGAGACCTCCATTGGCGTTGACCGTATGTTCCTCTCCGTGATGTGCCATTCCTATGAGGAGCAGCTCCTGCCCGACGGACAGACCCGTACCATACTGCATCTGCCTGCCGCCCTGGCTCCTGTCAAGCTTGCCATCTTCCCTCTCACCAAGAAGGACGGTCTGCCTGAGAAGGCGCTCGAGATCTTCAACGACCTGCGCTTCCACTTCAACTGCAAGTATGAGGAGAAGGACCAGATAGGCAAGCGCTATCGTCGTATGGATGCCATTGGATGTCCCTTCTGTGTGACCGTCGACCAGCAGACTCTGGAGGACAATACCGTCACCCTGCGTGACCGCGATACCATGGAGCAGACCCGTGTAAGCATCGACTCGCTGAGGGGCCTGGTGGAGGAGAAGGTCAGCATCGAATCTCTGCTCAAGAAACTTGCATAAACACACGATTCAGATATGGTACATATACATCGCCGCCTGAGGGCTATGGCCTTCTGTATGGCTGCTCTTGTGGGAGCGGCCTGCCTGTTGACCTCCTGTGAGGAGAACACCGACGAGTGGAATCCTTACTACAACTGGCAGGTGCGCAATATTCAATGGTTTGCCTCCGTGGCCGACTCCGCACGCACTGCCATCAGCCAGGCCAAGGCTCAGTATGGCGACGAGTGGGAAAAACATTGCGAATGGCGCATGTATAAGACTCTGCAGCGCAGTACTGAGACCAGGGGTCCGCTCACCGACAGCATCTGCTGCCGTATCGTCTCACGTGGTGACGGGCAGATGTCTCCCGCCTACACCGACAGTATCCATCTGAGTTTCCGCGGATGGATCATGCCCACAGAGTATGAGACTGCAGATGGCAGCATGGAATCACGTATGGCGGTCTTTACCCAGACCTATTATGGTGAATACAATCCTGCTACGGCCGCACCTCAGGTGGGTGCCGTGAAGTCCTTCACAGAGGGCTTCGGAACGGCCCTCCAGTATATGGTCAAGGGTGACGACTGGATGGTGTATATCCCCTGTGAACTTGCCTATGGCTCAGAGTCATCTTCTGCCATCCCTGCTTACAGCACCCTGCTCTTCCGCATCCATCTGATGGGTGTGTACGAGAGCGGTTCGGGCGTACCGGAATGGAAGTGACGCATGGTCAGATATCTCCCGAATACAGAATCCCTGCTGGCATTGCCGGTGGGGATTCTTTGTAGTATGCCTTTTCTTGTACAATGTACAGGTTCTGGCAACGGGCTGAGAAGGAGGCTCCATGGAATAACCATGCGGGTGAGCCGGGATTATGCCTGTCCGATGACGCGCTGTCCTTCAGGAAGCAGAGCGCTATTGCACAAATACTGAGAACATATAGCATAGAGAACTGTGTCATGAGCAGCAGACAAGGGTCATCAGAGTACCCCTAACAAGGGTCATCGAAGTACCCCTAACAAGGGTCATTTTGATTGCTCCCGGCAGTATGTATGAGTCCTGTGGAAGCCCTTGTCCCTGATGCTGCCAGATTTCCCCCCCCCCCGTTTGGCTGTGGCTGGGAAAATGGCTATATTTGCGGCAGTTGGAGCCAGACATACACAATGAGAACCAGACATTCATTCCACCTCAGGATGCTCTCCATCCTTTTCTCCATCCTCTCCCTCTCGGTATGGGGTCAGAATCCCATAGCGGGCAGGGTGGTGGATGCCGAGACGGGGGAGCCGTTGCCTTATGCACAGGTGTACGCATCCGATGGGAGGGGATGCCTAACCAACGAGGAAGGAGACTTCGTGCTTGTCGGTGGGAAGGCCGATAGCATCAGGGTGACCTTCGTGGGATACGTCGCACAGAGTCTGTCCACAAGGTCCTCCCTGCAGGAGATACGTATGCAGCCCTGCAGCAGATGGCTGCGCGAGGTGACGGTGAAGCCTGTGAATGTGAAGAAGCTGCTGGCGGCATTGTCGCGCAGGCTGGAGGATGAATACAGGAAGCACAAGGAGGTGCAGGGCTATTACTTCTGCCGTGTTCTGGAGCAGTCGGACAAGATAAACGACCTGATAGATGCCATCCTGGTGGCCAG
>JBJEKL010000099.1:0-33492 GCA_051878615.1 Bacteroidaceae bacterium | reverse complement strand
ATAGAGGGCACGTTGTACGTTGGGGTCTCTTCGGGACACTTGCTGCGCTTCGAGGCCAGCATGCCCAGCATGCAGATGACCACCATCGGGAATCAGGGGACATTCAGGGTGGAGAACGTGGTGTCACGCATCAACATCGATTATCGTCACACCAATGGGATGACCGAGGTGGACCATGCTGACATGCAGATAGACGGACCTAAGTTTCATGGGCAGGCATTCCTGTTCAGCCTCACCGGAACGGAATTGGGCGACCGGGGGCAGGGCGTAGCCGTGAGAGGGAATATGCTGAATGCCATGGACGAGGCAGGATATGACTCCCTGTTGTGGGCTTCGGCCGAGGTGGTGAAACTGACGGAGCGTGAGAAGCAGGTGGTCTGCCTTGCCCAGGCGGGACAGAAGGAGTCTGACGGCCAATGGAATCCTGCCCGGCGTAAGGCGGACATCAGCC
Organism: Bacteroidaceae bacterium; assembly: GCA_051878615.1. Taxonomy (GTDB): domain Bacteria; phylum Bacteroidota; class Bacteroidia; order Bacteroidales; family Bacteroidaceae; genus Physcousia. Next base: position 33,041 of record JBJEKL010000099.1, on the reverse strand, counting down.
TGTCGGCCTTCTCCCCACGATACAGACTGGCAGAGCGGCAGGCAGCCTTCGGCAGGACCATTCCTCAGGAGAAGATATACGTGCACATGGACAATACCTGCTATCAGCTGGGTGACACCATATGGTTCTCGGCTTATACACGCAGGACTGATACCGACCGTCCTTCGGATGTGAGTGGGGTTCTCTATGTGGAGCTCTACAGCCAGGAGGGTTACATGCTGGAACGCAAGCTGATTCAGATGCGTAAGGGACACGGGCAGGGGTTCTTTGCGCTGAACAAGCCCACGCAGTATGCCGGTTACTATGAGTTGCGGGCCTACACGCGCTGGCAACTCAATTGGGGAGGGTATGAGCGTCCGCATTCCGGAAGTTTCGGACGTACCTTTGATTCCGAGCAGCAGGAGCGGGAGTACTACCGCGATTATGAGAAACTATACAGCCGTGTGTTCCCGGTATACGACCGACCGGAAGTTCCTGGTGACTTTTCCCGGGATATGACCTTGCGTGCCATGCGCAGGATTTACAAGAATGACTCTAAGGAGCGCATCCTTCAGGTCTCTCTGTACCCCGAAGGAGGCAATCTGGTGGCAGGGCTTCCCTGCCGAATGGCTTACGAAGCCACGTGGGACGATGGGGAGTGGGCCGAAGGATGTTTGGTGTATGATGGCGACACGGCACATGTGCAGAACCGTGGACGCGGAGTGCTCTCGCTCACTCCTGTCGGTGGGATGGAGCGAGAAGCACGGTTTGTGGCATCCGATGGAAGAGCCGTTGCTGTGCCTCTGCCTCAGATGAATCATACGGGCGTGTCCCTTCGGGTGATGCAGGACGAAGCCGGATGTATAGCGCAGATAGCCCATACCGATGACTTGCCTGCCGACAGTCTGGCCGTAAGTCTCATGCACGAGGGACGTCTGTTGGCTGCCCATGGGTTGGAGGAGCTGGAGGATGAGGCAGGCCGCAGTCTGTACAATATGAGTGACTCTCTGCTGGAGGCTCCGGGTGTGTATCAACTTACGGTCTTCGATGAGCAGGGACATGTCTATGCCGATCGCCTGTTCTTCCGTCGGGGCCAGGAGCTGATGAAGCCCACGCTCACCATTACGGGTTTGAAGGCAGAGTACAAACCCTGCGAACCAGTGTCACTCACGCTGAGGTCGGTGGAGGGACGCAGCAATATATCGCTGACGGTGAGGGACGGGGACAGGAGCGACTGCCTGTATGACAATGGGAATATCCTTACAGAGATGCTTCTCTCCAGTGAGATACGCGGATTTGTGCCCCATCCTGGCTGGTATTTCGAGCAGGACGACCAGGAGCATCGTGCTGCCTTGGACCTGCTCATGATGACTCAGGGCTGGCGGAGGTTTGACTGGAAGAGCATGGCTGTGCGCGGTGTGTGGGAATTGTCACAGCCTGCCGAACAGAGTCCCATACTCGTGTGCAGCACTTACAACAACAGCCATTGGCATGATGCTGTTTCAGGCACCCCCGACGTTAATGTGGGCAAGAATGGCAGCGGTACGGAGTATGATGTTGCCAATCCGGTCGGCAGGATCCTGTCTGGGAACGACATCTCGCAGAGCGCACACAGACCGGAGAACACATCCTATGAAGAGGTGAATCAGAAGCGGGCGTTGGACAAGATGGAGGCAAACAGTCCCAAGCGTAAGGAACTGAAGGTGTATGCCGAGCTCATGCTGCAGGGAGAGGACGATGGCATCATTTACGAGAGTGTGAGCAGACAAGGCGGTTTTCGTCTGCAGTTACCTCCGTTCTATGGGCAGGCTGCATTCTTCCTCAGTGTGGCCGACACTACCCGATGGAAGAAGGATGAGCCCTATAATTGGATTCAGCAGCAGGCTCCCAACGAGGAGTTCTGGGACCTTCCTTTGGCCGAGAGAATCAGGATGGGCAAAAAGGGATTGACAAACGAAGCCACTTATCTGGCACGTATCTGCTGGCCCTATCCGAAGCATGTGAAGCCCTACGTCCATTATCAGGACCATCTGCCTCTGCTTCCGCCTTCTGGCGATATGGCAGGGATGCCCGTTGACGGCACGCTTATGAGTGAGGTGACTGTGCGGACCAGACGCACAATGCTCAGGAGGTTTGACGATACATGGCCAGTACTCTTGCTGGATGCCGATGTGGCTCAGAACATGGAGGCCGACCTCGGGCAGGATTTCATGCGGATTATGGTGGCTGACTATGGATTGGATGGTGTCAGGAACAGTATGGCAAGGTCAGAGGAGGATGCCGAACCGGCCTTCGATGTCCGTTATGGCTATGGCAAGACACGGCGCGATCTGCTCGGACTGTCCATTCCCGAGGATTCCATATATGCCCGCAAGTATTTGATGTCTGGGACATTTTCTCTTACACGGCCCACCGGTGCCATGGGCATAGGTGGAATGGGTGCAGATGCTCATTTGCAGCTTTCACCTGGGGAGTCACGTGAGTATAGGGGTAATGGCGTGTGGGACCGTTATGTACTTTACTCCGATTATAGTCCGCGCATGGAGGGAAGTCCGCTTTATTATGGAGCCAATATGCCCAAGACCAAACTGGTGAAGTATCCTTTCCCCGATGGCAGTCGCCGGATGACTTACCGGGATCGCCACTATGTGCTGGACGGGTTTGCCGTTCCCGCGGAGTTTTATTCTCCCGATTACAGCAAGCGTGTCTTGGCCGAGGGGGAAGCCGACTATAGGCGTACGCTCTACTGGAATCCTGATGTGCGTTTGAATGAGACCGGTGAGGCACGTATAAACTTCTACAACAACAGCCGCACAACCCATATGACAGTGGATGCTCAGGGACAAGCACAGGATGGTACCCTTCTGTGGTGTCGATAGAGCCGGGATAACGATAGGTGCTCCCATCAAGTGTGTGCCCCATCTTCATCGAGACGAGGCATTTCAGAAATTATTGCTTGCAGGATATCAGGAATATGTGTAATTTTACACCCAATTAGGGGTATTGTGGTCAATGACCCCCTTTCCCAGTTATAGAATTACACGATGAGTAGCATAACAGATATGATCAATCGTCATCAGGGAACGGCCTTTTCTTTTGAGGTGTTGCCGCCCCTGAAAGGAAATGGGACAGGAAACCTGTTTCGCACGATAGAGCAACTCAGGGAGTTCAGTCCTCTCTATATCAATATCACAAGCCACCGCAGTGAATATGTATATCATGACCTGGAGGGTGGACTGGTGCAGCGTCAGCGTGTACGCCGGCGTCCTGGCACGATTGCCATTGCCGCTTCCATTCAGCAGAGATATGGGATTCCTGTGGTGCCTCATATCGTGTGTAGCGGCAACTGCAGGGAAGACCTGGAGTATATGTTGATAGACTTGCAGTTCCTTGGTATCAGTGACCTGCTGGTGCTTAGGGGAGACAAGGCCAAAGAGGAAAGCTCCTTTAAGCCTACGGGTGATGGCCCTGCTCACGCTACGGAACTCATTGAACAGATAAATCAGTTCAACAACGGCTATTTCTGGGACGGAACTCCCATGAAATGCAAGGGCGAACCATTCCGTTATGGTGTGGCTTGTTACCCGGAGAAACATGAGGAGGCAGCCAATATGGAGGCTGACCTGTTTGCGCTGAAGATGAAGGCTGATGCCGGAGCGGAGTATGCTGTCACACAGCTTTTCTATGATAACGGAAAATATTTCCGGTTCGTGGAGCGCGCCCGTGAGGCAGGTATCAGCATTCCTATCATTCCCGGCATCAAACCTTTGGCCAAGCTCAGTCAGCTTACGATGGTACCCAAGACTTTCCATTGTGATTTGCCAGAGGAACTCTATCGTGAGGCTGTTAAATGCCGCACTGATGAGGAGGTGAAGCAGGTGGGCATAGAATGGAGTGTGCAGCAATGTCGCCAACTGATGCATCAGGGTGCACGAAGTCTGCATTTCTACACCGTCAGTGCCGTGGACAGCATAGCTCAGATAGCTAAACAGATCTATTAGAAGATGGTCGAGATTGTATAGAATCAAGACGTAGGGATGAGTGCAGTAACGTATTCGGATGTCATAGGCCAGCAGGAGATCAAGCAGCATTTGCAGAGAATGGTGCGGGAAGGACGTATGCCTCATGCTCTGATGATTACTGGTCGGGAGGGAGCAGGCGCCATGCCTCTGGCCCTTGCGTTGGCTCGCCATCTGCTGTGTGAACATCCTCTTGAAAATGGCCCGTGCGAGACTTGTGCCAGTTGCCGTATGACAGCAGACTGGGCGCATCCTGACCAGCACTTCTCATTTCCCGTGTATAAAGCGAAGAGTACGGATAAACCCACTTCGGTGGATTACATGCCCCAGTGGCGAGAGCAACTGCAGCAAAGTATCTATTTCGATGCAGAGATGTGGCTCGCGGATATCAAGGCAGGAAACCAGCAGATGACACACTATGTGCAGGAGAGTGACCGCCTGCAGCAATGTCTGTCACTCAAGCCAAGCCAGGGCGGACGACGCGTGGTGCTACAGTGGTTGCCCGAACTGATGGATGCTGCTCCTGCAAACAAATTGCTCAAACTCATTGAGGAACCACCCGAGCGTACACACTTCATCCTGGTAAGTCTGCAGCCCGAACAGGTGCTGGGTACCATACAGAGCAGAGTGCAGCGAATCACGCTTCCACCGCTTGCTGAGGAAGAGATTGCCCAGGTGCTGATGCAACGGGAAGGGGTGGCTCCTGAACAGGCGCGGGAAATGGCACGAGTGGTTCAGGGTAACTATACAGAGGCACTCAAGCAGGTGCAGGCAAAAGGTGAGAACCAGGAGTTCAATACATACTTTATGGAGCTGATGCGCCTCTGTTATGCCCGTAAGATAAAGGAACTTCGCCAATGGTCCCTGTCGGTCTCTGCCATGGGACGTGAAAGGCAGAAACGCATGCTGGCACATTTCCAGCATCTGCTGCGCGAAAACTTTATCTATAACTTTCATGTCCCTGCACTTACTTATCAGACACGGGAGGAAAGACAATTCAGTGAGCGTTTCGCTCCGTTTATCAACGAACGTAACGTAATAGGCATCATGGACGAGATGTCGCAAGCACAAAGGGACATAGAGCAGAACGTGAATCCCAAGATGGTGTTCTTCGTCTTCGCCCTCAAGATGATTATCCTCATAAGACAGTAATATATATATGGAATGCAAATATAAGAGTGGAGGTGCGGGAAACGGCCTCTGCAGAAAAGGTTGTCATATTGGACACTATGCACAACTGAATGTGTATGACTACTTGGCTGACATACCTGGCAACAACGAGACAACAGACCTGGTGGAGGTGCAGTTCAAGAATACCCGAAAGGGATATTACCATAACATCAATAACCTTCCCTTGGAGAAAGGGGATGTAGTGGCAGTGGAATCAAATCCCGGACATGATATCGGGACGGTTACCCTTACAGGCAAGCTTGTGCCATTACAGATGAAAAAAGCCAACCTCAAGAGTAACGAGGAGATACGTCGCATCTACAGGAAGGCACGCCCTGCGGATATGGAGAAATATCAGGAGTCAAAAGCTCTGGAACACGATACCATGATACGCAGCCGACAGATTGCCAAGGACCTTGGGCTGGAGATGAAGATAGGAGATGTGGAATATCAGGGCGACGGCAACAAGGCCATCTTCTATTATATTGCTGACGGTCGTGTGGATTTCCGTCAGCTCATCAAGGTACTTGCCGATGCCTTCCATGTGAGGATAGAGATGAAGCAGATAGGTGCACGTCAGGAGGCCGGACGTATAGGAGGCTTCGGACCTTGCGGACGTGAACTGTGCTGTGCCACTTGGATGAAGAATTTTGTGAGTGTGGGTACGGGAAGCGCACGTTTTCAGGATTTGAGCCGTAATCCGCAGAAGCTTGCCGGCCAATGTGCAAAGTTGAAGTGCTGTATGAACTATGAAGTGGACCAGTATGTAGAGGCTTACAGAAAACTTCCCCCACGTGACATCCAGTTGCAAAGCATGGAGGGCGACTACTTCTTCTTTAAGTGTGATATCCTTTCGGGCATGGTCACCTACTCCACAGACAAGCGTATGGCTGCCAATCTGGTCACTATCCATGCACAGCGGGCCATGGATATCATAGAAATGAACAAGCGGGGAGAGAAGCCGGAGACACTGGAGGAGGGCGGACGCAAGCAACCGGATCGTGCCGTTGACCTGGCCACCCAGGAAGACTTGAACCGCTTTGACAAGAAGAAAAAGAAGAAGAAAAGGAATGGCGGTGGTAATGGAAGACCGCATGTGGAGGGGACAGAGGCCGCTGTCATGGAGGAAGGACGGAAACCGCAGAATGATCGTCCTCGTGAGCAGCGTCGCCAACAGGTACACAACGAGAATGCCAACAGCCAGAATGGAGGAGAGCAGAATCGCAGACGTCCCAACCGTCCTCATGAAACCCGTCCCAGAGAGAACAACAGCCCAAAGGCTCCCAGACCGGATAGAGAATGAAGAACAGGACAGGCAGGACCTATGTGTTGCTGACGGCTCTGCTGCTGGTCGGATGTGAACGAAATACCTGTTACCACACTTATCTCCCTCTCCCCGAACGGGGATGGGACAGACAGGATACGATGTCATTCCTGTTACCCGATGGTATGGAGAGGGAGGGATGCAGTATCGAGGTGGAGGTTCGTGCCATGCGTTCATATCCGTATGTTGACTTTTGGCTTGCCTTGCAGCAAGTTGATTCCTCACGGAATGTGCTGCATACTGACACCCTTTGCGTGAACATGACAGATGCAGGTGGTATCTTCACTGGGCATGGCATGAACTTTATGGAGTACAGCACTGATGCCGTGTCTCTGGTCGCGGATTCAGCGGGATTGTGTCGTCAGCTGAGGGTCTGGCATCTGATGGCCAGTGAAAGGATATATGGGATTACCGATGTAGGTCTTAAGGTGTCTGCCCGTGAGGACACAGATGATTAGCTCCGACGCATACGGTTCCTGCCTGCATCTATACGAAGCATGACAAAGAGCAGGATAGTGAATCCCCATAAGGAAGAGCCGCCATAACTGAAGAAGGGCAGCGGTATGCCTATAACAGGCGTAAGTCCCAACACCATGCCCACATTGATAAAGACATGGAAGAGAAAAACACTCATGACACAATATCCATAGACACGTCCAAAGGTGTATGGCTGACGCTCCGCCAGATGGATGAGGCGCAGAATGAGTGCCAGAAAGAGTCCCAGAACGGCAGCACAACCCAGGAATCCTTCTTCTTCACCTACGGTGCAGAAGATGAAATCGGTGTCTTGCTCGGGCACATAGCGAAGTTTCGTTTGTGTTCCATTCAGGAATCCTTTGCCACGCAGTCCGCCTGAACCGATGGCGATCTTGGCCTGTATCACATTGTAGCCTGCTCCACGGGGATCATCTTCCAGACCAAGCAATACTCGGATACGTGTCTGCTGATGTGGTTCCATCACATCATTGAGGACAAAATTCGCAGAGTAGAAGAAGGTGAGGCTCCCTATGGCAAAGAATGCGATATATAGGTAGCGCATCATCTGTTCACGCAGGGAAAGCCATATCAGGTACAGAATCATGAGGATGCAGACGATAAGCAGGACCCATGTGATGTCGAAGGGAATCACGTAGTGGCAGAAGAGCAGAGCAGAGCATTCCGCAGCCAGTCCGTACCAAAGGATGTACCGTACCACTTGACGGTCGGGGGTATAGGCCTTGACCAGCAACACCGTAAACAGATGTACAAGTGCAAGCACAAGTGCAGTACCCAGAGATACTGGTGAACCAGGCCAAATGGCAACTTCGGAGAAGCGAACGCCCACTACGAAATAAACTACGGCCGAGACCGCAGCGAAGAGGATTCCACCGGGCATTCCTTCGCGATAGAGCATGAGGAAGAAGCTGGCGTACACCAGTGCACTCCCTGTCTCCTTCTGCATGACAATCAGTCCCATCGGAACGATGATGATGGCTGTGCAAAGCAGGAAATCACGCCATCTCGACATATCAAAGCCATAGGAGTTCATCACCTTGGCTATGCAGAGTGCCGTGGTGAACTTGGCAAATTCGGCAGGCTGGATGCTGAATGCTCCTATCTTGATCCAGGACATGGAGCCTTTGATGTCATGGGCAAGAAACGGTGTGACAAACAATAGGCACAGCATGAAGATATATAGGAAATAGGAGAGGGACTCTATGAGGCGATCATCGGTCATGAGGATGACACAGCCCAGAAGTAGCGATGTCCCGATCCATACAATCTGCATACCGCTACGTGTGGAAAAATCCAGGAAGTTATAGCCTTGCTCCAGGTCATAGCTGGCTCCGCATACACTCATCCATCCCAATGCGAGCAGAGCCACGTAGAGGCATACCGTAATCCAGTCGATGGACTTGATGATTTGCGGTGAGCGTTTTATCCTGTCAGTTGTTGATGGTGACATAGTCGGTGGGGTTGAATAGGTGTTTGTCTTCGTACGTTGCAGCTTTCTGTTCACTCTCGGGTGAGAGATGTCCGTTGATGTACTGTTCCATCATGAGTGCTCCGATGGGTACCCCGTAGGTGGCTCCCCATCCGCCATTCTCAACGTACACACAGATGGCAATCTGGGGATTCTCACGTGGCGCAAATCCCATGAAGACACTATGGTCTTGCCCGTGTGGGTTTTGTGCAGTACCTGTCTTTCCGCATACTTCATACCAAGGGTTGTTGGCGGCTCTGCAGGTTCCGCCCAGCACAGACTTCCGCATCCCTTCCACCACGGTGTCGTAGTGCTTGCGTTCTACCATCGTATAATGCTTCTGTGTGTAGGCGGAGTCAAGCTCTTCGTCTTGTATCTTCTGCACAATGTGTGGGATGTAATAGAATCCACGATTGGCGATGGTGGCTCCTAAATTGGCTATCTGGAGTGGGGTGAGGTTGACTTCTCCCTGTCCGATAGAGATGCTGATGATGGTCAGACCATTCCAACTCCCCCTGTAGGCCTTGTCGTAGAACTGGGCATTGGGTATCATACCGCGTTTTTCACCTGGCAGGTCGATGCCCAGTTTGTAACCGAATCCCATGGAGACCATATAGTCTTTCCATCGAGTCATGGCATCCTGAACGCTCTTGTACTTCTTCCTGTTGCCGAACATGTAATACAGCCCCCAGCAGAAGTAGCCATTGCAGGAGGTGGCTATGGCAGGAGCAAGGGGCAACGGGGACGGGTGTCCGTGGCATCCCACCTTGAGGTGCCCGAAATGAAAGCCGTGGCTGCATGGAAAGGTGGTTGAAGGGGTAATGACCTCTTCCTGCAAGAATGTAAGTGCCTGACCTGTCTTGAAGGTGGATCCGGGCGGGTATTGTCCCATGATGGCACGGTTGAGTAGGGGATGTCTGGTGTCCTGGCTCAGTTTGGCATGGCTTCTTCCCCTTTGTCGGCCCACCAGTATGCGTGGGTCATAAGTGGGACTTGATACCATGCACAGAATGCCCCCTGTGGCAGGGTCTATGGCGACGATGCTTCCTTTCTTGCCTGTCATGAGACGTTCTCCTAAGGCTTGCAGATCCACGTCAAGGCTTAGCGTGAGGTTCTTGCCCGGTATGGGTGCATTGTCAAACTGCCCGTTCATATAATGTCCCTTGATACGTCCACGGGCATCACGAAGCAGAATCTCTGTGCCTTTCTCGCCTCTTAACTGTTTTTCGTAGGATTTCTCTACACCTTGTTTTCCGGAATAGTCGCCACGACGGTAATAATCGTCAGCTTCCAGTTCTGCAGGGCTTACCTCTCCCACGTCACCCAATACCTGGGCGGCGTAGGGATATCTGTACTGACGTATGCTGCGCTTCTGAATGTAGAATCCCGGGAAACGAAAGATCTTCTCTTGGAATCTGCTGCATTCTTCAGCGGATAGTTGGCTCATGAAGAGTTGTTGTGTGTAGCGGCTGTATCCGGGATTCCTGTGCTGGTCTCTTATTTCTTCCATGCGCCGTTCATACCATTCACGGCTGATACCAAGGCTTTGGCAGAGGTCGAGGGTATCCACACCCACCTGTTCGGTCATGACCACCATCAGGTCATAGGCAGGCTGGTTATATACCAACAGTTTGCCATTACGATCGGTGATGACTCCTCGGGCTGGATATTGAATGCGTCTCAGGAATGCGTTCGAATCAGCGTTCCTCTTGAAATCCTCACTCAGCATCTGCAGGGCAAACAGACGAATCAGGTAGACCACAATGATGCCCACGGCAATGCTGCCGAGTACATACTTGCGTTTTTCAAGTTCGTAGTTAGCCTTCATGGATGCAGGGAGGGGAGGTTATTTCTTGGTGTTTCTTAGTGTCTCAAGTGAGAAGGCGAATAGGAGTGAGGTGCCCATACTGGCCAGGAGATGTATCCCTGCAAGTCTGATGTGTGAGATGGAGAAACTCTCCAGCATGAAATAGCAGGTGTGATGAACCAGGAACAAGGTGAATATGTATCTCACATGATTCCATGTGCCCATGGAGTGGTAGGTGGGAATAAGGTCCTCGGGGGCATCCTTGGGAGCCTGCATGTCCAGGATGCTGGGACGGAGCATGGCGGTGAGCGTCATGGCGGCACTGCCCATACCTGGGGTGTTGGAGAAGATGTCTGTCAGTAGCCCTATTGAAAATCCCCACAGTATGGCTGCAGTTCGTGAAGTATTCATGGGCAGATACACCAACAGGAGTACGCCTATCATCGGCGTACCTATTCCCCATAGGTTCATGTGGTTCAGAATGAGTGCTTGCAGAGCCAGGAGAAGGAGTAGCTGTGCCAGCCTTTTCAGTATTGTAGGTATCATACGTGCTATTCTCTTTGTTGGCGAATTTCTAACGAATCCAGTTCGGCACGGCTCTCGTATTCAATCACACACACGTCTCTGATGTTTGAAAGGTCAGTACTCATCTGCACATCCAGCCGATAAGCCATACCGTCAGGGCTGTTGTTGATTTGTGCCACTCTGCCCAGGAACAATCCTGGAGGAAACATATTGCTGAAACCACTGGTCTCCACGATGTCTCCTTCGTGTATCTGTGCGTGCCTGGGCACGTCGTCCATAATCGCATGCAGGGGATTGCCGCCATTCCATTTGAGGTAACCGAAATATCCTGTTTCCCGGAGTCGGCAACTGATATTGGACTGGCTGTTGAGTACGGACATCACTAAGGCATAATGGTCTGTCACTCGATATACAATACCCACCACTCCTGTACCGCTTACGACGCCCATCTCAGGTCTTACCCCATCTTTTTGTCCTACATTGATCGTGAGGTAGTTGTCTTTGCGGTGTACGCTATTTGTCACCACTTTGGCAGGTATCAGATGCATGCCTTCGGTCACTTTGGCCTCTTCCTGCTCAGTGAAGGACGGTATATGGCGCAGACTGTCCAATTGGCTTCGCATGATACTCATGTTGTATTGCAGTACTACGTTTTGCCTGGTCAGGTATTCGTTTTGCTTGGCAAGGTGTATGTACGACAATATCCGCTCTTCCCATTCCATCACACAGGCGGCCACGGTATTGGCTTGTGTAAACCATATACTGCCTTGGTAGGTGTTGAATCGGAAAAGTAGCCATCCACTGAGGGATTCCAAGAGAAGGAATATTCCCCAGTGGATGTTTTTCGTTATTCTATTGATAAGTTCTCCCAACGGTATTGAATTACATCAAGAAGGAGAAATTCTGTATGTTCTTCAGAGCAATTCCTGTGCCCTTGGCCACACTATGCAAGGGATCCTCGGCCACGTGGAACTCAATGTTTATCTTGTCGGTCAGTCTCTTGCCAAGTCCTCGCAGCAATGCTCCGCCACCGCTCAGCCAGATTCCATTTTTTACGATATCTGCATATAGTTCGGGCGGGGTCTCTTCCAGTGCTGCCAGTACGGCTGCCTCAATCTTGGCCAATGTCTTCTCCAGGCAGTGGGCAATCTCCTGATAGCATACGGGTACCTCCATGGGGAGTCCTGTAATCTTGTTGGGGCCGTACACGATATAGTCTTCAGGAGCGTCGTCTCCCAGGTCGGTCTGTGCGGCGCCCACGTGAATCTTGATACGCTCGGCCATCCTCTCGCTGACCTTCACGTTGTGCTGCCGGCTCATGTATTCCTGGATGTCTGCCGTCAGTTCGTCACCTGCTATGCGCAGGCTCTTGTTTACTACCAGTCCGCCCAGACTGATGACTGCGATCTCGGTGCTTCCGCCACCTATGTCCACAATCATGTTTCCCTCTGGTGCCAGTACATCAAGGCCGATACCGATGGCCGATGCCATGGGTTCGTAGATCAGGTACACTTCTCTCGCGCCTGCATGTTCTGCGCAGTCACGTACAGCATGCAACTCCACCTGCGTGCTTCCGCTGGGCACGCCGATGACCATCTTCAGACTGGGGGAGAACAGGTAGCCGCCGGTGTGCACCATCTTGATGAGTCCCCGCATCATCTGCTCGCAGGCACTCATATTGGCAATCACACCGTCACCCAGTGGTCTGATGGCTTCGATGTCGGGGTTTGTCTTCTCGTACATCATCTTAGCCTTCTCGCCTACTGCTATCATGCGCTCCGTCCTGCGGTTGAGAGCCACCACACTGGGTTCGTCGACCACGATCTTACCATTGCTTATAATGATGGTGTTGGCCGTCCCCAGATCCATGGCCATTTCTTTGCTGAATGAAAACCAACTCATATTAGTCTTTTCTTAAAAATGGGAATCTTTATGGCACAATCAGGTGCTTATTTACTCTCGAACCATTGGTGAATGGCTGTATCGTAGTGGCTGCTGACTCCAAAGGCGCGCGTGGCAAACCACTGACGCTCCTCTATCTCGCTTTGCGCACCGTTTTTCTGTAACAGTTCAAGCAGAGGTTTGTATTCTGCCTTTGACGGAACGATAATCACATCGGTAAAGTTCTTTGCGGCGGCGCGTATGAGACTGATACCGCCAATGTCTATCTTCTCGATGATATCGGCATCAGAGGCTCCGCTTTTGACCGTATCTTCAAAGGGATACAAGTCTACTATAACCAGGTCGATGTTGGGAATATCATATTGTGCCATCTGTTTTTGGTCGTTCTCGAGTGCACGGCGGCCCAGAATTCCTCCAAAGATTTTGGGGTGAAGGGTCTTTACTCTGCCGCCCAGGATGCTTGGGTAGGTGGTAACGTCTTCCACGCGGGCGCAGGGAATGCCCAGTTGTTCTATGAATTGCTGTGTCCCGCCTGTACTAAGCAATTCTACGCCTTGCGCATGGAGGGTGCGCAGTATTTCTTCCAATCCGTCCTTGTGGAATACGGAGACCAGTGCACGCTGGATTTTCCTTGTTTCTGCCATCTTGTGTCGCTATTTCTTGTTCTGTAAAATCAACCGCTTGGTGAGTGTGCAAAATTACACAATTTCCATAGAATGGGAAAGGGTGCACTGGATTAAAAATCAAAGATGAGGATGCTTTTCTGTCATCTGGATGGCCGGGTGGGGCGCCGTGCTTTCGAACTTAGCCGTTCGACGGTCATGCGGATTACTCTCACGTCCTCTATGGGGCGATCGTTCTTGTCGGTTTTTACTCCTTGGATTTTTCCGACAACTTCCAGCCCTTCGATGACTTCGCCGAATACGGTGTATTGTCCGTCCAAATGAGGTGTCCCTCCTCGTGTCATGTATTCGTCTATCATATGTGAGGTGAGCTTGATGCCTTTTTCTTCCAGCATGTCTGTAACCTTTCGGATGTCAGATGCCTTCTGTTTCTTGCCCCAGACAATGTAGAACTGGCTTCCGCTGCTTTCCCGTTCAGGGTTATACTCATCGCTTTCTCTGGCTGCAGCCAAGGCTCCTCGCCAATGGTAGAGAAAAGGCAGGTCAAACTCTGCGGGAATCCTGTAGTCGGGCTCTCCGTTACCGAGTTCCACGCCGGGAGCCGCATCCTTTGAATCGGGATCTCCACCTTGGATCATGAAGTTTTCTATCACTCTGTGAAAGAGTGTCCCGTCATAGTATCCTTTAGAGACAAGCCTGAGAAAGTTGTTGCGGTGCATGGGGGTGTCGTCAGAGAGAGCCACACGTATGTTTCCCACACTTGTTTCAATGAGTACGACGGAACGTCTCTCTCTTCGTTTCCCGTTGGCTGTCATGTTCATGGTGAGCAGGAGGAGACAGCAACACATGATGCCGGGTCTGGATAATCGTACGGATGTGGTACGTGACAGATTGCAGCGGAGTTGCTGCAACTTGGTTTTGAGGGAGTGTTTGATGCGATTTTTCATAAGATAAATATCTTTGTGCTGCAAATTTAAGGAAATTCTCCCCACGGTAAAAATGAAACTTCGGAAAATTATTGTATTCAAGTTGATAAGATGGTGGAAGATAACTGTTTTTGCCCATTTTATCGGAGGAAAAGAGTAACTCCTGATTCTTGATTTTTAAGACGTAAAATGCAATGTGAAAGTTTGCTAAAAAATTATTTGGAAAAAGATGTGGGGAATTGTGGGGAATTACATATCTTTGCCAAAAATTACATAAAGACTTATATAAGAAGTACGTGCGATGAGGTTTACTGGCAACATAGATGCAAAGGTGGACGACAAGGGACGCGTGTTCGTTCCCAGTTCGTTCCGAAAGATTCTGCAGCGTGAGGAATCTGCAGGATTGGTGCTTCGTCGTGATGTCTTCCAATGTTGCCTGGTGTTGTATCCGGCAGAGGTGTGGAACCGTCAGGTTGATGCCTTGGCCGCCCGTACAAGTATGTTTGACAGGCAGGGGCGTGATGCCTTGCGTCGTTTTGTGGCAGGGGCAGAGGACATGACATTGGACAGTAATGGCCGTCTGCTGATTCCACGCAGATATTTGGATGAGGCCAACATACAGTCGGAGGTTCGCTTCATAGGAGTGGATGATACGATTGAGATCTGGAACAGGCAGGCAGCCGAGGCGCTCTCCGATTCGCCTGACACCTTGGCTGACAGTTTGGAAGAGATGATGAGGCCTCAGGAATAAGAAAGGCTCCAGCGCTTGCGGTGTAGAAGAAGTAAAAAGGGATACGATGAATTGCGAGACGTACCATATACCTGTAATGTTACATCAGACCGTAGATGGATTGGATGTGCGTCCTGATGGTGTCTATGTAGACCTTACCTTTGGTGGTGGTGGGCATAGCAGAGAGATTCTGCGCCGTCTGGGGGCTGAGGGTCATTTGTATAGTTTCGATCAGGACCTTGATGCCATGAAGGGAGCTATTGATGACCCGCGTTTCACCTTTGTGAGGAGTAACTTCCGCTTCTTGAAGAATTGGATGCGTTATTATGGTGTGGAGCACGTGGATGGTATCCTTGCGGACTTGGGTGTGAGCAGTCACCATTTGGATGATGCTGCTCGCGGATTTAGTTTTCGTCAGGATGCTCCTTTGGATATGCGCATGAACCAGAGAGCCAAATCCTCTGCACGCACTGTGCTCAGAGATTATACGGAGGAGCAGCTGGCTTCGGTGTTTTATCTTTACGGAGAACTGAAGAATAGTCGCAAACTGGCTTCGACAATCGTGAAGGCTCGTGCGCAACAGGAGATTCTCACCACTGGGCAGTTGGTATCTCTCCTGCAACCCCTTCTGTCCAGAGATCGTGAGAAGAAGGACCTTGCCCGGGTGTTTCAGGCTTTGCGCATAGAGGTAAATGGAGAGATGGATGCTCTGAGGCAGATGCTTCATGCAGTGGTAGACGTTCTGGGAGAGGGAGGCAGACTCTCTGTCCTGACGTATCACTCATTAGAGGACAGGATGGTGAAGAATATGATGAGAAGTGGTAATGAGGAGGGAAAGCAGGAGACAGATGTCTTTGGACGCAGTTCCGCTCCGATGAAACCTCTCGGCAATAAGCCTCAGATTCCCACTGAACAGGAACAGATGGAGAATCCGCGTAGCCGCTCCGCCAAATTGAGGGTGGCTGTGAAGTTGTCCGACAAGTGACAGATGCGTTAATGTGCTGATATATAAACAACAGAAGATACAAGACAATGACAGAAGGTGTTGGACACCAGAATGAACAGACTTTTGAACCTCAGGAGGTGGAGGTCGAGACCAGACCCACTGAGGAGAGGAAGTTGGCAGGTTCTGTGAATAACGGGGAGGATGGCGAGAACAATGACGCAAAGCATTTGCGCGAATTGCTTGCTGCTCTTCAGGTGGATGGCATGTGGTTCAAGAGACACATACCGGTCTTCCTCCTTATCTTTGTTGCTGTGGTGGCCTATGTCACCAACAACTATCAGGCTCAGCAGGAGATTCTGTTGGAGGAGACGTTGAACGATTCTGTCAAGGACTGTAAGTATCGTTGTCTCACACGCGAGAGTGAGTTGACCAGACGTACCCGGCAGAGTCAGCTCGAGCGTCAACTACGCGAGCGGGGTGACAGCACGTTGGTATCGAGCAAGGAGCCGCCCTTCTTGCTTACAAATGAATAGGCAGAGAGTTGAAGATGAAAGATAGGAAGAAGAACTCCATAAACCGTTTCCAGGCTCTTATGTGCCTGGTTTTCCTGGTAGCTATGTACATACTGGGCAGGGCGTTGCAGACGATGTTCCCTCCCATGAGCAAGTACTGGGAGGAGGTCGATGCCCGCTTTGTGAGTGAGAACATTCCTATTGAAGCCAATCGTGGTGACCTGCTCTCCGATGATGGTCGGGTGCTGTCCACTTCTTTGCCCGAATATCGTCTCTATATCGACCTTCGTGTGCAGGATCGGGATAGTCTGCTTCGTGCCAAGACGCAGGCCTTTCGCGATTCAATCATCGACAACCATGTGGATGAGATAGCACAGGGCCTTGGCAGGATATTCCCGGACTATAGCGCAGACTATTTCCGCAAGAAGCTGGTTGATGCCCGAAGGAACTGCCTGCGTAAGGTGAACGGCAAGTATCCGGGTCCCTGCCGTCTTTATCCACGTATGGCTACCTATGTGCAATATACCGAATGCAAGAAACTGCCTCTCTTGTGTGAGAGCCGTTTCAGGGGCGGATTCTATGGTGAGGTGGTCAACAGACGTACGAAACCTTTTGGCTCATTGGCCGCCCGCACTTTGGGTGATCTGCTTCCCGACTCTGGCAAGGCCAAGAACGGACTGGAGTTGAGCTATGACAGTATTCTGCGTGGCAAGCCCGGCATTATGCATCGCACCAAGGTGCGTGATGCACGCGTCAGCCTGGTGGATGTGGAACCCGAGGATGGGCATGACCTGATGACCACTATTGATATCGACGTACAGGATGTGGCTGACAGAGCACTTCGCAATAAGCTCAAGGAAAAGACGGTCAACGGAGAGATAGGTATGGCCATGGTCATGGAAGTGGCTACTGGTGACGTGAAGGCCATCGTGAATCTGTACAGAGGAGCCGAAGGTGAGTACTATGAGATGAAAAACCATCTGGTGAGTGATTTGATGGAACCGGGCTCTACCTTCAAGACGGCCAGTATCATGGTCGCCTTGGAGGATGGAAAGATTAATAAGGACACGCGCGTGGATACGGGCAATGGGCTCTGGCCCATGTACGGACGTACCATGCGTGACCATAACTGGAACAAGGGCGGGTACGGAACCATCAATGTGACACGTGTCTTGATGAAGAGTTCCAATATCGGTGTGAGCCGTCTCATTGATGCGGCTTATCATGAGGATCCCGACCGTTATGTGCGTGGACTGAATAGTTTGGGCGTAGGTGTACCTCTCGACCTGCCTTTTGTTGGTAAGGGCGAACCACGTGTACGCCATCCCAAGAAACAGGGAAGGCATTGGGTCAACTGGTATGCAACAGCCCTGCCTTGGATGAGCATTGGATATGAGGTGCAGTTGCCTCCTGTGAGCACGCTCGCTTTCTACAATGGTATCGCCAATAATGGCCGTTTGGTAAAACCGCGTTTTGTTACCCGTGAACTGAAGGACGGGGTGGTCGTGCGTGAGTTTCCCACAGAGGTTATCAAGGAGAAGATGTGTAGCCAGCAGACCTTGGATATCATACATGAGATCCTTGATTCCGTGGTTATGAATCCCGAGGGACTGGGTAGGGATGCGGGACGTAACGGAGGTCGCTTCCGTGTGAGCGGTAAGACGGGAACGGCCCAGATCGCTTCTTCCAACGGAGGTTATCATAATGGCCCGACCAGATACATGGTGAGTTTCTGTGGATATTTCCCCTCGGAGAAACCTAAGTATAGTTGTCTTGTGTGTATTGTCAAGACCGGTTCTCCTGCTTCGGGAGGCGGACAGTGTGGTCCTGTCTTCTGCGAGATATCCCAGTATCTCATGACCAAGGATATGTATTGTGACATACGGGGTGCTGCTGATACCTCCAAGGTGAGAACTCCCGATGTGGTGAGTGGAGAACCGCTAAAGGCACAGCAGGTACTGGATATGCTTGAGAGCGAAGAGTCTCTCCCCCCATCCTCAACTGTGGATACCTTGCACAAGGGGATTGTGCCCGATATGGAAGGTATGGGTGCACGTGATGCCTTGCTGCTGTTGCAGGAAGTGGATATGAGGGGGCGTGTGAGTGGCAAGGGCCGTGTGGTGCGCCAGAGTGTGGCTCCTGGTACCAAGGTGGGCAAGGGACATGTCGTCTCCCTCACCCTTGAGTGATTCCGGAGGAGCATAATAATATATATATAATGTATAGAGGAATAAGATGAAGCTGAACCAACTGATTGCAAACTGCCAGCCTTCACACATCGTGGGAGGGGTAGACAGAGAGGTTAAGAGCGTACAGATAGATTCCAGACGCGTGCAGCCTGGTGACATGTTTGTCGCCCTCAAGGGAACTCAGGTCGATGGACATGAGTTTATAGCCAAGGCTATTGCGCAAGGGGCGGAAACCGTGGTGTGTGAGACTATTCCTCAGGAGGTATCTGCCGGTGTCACTTATCTTGTATATCCCGACACGGATTTGGTGGTTGGTCCGTTGGCAACGGCCAGTGTAGGCAATCCCAGCCGGAGGATGAAACTCATAGGTGTGACCGGTACCAATGGAAAGACCACCATTGCCACGGTCCTGTACAATATATTCCGTCGTATGGGCTTTAAATGCGGTCTGTGCAGCACCGTGTGCAACTATATTGACGGACGGGCCATTCCTACGGAGTGCACTACCCCCGATGCGGTTACACTCAACAATCTGTTGGGACAGATGGCGGACGAGGGGTGTGAGTATGCCTTTATGGAGGTGAGCAGCCATAGTATTGATCAGCATCGTATCGGTGGGCTGACCTTCGCTGGCGGTATTTTCACCAGCCTGACACGTGATCACTTGGATTACCATAAGACCTTCGAGAACTATCGTGATGCCAAGAAGGCTTTCTTTGATGCTCTGCCTTGCGAGGCATTTGCCGTTACCAATGCCGATGACAGGAACGGTATGGTGATGGTACAGAATACGCGTGCTCAGGTGAGGACCTATTCGGTGCGTAGTGCAGCGGATTTCAAAGGGAGAATTCTGGAGGAGAGTTTCGAAGGTATGTTCCTTGAGATGGATGGTCATGAGGTTTCTGTCCAGTTCGTGGGCCGCTTCAATGTGAGCAATCTGCTGGCGGTCTATGCTGCCACGGTGATGCTGGGTATCTCGCCCGATGAGGCTTTGGTGCAGTTGAGCGCCATGAAGCCTGTCAACGGACGTTTCGAGAGTATTCGTTCGCCAAAGGGCGTGACAGCCATCGTGGATTATGCACATACCCCCGATGCACTGGTCAATGTGTTGCAGACCGTCAATGAGGTGCTTCAGCATCGCGGAGAATGCTGGACCGTGTGTGGTGCAGGTGGCAACAGGGACCGTGGAAAGCGTCCCTTGATGGCACAGGAGGCGGTGAGGAACAGTGACCGCGTGATTATCACAAGTGACAATCCTCGTTTCGAGGATCCTCAGGCGATCATCGATGATATGCTTGCCGGACTTGACGACGAACAGCGTAGGAGCGTGATAAGCATTGTGGACCGTCGTGAGGCCATCCGTACAGCCTGTATGCTGGCAAAGCCGGGGGATGTGATACTCGTGGCAGGAAAGGGACACGAGGATTATCAGATTGTACAGGGGGTGAAGCACCACTTTGATGACCATGAGGTTATTCGTGAGGCATTCGGAATCTGATAGGTTGTTTGTAAAACGTAATCGTATAAGATAAGATGCTATACTATCTGTTCAGATATTTAGAGCAATTTGGTGTCAAGGGCGCCGGTATGTGGCAGTACATCTCTTTCCGCTCTCTGCTCACATTGGTCTTGAGCTTGCTCATCTCCATGTGGTTTGGCCAGTATTTCATCCGATGGATGCATGCCCATGGTGGCAACGAGGCACAGCGCAATGCAGATGTGGATCCTTATGGCGTGGAGAAGAAGGGCGTGCCCACCATGGGAGGTGTCATCATCATCGTGGCCACGGTGGTGCCTTGTCTGCTCTTGGGGCGTCTGCGCAATATATATCTGCTGTTGATGTTGGGCACCACGCTGTGGCTTGGCATGCTTGGCTTCATGGATGACTATATCAAGATGAAGGTGACCAAGGATGGTCTTCGTCCTATTTATAAGTTGTTGGGCCAGGCGGTATTGGGCTTGGCTGTGGGCTTGACCCTTTGGATGAGTCCCGATGCTGTCATCCGTGAGAATATCACCACTGAGCGTCAGGGTGTGGAGAGTGTGGTTGTTCATAAGAGTTCTCCTGTGAAGAGCACCATTACCACCATTCCTTTTGTCAAGGACAACAATCTGGATTACTCTGATTTCGTTGGTTTCTTGGGAAAGTACAAGAATGCGGGGGGCTGGATTATCTTTGTCCTGATGACGGTGTTTGTCGTTATGGCTGTGAGCAATGGCAGTAACATGAACGACGGGATGGATGGTATGTGTGCAGGCAATTCGGCCATCATCTGTCTTGCGCTGGGCATCTTGGCATACGTGAGCAGTCATCTTCAGTTTGCCAGTTATCTCAACATCATGTTTATCCCAGGCAGTGAGGAACTGGTGATCTTCCTTTGTGCCTTTATCGGAGCCTTGATAGGATTCCTGTGGTATAATGCCTACCCGGCTCAGGTGTTCATGGGTGATACGGGCAGTCTGGCCATAGGCGGCATCATAGCGGTGGTGGCCATCATCATCCACAAGGAGTTGCTCCTTCCCTTGCTTTGCTTTATATTCTTCATGGAGAGCGTGAGTGTACTTCTGCAGACCCAGTATGCCAAGATGGGAAACCGACGTGGACGGAAATGGCGTGTGTTCAAGCGCGCTCCCATTCATGATGCCTTCAGAATCAAGCCGGGACAGCTGCCTGCTGATTTCCGGATACTGTTGAACTGGCCCAAGGGTTGTTGGCTTGAGTCCAAGATAACCATGCGTTTCTGGATTATAACTGTCATCACGGCGGCTTTGACCATCGTGACGTTGAAGATAAGATAAACACGTAGTATTTGACCGACAGGAGGGATAAGATGAGTAGAATAGTAGTTTTGGGTGCAGCCGAGAGCGGCGTTGGTGCGGCTGCTTTGGCAAAGGTCAAGGGTTACGATGTCTTTGTGAGTGACCTCGGGCAGATAAAGCCTCATTATAGGGAGATTCTTGCTCAGTATGGAATAGAGTGGGAGGAGGGTCATCACACCGAAGGGAAGATTCTTGATGCCACCGAGGTGGTGAAGAGTCCCGGTATTCCTGAGAACGCTCCCATGGTGGAGAAAATTCGTCAGGCAGGTATTCCTATCATCAGTGAGATAGAGTTTGCCGGACGTTACACGCATGCCAGGATGATATGTGTGACCGGTTCCAATGGCAAGACCACTACCACCAGCCTTATCTATCACATCTTCCGGGAGGCTGGCTACAATGTGGGTCTGGCGGGAAACATAGGACGCAGCCTTGCACTGCAGATAGCCGAGGGAAAGAACTTTGATTACTATATCATCGAGTTGAGCAGTTTCCAGTTGGACAACATGTACAAGTTCAGAGCCAATATCGCTATCTTGCTCAACATCACTCCCGATCACCTGGACCGCTATGGGAACAGTATGCAGAGTTATGCCGATGCCAAGATGCGTATAGTCCAGAATCAGACAGAGGACGATGCCTTTGTCTATTGGGCCGATGATCCTGTCATCAGGAAGGAACTGAAGAAATATGGCATCAAGTCCAGGATGTGTCCTTTCAGTATCCTGGAGAAACAGGGCATGATAGGCTATATTTCTGACGGGCAGTACGTCATCGAGCGTCCCACACCCTTCAATATGGAGCAGGAGGGATTGAGCCTGAGTGGCAAGCACAATATGTACAACAGTCTGGCCGCAGGTATCGCCGCACATCTGAGCGGCATCAAGGATGATTCCCTGCGCCATAGTCTGAGTGATTTCGAGGGTGTGGAGCATCGTCTTGAGAAGGTGGCCAGAGTGGGTGGCGTGCAGTATATCAATGACTCAAAGGCTACCAATGTGGACGCCTGCTGGTATGCGCTTGAGAGTATGACCTCGCCCACGATTCTCATCCTGGGAGGTAAGGATAAGGGAAATGACTACAATGCCATCAAGGATCTGGTGAAGAAGAAATGCAAGGGACTTGTATATCTGGGTGCAGACAATACCAAGTTGCATGACTTCTTTGACGGACTGGGCATTCCTGTGGCTGATACACATAGCATGAAGGATTGTGTCGAGGCATGTGTTGCCATGGCCAAGCCTGGTGATACGGTCTTGCTGAGTCCATGCTGTGCCAGTTTCGATCTTTTCAGGAACATGGAGGATCGTGGCGAGCAGTTCAAACAGCTTGTAAGGGCGCTCTGATGTTGTGTGGTGTGAATGTGATTAGGGAATTAGAGGGGGCTCGACTGTCCGTGGCAGCGTGCCTTGGCAAAGAAAAGGTTTAAGATGAGATTGAAGAGGAATTTCAGTTTGACGGCATGGATGCAGGGTGATACGGTCATCTGGATGGTGTTCATCTGCATGCTCATGATATCTGTTGTCGAGGTGTATAGCGCCTCCAGTACCATGAGTTATGGTGGTAAGAGCAGTTTCTGGGCACCCGTCATGCAGCATTGCAGTTTCTGGCTTGTGGGTGTTGCCGCGGCATGGATTGTGAGCCGTGTTCCATGCAACTATTTCAAGTTGGGAGGTACGCTCGGACTGTTTCTTGCCTTTTTCCTGCAGCTGGTGGCATTGACTTCAGGTCCCATCAACGGTGCCGGCCGGTGGATTCAGCTGTGGGGACTGTCGTTCCAGCCCAGTGAGTTCACCAAGATAACGCTGGTCACTTATGTGGCCTTCATCTTCGCCACGATGCGCGATGAGAAGGGCGTGTCTCCTTTGGGTACCAAGATGGCCATTACCGGAGTTGTCCCTGCTTTGCTCCTGATCGTGACCGAGAACCTCTCAACGGCCGTTCTCATCTTCATGATTATGTTGGGCATGGCCTTCTTTGCGCAGGTGCGTACCAGGCTCTTGGCGGCTGTGGTGGCGATCCTGATAGCGGTGGGCTCTGCTGGTCTTGTCTTTGCATATGAGGTTCCGGAGACGGCACTTGAGGTTCTTGCAAAGTCGGACAACAAGATTCTGCATCGTGTTCCTACCTGGGTGCACCGTATCAGAGAGAAGCATGAGATTCCTCAGAACCCCAAGGAGTATGACATCACCGACAACATACAGGTTACCCATGCGCGTATAGCGGTGGCTACCTCTCATGTCATAGGCAAGGGACCGGGCAAGTCCCGACAGCGTGACTTCCTGCCTCAGGCCTATTCTGATTTCATCTATGCCATTATCATCGAGGAGATGGGACTCATGGGTGCCGTTGTGGTCATTGGCCTGTATCTGTTGTTTATGTGGAGATGCAAGAAGATTGCCGGGCGTTGCAAGTCACTTTTCCCGTCATTCCTCGTGATGGGATTGGCTTTGATGATAGTACTCCAGGCTTTGGTCAATATGGCGGTGGCCGTAGGGGCCATGCCGGTCACGGGACAACCTCTGCCTCTCATCAGCCGCGGTGGTTCCAGTATTCTGATCAATTGCGTTTGTGTGGGAATGATATTGAGTGTGAGCCGTACGGCCAAGAAGATAGACGACCCCGTCGGCAGTATGCTTGTGCCGCATGAGGTTGAGGCAGACGCCATGCCTGTATGAACGATGCGACTGACCTTCAGTTAAAACAAGTCGACAAGATGGAAGAGAAACTTAGATTTGTGATAAGTGGTGGCGGGACAGGTGGTCACATCTTTCCTGCCGTGAGCATTGCCAATGCTCTCAAGGAGATACATCCCGATGCGGAAATCCTTTTCGTAGGTGCGTTGGGCAGGATGGAGATGCAGCGTGTGCCTGCTGCAGGTTATCGCATCGTGGGTCTTCCCGTACGGGGCCTTTTGCGTCCCTTGTGGCGTTTGGGCAATATCCGCATCATGTTTGACTTTCTCAGAAGCAAGCGCATGGTGAAGAAGATACTCCAGGAGTTTCGTCCTGATGTTGCCGTCGGTGTGGGTGGATATGCCAGTTCGGCCACTCTGAATGCAGCATACGAACTGGGCGTCCCTTGCCTGATACAGGAGCAGAACAGCTTTGCCGGACTGACCAATCGTACCTTGGCCAGGAAGGCCCGTTGCATCTGTGTGGCTTATGAGGGTATGGAGCGTTTCTTTCCCAAGGAGCGTATCCTGCTGACAGGAAACCCTGTGCGTCAGAATCTCCTTGATGCTTCTCTGACACGTGAGGAGGCATCTGCCTCTTTTGGCTTCGATGCACACATACCCACCATCCTGCTTATCGGAGGCAGTCTGGGTGCACGTACGCTCAACGAGAGTGTGCTTGCCTCACTCGACCGGATAGCGCAGGCGCCTGTTCAGTTCATCTGGCAGACAGGCGGGTATTATAAGGAGCATATAGCTAAGGAACTTGAGGCAAAGGGCAGACCGGCCAATCTGTATGTGACCGACTTTATCTGTCACATGGACCAGGCCTACAAGGCCTCCGATCTGGTGATCAGCCGTGCAGGTGCCAGCAGCATCAGCGAACTGTGTTTGTTGGGTATGCCCAGCATTCTGGTACCCAGTCCCAATGTGGCGGAGGACCATCAGACACACAATGCCATGGCTTTGGTTCGTAGGGGTGCTGCCCTTCTGGTGAAGGATGCCGATGCTGCGTGTGATTTGATACCTTTGGCCTTGAACACGGTCATGCAGAAGGAGAAGTTGGAGGCATTGGGCAAGAATGCCTATGAGATGGCGTTCAAGGATTCCGCACGTGTGATTGCCCGTGAGGCATTGAAACTGATAAGAAGATAAGAGAGAGGAAGGGGGATGATCATGGAGCTTAAGGAGATCAGATCAGTATATTTCGTTGGAATAGGCGGTATAGGCATGAGTGCCATCGCCAGATATTTCCTGCATATCGGTGTGCCTGTGGGTGGATATGACAAGACTCCGAGCGCGCTGACAGGCAAACTGGAGGAGGAAGGTGCGTTGATCCATTATGAGGACGATCTCTCGTTGGTGCCCGATGTGTTCCTTTCCCCTGAGAGTACCTTGGTGGTTTACACCCCTGCGATACCTCCCGCTCACACCGAACTCGCATATTTCCTCAATAACGGATATACGGTGCAGAAGCGTGCTCAGGTTCTGGGCACATTGAGTCAGAGTTTGCAGGCATTGTGTGTGGCCGGTACCCATGGCAAGACGACCACCAGCAGTATGGCTGCTCATATCCTGCATCAGAGTCATGTCGGCTGTAATGCATTCCTGGGTGGAATAACCAAGAATTACGGGACCAATTATATCTTGAACAGGAAAAGTCCGTTTGTAGTGATAGAGGCGGATGAGTTTGACCGCTCTTTCCATTGGTTGCGTCCATATGCCAGTGTTATCACGGCCACCGATGCCGACCATCTGGATATCTATGGTACCGAGGAGGCCTATCTCGAGAGTTTCCGCCATTACAGTCATCTCATTGTGCCGGGTGGTTCTCTCATCCTGCACACAGGACTGAAGATGCAGCCCGATGTGCAGCCAGGTGTCACCATCTATACCTATAGCCGTGAGGAAGGTGATTTCCATGCCGGGAATGTACAGATAGGTGATGGTGAGATTACGTTCGATCTGGTATCTCCCCTTGGCAATATCCCGGGCATCCGTTTGGGTGTCCCCGTGACAGTCAATATCGAGAATGGGATTGCGGCCATGGCATTGGCGCAGATAGGCGGAGCTACAGCAGAGGAGATTCGCGAGTCGATGGCTTCGTTCCGTGGTGTGGACCGACGCTTTGATTTCCGTGTGAAGACCCCTGGGATGGTCTATCTGAGTGATTACGCTCATCACCCCGAGGAGATACGTCAGAGCGTGCTCAGTATCCGTCAGCTCTATGCGGGAAGGCGTATCAGGGCCATCTTCCAGCCTCACCTTTATACCCGTACACGTGATTTCTATCGGGAGTTTGCCGATGCCCTGTCGCTCCTTGATGATGTGGTCATCGTGGACATCTATCCCGCACGTGAGATGCCGATACCAGGGGTGACAGGCAAACTTATCTACGACCATCTGCGTCCGGGCATCCGACGCCAGATGTGCAGTAAGGAGGAGATTTGTGATATTGTGCGTCAGGGTGGCTTTGATGTGTTGGTCACTTTGGGCGCGGGTGATATAGAGAACTATGCCGATCAGATAACCCAAATACTGACAGAGAAGAAATGAAGGTAGCAATAAAGGCCATACTGCTCTTGGGCATTGTCGCATATCTGGTGTGGGCTGTCGTACAGTACGCCCGGCCGGTAGAGAAGCAGGTGTGTGCCGATGTGAAGGTTTGCGTGAGAGACAGTGCATTGAGCGAGTTGGTGACCGAGGATTATGTCTATGCCATATTGAATCGTCATCACTTCTCTCCCAAGGGCGTGTGTCTTTCTGAGATCAGTCTGCACGGTCTGGACAGTCTGCTTTGTGCTGACCCCTATATCAGTCGGGCTTCCTGTCATTTCACTTCTGCCGGTGTGCTCTGTGTGGATGTGGTGCCCCGCATACCCATCCTGCATGTCTTCCAGACAGATGGTGACGAATATTATGTGACCGATGACGGTAAGTTCATGCCGGCCGATCTTTCGGGCCGGGAACTCTGTCTGGCTACAGGACACATGAAACGGGCTTTTGTGGCGGAGAAATTGCTGCCTTTAGTGAGGTATATATATAATAATGAGTTCTGGGATGCCCAGATAGAGCAGATCTATGTGGATCCTTCGGGCAAGGTCGAATTGATTCCCCGTGTGGGCAATCATGTGGTGCTGTTGGGTAGTGTGGACAGATACAAGGACAAGCTCCGTCGCCTGCAGTTCTTCTATAAGTATGGCATGCCCAAGGTGGGTTGGAATAAGTACAAGACCATAAACCTGTCTTATGAGGGACAGATCGTATGCATCAAATGACAGACAATAATAAAAACAAGATACAAGGTATGGGAACAGAAAAGGACATCATCGTAGCGGTCGAACTTGGTTCTTCTGCTATTCGGGCCGTTGCAGGAAGGCGAGAACTGGACGGCACTATGCATGTGTTGGCCGTGGCCCAGGAAACTGACGCCTGTGCTATTCGTCGTGGAGTCGTTGATAACATTGATCGCACGGCACAAGCCTTGCAGAATGTGATGCGCAAGTTGTCCGAGCATCTGGATATGCAGATTACCCAGGCTTATATCGGTCTGGGTGGGCAGTCACTTCATACCACATTGAATCCTGTGGTCTATCCTTTGGCTCAGAAGACTATTGTGACAGAGTCTGTCATCCAGAGGATCGATGACATGAACCGTGCCCAGCAGTATCCCAACATGGAGATTCTCGAGGCTGTCCCTCAGGAATACAGTACCGACAGCCGCAGCGGCATCACCACGCCTGTGGGTATGGAGGCCGAGATTATCCGTGCCAAGTTTGTCAATGTGCTGGCCAATGTGCGGTTGATAGACCGTACCGGACAGTCTTTGGACCGTGCCGGCATACGTGTTGCAGAGGACGAACTGCTTATCTCTCCTCTCTGTCTTGCCCGTCATCTCCTTACCGAGTCGGAGCGTCGCGCAGGCTGCGCTTTGGTTGACATCGGTGCTGAGACCACCACGGTGGCGGTCTATACCAAGGACACTTTGCGCCATCTTGTGGTCATCCCTCTTGGGGGTAACAATGCCACGGCTGATATAGCACTCTCGGGAGCCGATTCCGATGAGGCAGAGAGTCTGAAGCGTAAGTACGGCACCGCTTATTGTCCCGATCCTAAGGAGGGCGGCGATTCCACCGATACGATGCTCAGCCTCAGTTATGAGCGTAGCATAAGCAAGTCCTCGCTGATGGGTATCGTCGAGGCCCGTTATCAGGAGATAATAGCCAATGTGTGGGAACATGTCCGTCCCTATTGCGACAATCATCTCTCCAGCATTATCTTCACAGGTGGAGGCAGTCGTCTGTCCGACCTGACCACGGCTTTTGTCAAGTTTACCAATACGCCCAAGCTGGTGCGTGTGCACAATGGTGTTCCTGCCGGCGTCTCGTTCGCTTCCGACAGTGGTGTGGTCAACAAGGACACACTGGGCACTCTGCTTTCGCTTCTGCTCTCGGGCAAGGAGTGTTGCGTGACCGAGAGGGCGAAGATGGAGACCAATACGTTGTTCCCGGAGGAGGAGCCGGATGAGACGGGAGTGGTCAACGACCCTAATGTCCAGACTGATCCTGTGGGGGAGGTTGCATCCACCGATGTGGAGGACCCCTCGGATGATGTGGGAAAGAAGCCGGACAAGAAGAACCCCACCATTGCCGAGAGGGTGCGTCGTGCCTTTGGCGTCTTTAAGGGGATGCTTGAGGAAGAGGATGAGAGCGTACGTGGCAATGGTTGACGGGACTGTTCGTCAATAGGGATAAAGGAAGCAAATAACAAACAGAAATCATACAGCACTATGGATAAGAATGATAATACAGGCGTGCTCGACTCCGGGCTCAATTTCGCATTTCCTGGCGTAGTGAAGTCTGCCAAGAAGTCCATCATCAAGGTGATCGGTGTCGGAGGTGGCGGTGACAATGCTGTCAATTATATGTACAGACAGGGAATACATGATGTCACGTATGTCGTGTGCAATACCGACCAGAAGGCACTTGATGCCTCGCCTGTGCCCAACAAACTCCTGTTCGGAGACGGATTGGGTGCCGGTAACAATCCCGAGATCGGACGTGAGAAGGCCGAGGAGAGCATCGAGGAGATCAAGCGGATGCTCAATGATGGTACACGCATGGTCTTTATCACAGCCGGAATGGGTGGTGGTACAGGTACGGGTGCAGGTCCTGTAGTGGCCCGGTGTGCCCGTGAAGCCGATATCCTCACGGTGGGTATTGTCACCATTCCCTTTGTCTTCGAGGGTGTGGCAAAGATCAATCAGGCTCTGGATGGTGTGGAGCGTATGGTCAAGTATGTGGACGCATTGCTGGTGATCAATAATGAGCGCCTGCGCGAGATCTACGCTGACCTTTCCATCGTCAATGCCTTTGCCAAGGCCGACGATACACTTTGTATCGCAGCCAAGAGTATAGCCGAGATTATCACCATGCGCGGTATCATGAACCTTGACTTCAACGATGTGCAGATGGTGCTCCGTGAGGGTGGCGTGGCAGTTATGAGCACAGGCGAGGCCGAGGGAGAGCGTCGCGTCACCAAGGCCATCGAGATGGCGCTCCATAGCCCTCTGCTCAACAATAATGACATCTTCAATTCCAAGAAGGTCCTGCTCAAGATTACCTTCAACGACGGTGACGGCAATCAGGCTCTCAAGATGGAGGAGGTGAACGAGGTGCATGAGTTTATGGGCAAGTTCAGCAAGATGGTGCAGACCAAGTTCGGTATCGATACCGACAACTCGCTGGGCAACAAGGTGAAGATTACCCTCCTGGCTTCAGGCTTCAAGTTGAAGCATTCCAACGAACGTGCGGAATCGGCCGCTGACATCAGTAGGGAGACCGACGAGGAGGAGGCAGAGCGTCTCAGGGACCGCTTCGTGACCTATTACGGCGGGGAGGGCAGCCAGCCCAAGAGGAGACATAAGTTCCATTATCATATCTTCAAGGACTCGGAACTTGACAACGAGAATGTCATCAGTATGGTGACCACCTCGCCCACGTCCACCCGCTCTTTGGAGGAACTCAACAGAATCAAGGACAACGGTCTGTCCGATGAGACCGATACACAGTATTAATTATATGCTCCCACAGGTGGAGGATCAGTAATCAGGAAAAATAAGATGTTGTTTGAAAGAATAAGCGGCGACATTGTCGCTGCCATGAAGGCTCAGGACAAGGTGCGCCTGATGGCATTGCGTAGTGTGAAGAAATATTTCATCGAGGCTAAGACTGCTCCGGGAGCCAATGACGAGCTCTCCGATGAGGCTGCCATCAAGATACTGGCCAAGTTGGCCAAGCAGGGCAGGGACACGGCGGCTATCTATGTGTCTCAGTCACGTCAGGACCTGGCTGATGAGGAACTGGCACAGGTGGCGGTTATCGAGGAGTATCTGCCTAAGCAGTTGACTGCCGAAGAACTGCGCTCCGAACTGACCCGGATTATTGCCGAGGTCGGCGCCACCGGTGCACGTGATATGGGCCGTGTGATGGGCGTTGCCACCAAGGTGTTGTCCGGTCGTGCCGAAGGCCGTGCCATCAGTGCGATGGTCAAGGAACTTCTTGTCTGAGTCTGTCAGGCAAATATCTCGCGTAATATCTCCAGCGACCGTAGTTCGGGGAACTCGGGTACGTGTAGTCTGTAGTAGGCAATCAGTCCGTCCAGGATGGCGTTTCTCTGCACATGATTCATCTTGAAATGTTTCATGTTGCTGAAGGTCATCCTTGCCAGGACGGGGATGCGTGCTGTCTCTTCTGCTGCTATCCAGAACCGGTGCTCTGGTGTCTTGCCGGTCATGAAACCCTCTTTAAGGTCCAGCATGTCCCCTTGTTGCCAGTTCTCTGTTCGGGGCCGAAGTCCCAGATAATGCGTGAGTCTGATCATAAATGCCAGGTGGAAGTTCGCCAGTCCCTCTTGGGTCCCGTCCAGTATCTTCATGCTTTCTGTGACGTACTCGAATAGCGGCTCGTTGGCCACTTCGTTCTTCAGGGCGTGATAGAGAAACTCCTGCAGGAACATGGCCACGGATGTCCTGATGGGGTCAATGCCCAGGGTGGCATAGGGCATGGCTGTCTGCACGTCATCCAGATGTTGCAGGGTGTGTTGCTGTCTCCATCTGAATCCGATGTCCACGATAGCCAAAGGGGTAAGCAGGGGTGCCTTTATACGGTTTCCCTTTCCTGTTTTTGCCAGGAAACTCACCGTTCCTCTTGATGCTGTGAAGATGTCCACAATCATCCCGGTGTCGTTGTATCTCACTTTCCTCAGCACGATGCCATGCGTTCTCTCTTCCATGGGGCTTTCTTCTGCTTTAGAGTCCAAAGTTACGTAAAACCCTACCATCATGCGTGACAATTTGCCTGTTTTCGTCATTTTTCTCCCGAAATATTTTGCTCGTCAGCGAAAAAGCCCTACTTTTGCAACCGCAATTGGGAGACATCCCCTTTTTGCACAGGCAAATGCCGAAGGTAAGGTCCCTTCGTCTATCGGTTAGGACGAGAGATTTTCATTCTCTAAAGAGGAGTTCGACTCTCCTAGGGACTACCAGGAATGGAGACAGGTGCGAGGTCATACAGCCATACCACATCAAACTCCACTTTTTTTATCACTAAATCAAATCAAACAGAAATGGCAAATCACAAGTCATCCCTCAAGAGGATTCGTCAGACAGAGAAGAGAAGACTTCACAACAGGTACTACGCAAAGACCATGCGTAACGCTGTTCGTAAGTTGCGTGCAACCACCGACAAGGCAACTGCCGTAGAGATGTACCCCAAAGTACAGAAGGCTCTTGACAAGCTCGCCAAACGTTGCATTATCCACAAGAACAAGGCAGCAAACCTGAAGTCAAGTCTGGCAAAGCACATCAACAAGTTGGCTTAATTGACCGGCAGGTAGACTTTCCCTTTTGCTATAGCGGGAATAATGATAGAGGCAGCTCTCATTGCGGGGGCTGCTTTTTTTGTTTATATCGTTCATTGGATATTTTTCTTTTAACACGGATTTTTACGGATATTACGGATTAAACGGATGACTCCTTGCGGAGACTTGCCTCCTTTCCCCGGGCTCACGCCCTTACAGCCTGGTGCGTAGGCTCATCCCTGCAAGCAAGCTTGCCTGTCCGATCCTCCCCACCCGTCTTGGTCTGCCCTGCTGGCAGACGGGAAAGGAAGCAAGTGACGTTTAGCCTGGAGGGCTATACCATCAGTAGCCGGGGGCAGCGCCCTCGGATGACATGAGCATCCTCTCTCCCCACATCTGCCTGGATGGCAGTACGCCGCAGGACAATTTTCTTTTTAACACGGATTTTTACGGATAGGACGGATTTTACGGATGACTCCTTGCGGAGACTTGCCTCCTTTCCACGGGCTCACGCCCTCACAGCCTGGTGCGTAGGCTCATCCATGCAAGCGAGCTTGCCCGTCCGATCCTCCCCACCCGTCTGGTCTGCCCTGCTGGCAGACGGGAAAGGAAGCAAGTGACGTTTAGCCTGGAGGGCTATACCATCAGTAGCCGGGGGCAACGCCCTCGGATGACAGAGCGTCCTCTCTCCCCACATCTGCCTGAAATCTCGTGCAAACGAGAGCAGAGTGGAGCTTGCTCCGACTATGCCGAGTGCAGCCGAGATTCAACGTTTTCGTTAAGCCAAATGAGCAAGGACAAGTTTACTTGTACTATGCCATGGCGAGAAAACGAAGGCGAAGCCAACAAAGTTAAGGGCAGTACGCCGCAGGACAATTTTCTTTTTAACACGGATTTTTACGGATAGGACGGATTATACGGATGACTCCTTGCGGAGACTTGCCTCCTTTCCCCGGGCTCACGCCCTTACAGCCTGGTGCGTAGACTCATCCATGCAAGCAAGCTTGCCTGTCCGATCCTCCCCACCCGTCTGGTCTGCCCTGCTGGCAGACAGGAAAGGAGGCAAGTGGGG
>JBJEKL010000098.1:0-37759 GCA_051878615.1 Bacteroidaceae bacterium | reverse complement strand
TAAGTTTGTACCAGAACGAGAGGTTGAAATAGATACCCATCATAATCTCGGCAGCCATCACAATGGGCACCACACACAAACCTTCCCAATAGTCGGCTCCCACCATGTAGCGCAGAGCTGGCAACCATGCCATGACACACAGGAAGGCCATAAGGGTAAAGATAACGAAAAACTTCATCCCCAAAGCATAGGTCCGAGCCTGACCTCGCTCGCGACTTTGCGCAAACACAAATGGTTCGTAAGCATAGCGGAAAGCTTGTGTTATCATGGCCATAATCATGGCCACCTTGACACAGGCTCCGTAGACGGCAAGCTGGCTGATGGCCTCTTGCCTGTCAGGGTATACCAAGGGGAAAATCATCTTGTCGGCCGCCTGATTAAGGATGCCTGCAATACCCAGGAGGAGGATGGGCCAAGAGTAGGAGAACATCCGGCGCAGCAGCCTCATGTCCACACGGAAGCGTATGTGCAGCAGTTCAGGAATGAAGAAGAAGGTGATAAGACTCGTACATACCAGATTGAGAAAGAACACATAATACACCTCGGTGTGTCCCAGAACCGTGAAGTATAACAGATTCAGACCGATATTCATCACGATGAAGAGCAGCTTGAGACTTGCAAACTTCACGGCCTTTTTCTGGAACCGAAGCAGGCAGAAAGGTATGGCCTGTATGGCATCCAGGGTCACCACCGTGGCCATCATGAGGATATACTCGGGGTGATCGGCATAGCCTAACCTGTGACTGATGGGAGTGATGGCAACAAATACAGCGCATAAGAAGAGCAGAGAGAGCAGTCCCACCATAGCCAAGGATGTGCAGAACACCGCATGAGGGGATTCGTCCTGCTTGTTGGCAAAGCGGAAAAAAGTGGTCTCCATGCCAAAGGTGAGTATCACCAGGATAAGTGCCGTGTAGGCATAGAGGTTGGTGACAATCCCATATCCGCTGCTTGCGGCAGAGATGACATGCGTGTAGAGTGGAACCAGAAGATAGTTGAGGAAGCGTCCCACGATGCTTGAAAGTCCGTATATGGCCGTATCCTTGGCCAAACTCTTGATATTTGCCATGATTCTACCCAAAGAAGATATAAGCTACCACCAGGGCTGCTATGACACCGCACAGGTCAGTAAGCAGTCCTGCGGCAACGGCATGGCGCGTCTTACGCACACCCACGCTGCCGAAATATACCGCCAGAATATAGAATGTGGTGTCCGTGGCTCCCTGGAATATGCAAGAAAGTCTGCCCACAAAGGAATCTGCTCCGTAAGCCTGCATGGCATCAATCATCATGCCACGGGCTCCAGAACCGCTGAGTGGCTTCATGATGGCTGTAGGCAGGGCTGCCACATAATCGGAATTGCCTCCGCAGGCCTCTACGGCACGCCCAATGCCACCGATAAGGATGTCCATGGCGCCACTGGCCCTGAAGACCCCTATGGCCACCAGGATGGCCACTAAATAAGGAATGATGCGTACGGCGGTCTCGAAACCGCCCTTAGCTCCTTCCACGAAAGCCTCATAGACGTTCACTCTGTGTCTGAGACCAGAGAGGATAAAGGCAATGATGATGGAAAAGAGGATGATATTGGCCGTCGTGGTGCTCCAAATATTCATCGTCTCACGATCAACCTGTGTGCCCATCCATATAACACCTGCCACAATGAGGCACAGGCCAATGACCGTGCACAGAATGACACGGTTGAAGAGATTGATGCGCTGGTAGATACTTGTAATCACCATGCCCGCCAAAGTGGCTATGGTAGTGGCTATGAGGATGGGCATAAAGACATCCGTAGGCTGTTGAGCACCCATTTGTGCCCTGTATACCATCACCCCGACAGGTATCAGACAGAGGCCGCTGGTGTTAAGCACGAGAAACATGATCATGGCATTTGTGGCCGTATCCTTCCTTGGATTGAGTTCCTGCAGGCCCTCCATGGCCTTCAGGCCTAATGGCGTAGCGGCATTGTCAAGTCCCAACATGTTGGCACTAAAGTTCATGAAGATGTGCCCAAAAACAGGATGACCTGCGGGGATATCCGGGAAGAGGCGGGTCATAAGCGGACTGAGCCAGCACGCAAGGCGGTCCACCACACCACCCCGCTCGCCTATCTTCATGATTCCCATCCACAGGCTGAGCACGCCTGTGAGACCCAGCGAAATGTCAAATGCAATCTTGGCACTCTCGAACGTGCTGTTCATGATTGCAGGAAACACATCCGTATTGCCCATAGCCAGCTGCACGACAGCGATCAAGAATGCAGTAGCAAAGAAACCGATCCAAATATAGTTGAGTACCATGAGGTCTTGAAAATTAGAGGGTTTCAGAAAAGTGTGCCCTGAGAGGCGTTTCCAAAGCGATCATCAACAGGTCGCCCCAAATGGCGATAAGCCAGGGACGTAACCTCGCGGCCACGTGGAGTGCGTTTGAGAAATCCCTCCTTGATGAGGAAGGGTTCGTAGACCTCCTCCACCGTACCGCTATCCTCACCAATGGCTGTGGCTATCGTGCCTATGCCCACAGGTCCTCCATGGAACTTGTCGATGATGGTGAGCAATATCTTGTTGTCAATCTCGTCTAATCCATAGCGGTCTATGTTGAGTGCCTCAAGGGCAATCCGGGCTATGTGCAGGTCTATCCGCCCATTGCCCTTCACTTGTGCGAAATCGCGCACACGTCTCAACAGGGCATTGGCAATACGCGGTGTACCTCGGCTGCGGCTGGCAATCTCTCCTGCCGCCTCTGCGTCAATAGGTAGTCCCAGGATACCGGCACTACGCTCGACAATGGCCTGCAAGGTGTCGGCATCATAATATTCCAGATGCAGGTTTATTCCGAACCGGGCTCTCAGAGGAGCTGTAAGAAGGCCACTCCGCGTGGTTGCACCCACAAGAGTAAAGGGAGCCAGGTCAATCTGTATGCTTCTTGCGCTTGGTCCCTTGTCAATCATAATGTCAATACGATAGTCCTCCATCGCGCTATAGAGATATTCCTCCACAACAGGACTGAGACGATGAATCTCATCGATAAACAACACATCATTGGGTTCCAGACTGGTCAGAATGCCGGCCAGGTCACCGGGTTTGTCAAGGACAGGACCGCTCGTCAGTTTGAAACCCACGCCCAACTCGTTGGCAATAATATTGCTTAGGGTGGTCTTTCCCAGTCCTGGAGGACCATGCAAGAGCGTATGGTCAAGTGGTTCGCCCCGATATTTGGCGGCATCAACAAAGATGCGCAAGTTATCGACCACCTTCTGCTGCCCACTGAAATCGCTGAAACGCAAGGGTCGCAAGGCGTTCTCAAAATCCTTCTCGCGCGTTCGCCCTTCTTGTCTGATATCGAAATCTGCCATGCCTCTATTTCTCCTCTTGTATGTTATCCCACATGCCTAAGGCCTCGTTCTCAGCTGCCTCCATGACCTCTCTCTCCCCGGGCCCCTTGTCATTGATGCCGCACAAGTGTAGTATGCCATGGATGATGACCCGATGGAGTTCCCTCTCATAGGGTTGCCCCAGCAGGTCGGCATTGGTGCGGATGGTGTCGAGGCTTATGTAAATGTCACCCGAGATGACATCCTGATGGGTGTAGTCGAAAGTAATGATGTCCGTATAATAGTCGTGCGAAAGGAACTGACGATTGACCTCCAGGATGCGTTCGTCGCTGACGAACACATAGTTGATATCACCGGTGAGCTTTCCGTGAACACGTGCCACGGAGCGCACCCATATCGTGATACGTTCCTGATCAATGTCAGGTGTCTGCGTGTACTCAGTATTATAGGTAATCATTTTGATAATAATTCCACCGCCTTCCTTACCACTTCGTCATCTTCATAGATGAGGCAAAAATACTCACTCATATCCCACAGGTCTCGGGCCACGAGAGCCTTCATCATGCGTTGGATGTTTTCTTTGGTCCTGGCCTGTTCGGCATCATCCTTGGGCGTGAGGCCTTGCTTTTCGCCCTTACTCATGATGCTGTCCACCAGCATTTGAGGCACCTGGTAGTTATCGCGGAACTTGTCAAAGGTGGGGTAAGACTTATTGAGAGCCTTGCGGTTGCTGTCGATATACTTCAGGCTCTCGTTGATGATTATGCTTTTGGCTGAAAGTTCGCGGTAGCAACGGGTGTACTTGGTGGTATCAAGTGGGACGAAGTAGTCGGGCATAATGCCACCTCCGCCATATTCCGTGCGCTTGTTCCGTAGGGTCTGAAAACGTAGGGAATCGGGGAAATGTATGCTATCGGCATTTGTCAGTTCTCCATTATTGTATCGGTTGATGACATCACGGGCATAGGCACTCCGGTCACCCTTCTCATAGGGCTTTTGAATGCAACGTCCACTGGGAGTATAATATTTGGCCACGGTCAGGCGTATCATGCTCCCGTCTGCCAGTTCGATGGGACGCTGTACCAGTCCCTTTCCAAAAGTACGTCTGCCCACCACGATCCCCCGGTCCTGGTCCTGAATGGCTCCTGAAAGGATTTCTGCAGCCGACGCGCTATATTCGTCCACCAGCACAGCCACCTTGCCCTGAGTGAAAAGCCCGCTACCCGAACTTCGGAATTCCTGGTTGGGGACACTCCGGCCACGCGTGTATACTATCAGATCATTCTTCTCCAGAAACTCACTGGCAATATCTGCAGCAGCCTGAAGGTATCCTCCACCGTTCTGCTGTAGGTCGATGATAAGATCCACCATACCCAGGGCACGGAGTTTTTTGATGGCTTCCACTACTTCATCGTGGGTTGTTTGGGCAAAGTTGTTAAAACGGATGAGTCCGATCGTAGGCGTAACCATATAAGCGGCATCGACAGAATTGACCGGTATTTTATCACGCACCACATCGAAATGCAAAGTATCCCGAATCTCCCGTCTTACGACTCCCAAATCCACATGGCTGCCCTTCCGCCCACGAAGGCGATGCATAATCTCCTCACGTGACATCTTTACTCCGGCAATGGCCGTGTCGTTAACGGAAACGATACGGTCACCTGCCAGAATACCAACCTTCTCACTCGGTCCTTTGGGCACAGGCTGAATGACGACAAGCGTGTCCTCCAACACATTAAATTGCACGCCGATGCCCTCGAACGAACCCTCAAGCGGTTCCGTAAACCTCTTTGTCTCCTTGGCATTGGAATAGGCAGAATGCGGATCGAGTTTTGAGAGGATGCCATTGATTGCATCCTCAGCCATACGTTTGCTATCGACACTGTCCACATAGTAGTTGTATATCATGGCGGTGGCCATGACCATCTTCTGAACATCCTTTTCCAATTGGCTTATGGAACGAGGTTTCTCAGGTGGACGATTCTGATATTGTAATTGGGCCGTGGCATTAATGGCCACAAATGCCAGTATGATGCTGATAGTCTTCTTCATTTATTACATTCTCTTTTTACACCTTATTATTATATATATAACAAAGCCCAGTAGGCAGATATGGGGTAATGTCCTTGCCAAAATATACCAATTCGCGCACCAGGCTGCTACTCACATGTCCCAATTCTGGCCTGCAAGGCAACAGGATGGTTTCCATGCCAGTCAGCCGTCTGTTGATTTCTGCCATTTGAACCTCAAAGTTGTAATCGTTGATGTTCCTTACACCCCTGACAATGCATTCTATGCCGCGCGATTGGGCGAAGTCTGTTGTCAGGCATGAATATGCCTCTACCTGTACCCTAGACTCTTTGGAATAGAGTTCCCTGAGAGCGCGTACCCGTTCGTCTACAGGAATCCAACCCGCCTTGCTTTCATTGCACCCTATACCTATTAACAATTCGTCACATAGCGAAAGAGCACGTGTGACCAAGTCTGCATGTCCGATGGTGAAGGGGTCAAACGATCCTGCCAGTATGAATCTTCTTGCCATGAGCCTTGCCTTTATTCTATTTCTATTTTGAACTGATGTTCCGCGCTGGTACCGGGACTCCTGATGATGGGATCAGACAATCTCTTCGTCGGCCCGGTCCTCTTCTATCACCAGATTCTCGATGATGAAGTTTTGCCGATCCATCGTATTCTTTCCCATGTAGTATTCAAGCATCATGGCCACCTGGTCGCTCTTGTTGAGTTTCACCTGGTCAAGTCTGATGTCCGGTCCGATGAAGTTGATAAATTCTTCAGGACTGATTTCCCCCAATCCTTTGAACCGCGTAATCTCCGGATCTGGACCCAGGTCTTCAATGGCCTGCATACGTTCCTCCTCCGAATAGCAGTATTGAATGACATAGTCTTTGGTAACGCTCAAGTTGCGCAACGGTTTCTTCCCGTCCTCCTGATTCCCTCCTTCGTCGTTCGGTTCGGAAGCCTTGGGCTGTGGCTCGCCCTCTCCTGTCCGTTTGGCCAGTTTCTCGTCCTCTTCCACTTCCCGCTTGCGTGCCTCCATCTCCTCCATCAAGGCGTCCAGCTTGGCTTTCTTGAGCCTTGTCTTCTTGGCCCTAACACGAAAGAGAGGGGTCTGCAGGATATACACATGTCCCTTCTTGATAAGTTCGGGAAAGAACTGCAGGAAGAAGGTAATCATCAGCAGACGTATGTGCATGCCATCCACATCGGCATCGGTTGCCACAATGACTTTGTTATATCGCAGGCCATCCAGCCCGTCTTCTATGTTAAGTGCCGCTTGCAGGAGATTGAACTCCTCGTTCTCGTACACCACCTTCTTGGTCATGCCATAGCAGTTCAAAGGTTTGCCTCGCAGACTGAATACCGCTTGTGTATTCACGTCACGACTCTTGGTGATGCTTCCGCTGGCAGAATCTCCCTCAGTGATGAAGATGCATGATTCCTCTTGCCTGTCCCCTTTGGCGTCGTTGAGATGTATTCGGCAATCGCGCAGTTTCCGGTTGTGCAGATTGGCTTTTTTGCTCATCTCCCGTGCCTTTTTGGCCACACCTGCCATAGCCTTACGCTCCCGTTCGCTTTCGCCTACCTTCTGCAGGATGACATCAGCCACATCGGTATTCTTGTGCAGGAAGTTGTCCACCTGGCTTTTGACAAAGTCACCAATGAATTTGTCTATAGAGATTCCTCCGTTAGGTTCTGTGGAAAGTGAACCGAGTTTGATTTTGGTCTGGCTTTCAAACAGCGGCTCCTGGATGTTGATGCTGATGGCTGCTACCATACCATTACGGATGTCACTATAGTCATAGTTCTTGCCACTATATTCCTTGATGACCTCTGCTATATACTTCTTGAATGCCGCCTGGTGAGTACCGCCCAAAGTGGTGTGCTGGCCATTAACGAAAGAATAGTATTCCTCACCGTTCTGGTTGCTATGTGTGAACGCAATCTCAATATCTTCTCCCCTAAGATGCACTATCTCATAGAGAGCAGGGGCCGTCATGCGGTCAGAAAGCAAGTCGCTCAGTCCGTTGCGCGACAGGATGCGCCGGCCGTTGAACATAATGGTGAGCCCCGTGTTGAGATACGTGTAGTTGCGAAGCATCTCCTCCACGAATTCCCCTCGGAAGGAATAATGTTTGAAGAGCGAGGGGTCAGGCTCGAAATAGATGTACGTCCCGGTCTCGTCCTCGGTGGCCTCTGTGATATCTGAGGTCAGTTTGCCGCATTCGAAGGTAGTAGTTCTCACTTGCCCGTCTCGGTAGGAACGTGCTTCGAAGTGTCGGCTCAAGGCGTTCACGGCCTTCAGGCCTACACCGTTCAGTCCCACGCTCTTCTTGAATGCCTTTGAATCGTATTTGCCTCCGGTATTGAGCATGGACACGGCTTCCACCAGTTTCCCCTGAGGGATGCCACGGCCATAATCGCGTATGATACATCTCAGGTTGTCCTCCACCGTCACCTCGATTCGCTTGCCCGAGTTCATCTTGAATTCATCGATGCTGTTGTCTATGACTTCCTTGAGAAGGACGTATATGCCATCTTCGGCATGCGAACCATCTCCCAGGCGTCCGATGTACATACCAGGACGGGTACGCACATGCTCCATGTCGGAGAGGTGTATGACGTTGTCCTCTGTATATTGTACGGACTGTGGCTGTATGATCTCGTTTTCTTCCATGTGGATTGTTTAAATGTTCTTACCGAAGGCACAACGTCTCTTGTGTATTATGCAATCCAGATTCTTCCATTGTGCTTGACTGGGGATGTTGTCTTCCAACTGATGGTGGGTTTCCGCCCATTCGTATCCGTCCTTCATACCTTCGGGAATAAGGTCGGCAAAGATGAGTGCATTAGCTCCCTTTTCCTGATATTCGGGCAAGACACCCACCAGGAGCATATCCAATACCTGAGGATGCTTTTCGAACCAAAGGGCCTTGGCCAGATAATACCATCCAAAGGGCCACAACTTGGCCTTGGCCTTCTGTATGGCTTTGCTCAGACTGGTGATGCATATGCCCATACCGATAACTTCGCCCTCGGCTGTCTCCACCACAGAGAGGTACCGTTTGTCAAGGTATTGCAGATACTGGCTGGCATAGGTGTTCATCTGTTCCTCGTCCATTTGGCTGTAGCCATAGAGGTTGGCGTAGGCGCGGTTGACCACTCCCAACACCTTAGGGATATATCCTCCCTCACGTATTTCTTTTTTGCTCCTAAACTTGTGGATGCGGAATCCATAGCGTTTCTTAACCATTTCGGCAATACGGAAATACTTCTCCTGATGGGCTTCATGGCCGTTCTTGGGAACAAACACCTTGCGTTCCACCCACCCCACGTCCTTAGTCAACCCATGCATTATCATGTGCTCCGGATAGTAGGGATAGTTGTAGATGCTGTTCATGGTACTCAGCTGGTCAAATCCATCGGTGAGCATGCCCTCCAGGTCCATGTCGGTAAATCCCAGCGGTCCCACCATCTTCTCCATACCGCGCTCCTTCCCCCATTCCTCTACGGCCTTGAGCAACAACCCGGACACTTCGGGGTCATCGATGAAGTCAATCCATCCGAATCGCACGTTCTTCTGATTCCATTGTCTGTTGGCTTTATGGTTGATAATGGCGCAGATGCGTCCTACGATCTTTCCGTTGCGGCGTGCCAAAAACCATTCAGCCTCACAGAAACGGAAAGCCGGATTCTTCTTTTTGTTGAAAGTGTCCAATGTATCCTCCAGAAGATCGGGCACAGCATAGGGGTTGTCCTTGTAAAGTTCGTAATTGAAGCGCACAAACTCCTTCATCTCTTTTTTGTTCGAGACGCTGCTTATGATGATTTTTTCTGTTGACATGATACTTTAACATATAAATTATATCTCACAAAGATAGTCAAAAAATAACGTTTGAAGGCCACCCAAGGGCTTTTTTGTTTCTAATCCTTCATGTATTTGAAAGAAAGTTGTCAAATTACTTGCTGATAGAAAAAAAAAGGCTTACTTTTGTGCAAATCTGTCTGTATTTAGACATGCGTGCGCGTGACTTTTCGGGCGAATAAAGGAAACAACTCTTTTAACTACAATATCATGACATCGATTAAGAAAATGTTTGCCCTTGCTGCTTTGGCGGTGGGCTTTGTGACTCCAGCATGGGCGCAGGAGTCCAATGTGGACGGGAAAGACTACAAACCTTTTCCACACATGTTCGTAGGTATCCAGGGGGGTGCTCAGACAACATTTACCAACTATGACAACTCCAAGCTTATCACTCCCATCACGGCAATAAGCTTCGGTGGCTGGTTCACACCCGTTGTGGGTTCGCGCCTGCACGTGAGCGGCCTTTGGAACAAAGGCGGTTTCAGAGGAGCAGATGAAAATTTCAAGTATGATTACAAGAGTGCCACCACCGATCTCGACCTGATGGTCAATCTGGTTACACTTTTCGGACGTAAGGATTATTACCCCGTAAACCTATACCTCATCGGCGGTATCGGTCTGAATTACGCATGGGATAACGACGATGCTTATGCACACAAAGCTCAGATGCCCCGTGCCTACAAGGACGACCTTTTCTCACACAACGCCAGAGTGGGCGCTCAGCTCGATATCAATCTGCATAAAAATGTAAGCCTGAATCTGGAAGTCGATGCCAACAGCCTGGGCGACCGCTACAACAGCAAGTGCAACAGTGGAGACGACTGGCAGCTGACCGCTTCTTTGGGACTTGCCTTCAAGTTCGGTTACAAGAAGGCAAAGAAACCTGCGCCTGTAGTTGTTGAGGAAGAGTGGGCCACACGCCTTGACACCATCTGGTATGATGACATAATCGAGAACGCACGTGTGGAGGATGGCAAGATGACTTGGGAAGTGTTCTACCCCATCAACAAGAGCGACTTCCGTGCCGAGGCCCAGTTGAAGGCTATCGGTGCATTCCTCAAGGAACATCGCGAGTGTAAGGTAGACGTCAAGTCATATGCCGACAAGGGTACCGGCACCCCTGCCATCAACAAGCGTCTTGCCGCCGAGCGTGCAGAGAAAGCCGTGAAGGCTCTCACCGATGCCGGCGTGCCCAAGTCCTCCATCACCTCAAGCAGTTATGGCGATACCGTACAGCCATTTGCCGAGAACGACAAAAACCGTGTGAGCATCATCGTGGCCACTGGTCTGAAAGATGTGAAGGACAAGCAGAACGTGAAGAAGTTCCGCACAAAGGAAGTTCGCTATCGCGTAAAGTAAATTCAACAACAATCATTCTGCGGAAGTCCGCTTCAGATAAAAAACTGCGCAATAAGGGCCGGCATTGGGAACATCCGATGCCGGCCCTTATGCTATCCAAGCGACAATCGTATGGCATACCATTCGGGGGAAAGGCTGTTTGGCGTTTGCCCCGATAGCATACCTTTTGCGTAAAAATCATTTGCACTTTGCGCGAAACTCGGTTCAGGAGGAAGGGAACCCTATTTCTCCTCGTAACCATAAAGGCCTCTCCATATCATCTTTGTTGCGACATTTCGGGATCATCCTTTTACGACACGCCTCCGATTTCGCGTCAAAAAAGGGGCGCAAAAGGGATAAAGCAAGAAAAACAGGACTTTTTGTTTGTTAATATACAATAATATGAGCCCGTCGGAC
Source organism: Bacteroidaceae bacterium (assembly GCA_051878615.1). Taxonomy (GTDB): domain Bacteria; phylum Bacteroidota; class Bacteroidia; order Bacteroidales; family Bacteroidaceae; genus Physcousia. Next base: position 26,780 of record JBJEKL010000098.1, on the reverse strand, counting down.
GTTATTAGTCATAGGATGAAAAGACTGCTGTGGATAGGTATGCTGCTGGTAGCTCTGCAAGCAAGGGCACAGTTTGATGTGGCGTTCACCAATTCATGGGCGCTCCAATCCTGGTATAACCCTGCAGCGGCAGGCGTTTATGGAAAACTGGATGTGCATGGAGTCTACAGCCAACAGATGGCAGGATTCTCAGGCGCACCTGCCACAATGGCCCTCACTGCCGATCTCCCCCTGTGGTTCTTCGGACCCAGTCATGGAGCGGGACTTGGCTTCATGAACGACAAGGCCGGACTTTTTACTACCAAGAAGATATATCTCCACTATGCCTATCATCAGAAATTAGGTAAAGGCAAGTTGAGCGTGGGCTTGAGACCGGCGATTCTTACCGAGGGATTTGATGGTTCGAAGGTGGACGTAGAGGACAGCAGCGACCCGGCTTTTGCCACCAGTCAGGTCAACGGAACGGCATTCGACCTGGATGCAGGTCTGCGATACAGCTACAAGCAGGTGTGGTATGCAGGAGTGAGTGCGGCACATCTGCTCGGGCCCACCATCCGACTGGGTGACGACAAGACTTACGAGTTGAAGGTTGACCCCACGCTGTATGCCATGGGCGGATATAAGTTCCGCTTCCGTCTTCCCCAATATGCGCTGGCCACAGATGCCTTGCTCCGAACAGACCTGAGCGAATGGAGGGCCGACCTGAGTGCAAGGCTGATGTATGATGGTGCGAAACATAAGATATACGCAGGTGCCATGTACAGTCCCACATATAGTGTGGGCGTGATGCTGGGAATAGATTTCCACGGTATCAATATCGGCTATAGTTACGAGATGTATACAGGCGGCATAGGAGCCTTGAACGGCACCCATGAAGTAATGATAGGGTATCAGACCGACCTGAACCTCTTCAAAAAAGGCAAGAACCTGCACAAGAGCGTGCGGTTGCTCTGACGCTCATGCAGAACAGATAAGAACATTAGGAAACATACAGAGAGAAAAAATAAGATATGAAGACAAAGAGTCTGCTTATAACGCTTTCGCTCGCCCTTGTAATCCTTACGATGGCAAGTTGCATGGGAAGCAGTTCGAACGCCAACGCTACGGGAGGCGAACTCACAGGCGTAAGAGGTTCGGCTTATAGCGAGCCAACCCCTTACGGCATGGTTGCCATACGTAAAGGTTCACTTCGTGTGGGCATCGAAGACAATGATTCCCTGTGGGGTACGGAATTCCCCGTAAGGGACATCAGCGTGGATGGTTTCTGGATGGACGAACAGGAGGTGAGCAACGCCAAGTACCGCCAGTTCGTCAATTGGGTGCGTGACAGCATCATCCGCGAACGTCTTGCAGATCCTGCCTATGGTGGGGATGAGAGCTATAAGATAGAAGAGGACAAGGAAGGTAATCCCGTCACGCCGCATCTCAACTGGAGCAAGGCTATCCCTTGGAAGAAAGCCAACGAGGATGAGCAACGAGCCATTGAGAGTGTGTACGTAATTCATCCTATAGACGGGACAAAGATGCTTGATGCCAGCCAACTTAATTATAGATACGAAATCTATGACTACGCAGCTGCAGCCCAACGCAAATACCGGCTCAATCCTGAGGAGCGCGACCTCAATACCGACCACCCCGTGGACATGAGCGATGTGATGATAAGCAAGGACACGGCATGGATAGACGATGATGGCAAGATCATAAGGCAAACCATCACCCGTCCTCTCTCCGGGCCATGGGATTTCCTCAACACCTATATCGTCAACATCTATCCCGATACTACATGCTGGGTGAATGATTTCCAGAATGCGGACAACGAGCGGTACATGAAACTTTATTTCAGCAATCCCGCCTATGATGACTATCCCGTGGTGGGCGTATCCTGGGAACAGGCAAACGCATTCTGCGCATGGCGTACAGATTTCCTGATGAAAGGCCTCGGCGGATATGCCAAGCAACTGCAACGATTCCGTCTGCCCAGCGAGATAGAATGGGAGTTTGCCGCCAGAGGAAAGGAAGGCAACCCCTTCCCTTGGAAAAGTCTGGAGGTAAAGAGCGAGAGCGGATGTTACTATGCCAACTTCAAACCCGATCGCGGCAACTATACTAAGGACGGTTCGCTCATCACCTCGAAATGCGGAATATACAGCCCCAACAGCAACGGGCTCTATGATATGGCAGGCAATGTGGCAGAATGGACCAGCACGGTATATACAGAAGCCGGAGTGGAGAGCATGAGCGACATGAATCCCGAACTGAAATACAATGCCGCCAAGGAAGACCCCTACCGACTGAAGAAGAAGAGTGTGCGTGGAGGTTCGTGGAAAGATCCTGAGAGCATGATACGCTCGGCATGGCGTTCCTACGAGTACCAGAACCAGCCGCGTTGCTACATCGGATTCCGTTGCGTACGCACAATGGTAAACGACAAGAGTGGCAGCCAGAAGGTGAAGGGCAGCAGCAAATCGGCCACAGTATCAGCCCGACGCAAGTGATATCCAGTAACGACTGTATTTCACAGACAACAAAAAAAAGAAACCAACGGTAAAGCAAAATAGAGAAATGAATATTATAATCAAGATCCAAAAATGGATGGACTCTCCAGCGGGTCAAGTCTTCATGAATTACGCATATAGCTGGGGCGCAGCTATTGTCATACTGGGTACCCTCTTCAAACTTACCCATTTGGCTGGTGCCAATGCCATGCTCTTCATAGGCATGGGTACTGAGGTCCTGGTCTTCTTCATATCAGGTTTTGACAAACCCTATGAAAAAGTACCCGCAGAGGAACAGCAGACCGCCTCACAACCTTCTGCTGCATCAGCAGGACAGACCGTAGTCATCCAAAGAGGCGCCATGACAAATGGAGATGCCGAAGGACAGCAGTCAGGCACCATTATCGTAGGAGCGCCTATGGGGCAACCAGTGGCAGGAGTTCAGCCGGCCATAGTCCCCTCGGGAACTACCATATTAGGGGGGAGCGTGCAGAATGGCTCCATTGATCCAGAGGCACTGTCAAACGCCACAGGATTGAGTGCCGCGGCCGCCAATCTGGCAGCCGCAGGACAAGCCGCAGCTGCGGCACAAGCGGCTCTCGACCAACTTCAAAACGGTTCCGCCCCATCACTTGACCCGTCTCTTGCACGCTCTACCGATCCTGCAGAAGTGGAAGAGGCTGTCCAGAACTACGCACAGGAACTCCGGGAACTCACCGAAGTCCTGGTACGTGTCAAGGAACAAGCCGCTCGCATGAGTACCGATAGCGAGGAGATGGAGAATCTTAATCGTACCCTCACAGGAATTGCCACCGTATACGAGTTGCAGTTGCGCAACATCAGCAAGCAGGTAAGTACCATCGAGCAGATCGACGAGCAGACCCGACGTATGGCACAGCAGATAGAGGAACTCAACAATGTGTATGGCCGTATGATAAAGGCTCTTACCATCAACATGACACCCGTGTCTGCTGCTCAACCTGCTCCCGAACAAGCATAAGGCTTCGATATAATCAATAGTAGAATATAACACAAGGCTCAAAGCGATATGCCAATAAAGAAAAAAAGGGTCTCTCCACGCCAGAAGATGATCAACTTGATGTACGTCGTGCTTATGGCCATGCTTGCACTCAACGTGTCAAGCGACGTACTCAACGGATTCTCACTGGTGTCTGATGGCCTGAGCCAATCCACACAGAGCGCCACGCAAGTCAACGAGGGTATCTACAAAACCTTCGAACAGCAGATGAAGGCCAATCCTGAGAAAGTACGTGTATGGTACAAGAAGGCGCAGGAGGTACGTGGCATGAGTGATTCACTCTACAATCTGGCTCAGGAACTCAAGGTTGCCATCGTAAAGAAAAGTGACGGCAAACAAGGGGACGTGAACAATATCAGGAATCGCGAGGATTTGGAAGCCAGCACACAGGTGATGCTTGCTCCCGGAATCGGACGTGGCAAGGAACTCTTCAATGCCATCAACAATTATCGCGAACAGGTAGTCAAGATGGTTACCGACAAACAACAGAGACAGATCATCAGTGCCAGCCTGTCCACCGATGTTCCAACCAAAGCCACCACTCTTGGCAAAAACTGGCAGGAGTACATGTTCGAAAATATGCCCACCGCTGCGGCTGTCACCCTGCTCACCAAATTGCAGAGTGACGTACGATATGCCGAGGGAGAGGTACTACATGGCCTTATCAATAACGTAGATGTAAAGGATATCCGTGTCAATCAACTCAACGCATACGTGATTCCTTCATCGCAGACCGTGGTACAGGGCGGACGATTCAGCGCACAGATTATTATGGCTGCTGTAGATACCACCCGCCGCCCCACCATCTATGTGGGCGGACAGCGCATTTCGGGTGACCACGGAATATACGAGACGGTATGCAGCCGGACGGGCGATTTCACGCTCAACGGATATATCGAGATGCTCAACGGCTCTGGCGAAACAGTAAGACGTGACTTCCAGCAGAAGTATACCGTGGTGGCTCCCAGCGCTACAGTAAGTGCCGACATCATGAATGTCCTGTATGCAGGATATGAGAATCCCATGAGTGTAAGCGTGCCCGGAGTGGCAACCAACAAGTTACGCGTCAGCATGACAGGCGGAAGCCTTACCCCCAAGGGCGACGGAAAGTATATTGCCAAGCCCACCGAAGTAGGTGGACAGGCCGTGATAACCGTTAGTGCAGAGAACGAAGGACGTATCCAAGAAATGGGCAAATTCAATTTCAGAGTACGCAAGCTGCCCGATCCCACCGCATTCATTGCTTTTACGGACGCCAGCGGAACCGAAAGTCATTTCCGCGGAGGTTCGCTCAGCAAACAGGTACTCATGAACACTCCTGGCATTGGCGCTGCTATTGACGACGGACTTTTGAACATCGCCTTCCAAGTGCAGAATTTTGAGACCGTCTTTTATGATGCAATGGGTAACGCCGTTCCCTACAAGAGTCAGGGAGCCGAGTTCTCCGAACAGCAGAAAGGACAGATGCGTACACTCGCACGCAACAAACGTTTTTACATCACCAACATTCACGCCACAGGCCCTGATGGCATCGAACGTGCTTTAAGTGGTGCTATGGAAGTCATTATCAAGTAACTATATTATAATGTGCAATATGAAGCGTATATTCCTTCTCTTCTCTGTTACCGCACTGGCAGCTTGTCTGGCAAATGCCCAACCTGCCAAGAGACGTAACACAACAGCTGCAAGCGAAACTCCAAATGCTTCGGTACAGAAGAAAGGTACAGACCGGGCATCCATGCAGTTCCCTACCTCGGCAAGCATACCGGAGGATGTCGTGTGGAAACGTGATATATATCGTCAGCTCGATCTTACCAAGGACAAGAATGCACCTCTGTACTATCCTGTGGAGCCTCAAGGCAAACAAGTGAACCTCTTCACCTATCTCTTCCGTCTGATTCTCACAGGACGTGTTACTGCCTACACGTACCAGCTTGACGGTAACGAATCGTTTGAGGCCAAAGACAGACTGGCGGTCAAGGATATGCTGGAACGATATGGAATCTATTATGAGGAGAAGGATGGTAAGATGCAGGTAGCTGATAGTGATGTGCCCAGCGGAGAAGCCACACGTTATTATCTGAAGGAAAGCGTCTATCTGGATCAACGAACCGGTTCTTTCAGCACAAAGGTTACGGCCCTATGCCCTGTCCTGATGCGTGGATCAGATGAGTTCTCCACCGAAGCTACACCTTATCCTCTGTTCTGGGTGCAATATAGTGACGTCGCTCCATGGCTTTCACGTTTGCCGGTAATGGGCAGCAACTTGAATAATGTGACTAACATGACAGCCGACGACTACTTCACCATGAATCGTTACGACGGAAAGATTTATAAGACCAACAACCTGCAGGGACGTGTTCTGGCCAACTACTGTCGAACAGATAGTGCCATGAGCAAGGAACAGAAAAGGATAGAACAACAACTGACTGATTTCGAGGAGGTAGTATGGGGACATCGTAAGGACTCCACGGACAGTATTTCTGTTGCCACGGGGAAATCAGAAAAGGTGAAACGCACAAGCGCTAAAAAGGACTCATCGGTACAGGCGGGTAGTAGCCGGCGGAGAAATACCGAGAGCAGCAATGAGCCAAAGCAAAAGAGCGAGAACACTGCTCCGAGGGTGAGCGCACGTCGTCAACGTCGTTAAGATTATTTCCATGAAACGTGCGTCCGCATTCTTCATAATCATTCTGGCCTTGGCATTCCCAGCCATGGCCAGACGTGTTATGTGGGGTGTCCAGACAGGATGGGACACACGCCGAATTAAACTCGATTCTGAACTTTTCCGCGTTGAGAATCGGTCGGGATGGTATGTAGGCCCTCAAGCCAGTCTGCAGATGGCTCGGGGGCATCTTGCCCTGGAAGCATCTCTTCTCTACAACCAACGTAATATGGACTTTGAGGAGAGTGATACGCATGACATTCATACCAACAGATTGTCTTATCTGGTTCTTCCACTCAATCTGCGTTGCACTATTCGCATAATTCGTCCATTAGGAATCTTTATTTCCACCGGTCCCCAATGGAAAAGGTATATCGGCCGGAACCAACATGTGCGGTTGGAGGATGAGATGGACCTGCGTCTTGATCCCAGCACGCTCAGTTGGAATGCAGGCGCAGGAGTGGAAATCTTCCGTCATCTGCTCTTGAGTGCCACCTATAACTTTGCCATTGACCAAGAATGCTGGAAGAAAAGCCTGGGAGATGCCATCCGCAATTTTGACATCAAACGTAATTCGTGTCAGGTGAGCCTCACCTGCCTATTCTGAAGTTCTAACCCCTATGCCCAGATATGCAGACGTAGTACTTCCGCTTCCTTTTGGAGAGACCCTCACCTATTCCCTGCCAGACACCTTGCAGGCCGTTGTGTTAGTAGGGAGCAGGGTGATCGTTCCCTTGGGTAGCCGAAAGTTCTATAGTGCCATCGTTACGTGTCTGCATGACAACAAACCGGCTTATGCCACTAAGGAGGTTGTGGAACTTGCGGATGATCGCCCATTGGTATTGCCCTCCCAGTTACGTCTGTGGCGTTGGATAGCAGATTATTACCTGTGTACCTTGGGAGATGTGTATAAGGCGGCTTTGCCGGCAGGCCTCAAGTTGGAGAGCGAGAGTAGCGTTATGTTTGCCGACGACTTTACCGACCTGGACATCCTTACTCCATCCGAAAGACGCATTTATGACCTCTTGGAACAGGACTCCGTGCAGAAACTTTCTGCCTTGCAGAAACAAACAGGAATCTCCAGCATCCTTACTCTTGTCAACCATATGCTGGAGAAGGGGGCGGTAAAAGTGAAGGAGGAAGTAAAACGCACTTACAAACCGCGTACCATACCCTGTGTACGCATTACCCTCGAATATTTTGAAGAATCTGTCCTGCGCAACTTTTTTCTCTCACTTCCCCGCAAGAGCAAACAACAAGAGTTGCTCATGAGATATATGCAACTGTCATCGACGGCTGCCGCCCAGGTGATGCAGAATTACAGTCTGCTTAAGGATGTGACCCGTGAGGAGCTTCTCCAGGATGGAACTTTCAGCCCCTCTTCCTTCAATACACTCAGGAAGAAAGGTGTGCTGGAGATATGGCAGAAACCCGTGGGCCGACTGTCTGAGGAGCAGATTCCCGCCCATCTTGTCATGCATGCTTTGAGCGAAGCCCAACAGCAGGCAATGAATCAGATTGAAGCCGTATGGGAACAACGGGACATATGTCTGCTGCATGGGGTAACCAGTAGCGGAAAGACCGAGGTATACATACATCTCATCCAAAAGGAACTTGAGCGTGGGAAGCAAATACTGTTTATGCTCCCCGAGATTGTCCTTACCACTCAATTGACAGAACGCCTGAAGCGTGTTTTTGGAGATCTTCTGGGGGTATATCATTCCCGCTATCCCGATGCAGAACGTGTGGAGGTATATCAAAAGATGTTGTCAGAGAAACCATATGACATCATAGTGGGCGTGCGCAGTAGTGTCTTCCTCCCTTTCCGTAGACTTGGGCTTGTGATTGTAGATGAAGAACACGAAACCAGTTTCAAACAGCAGGACCCGGCTCCACGTTATCATGCCCGAAATGTCGCCCTGGTACTGGCTGCCCAGCATAAGGCAAAGACGTTGCTCGGGACAGCGACTCCCAGTCTGGAGACTTATCATAATGCACTCATAGGGAAATATGGTCTCGTTACACTTGACAAGCGATTCCGAGATGTTCGACTGCCTGACATACGTGTGGTGAATGTTCAGGAACTTAGGCGCAAGCGCCTCATGACAGGTCCCTTCTCTCCTCATCTGGTTGACCTTATGCGTGAAGCCCTTCTGCATCGGAAACAGGTGATACTTTTCCAGAATCGCCGTGGTTACTCACGTATGGTGGAATGTCATGTGTGCGGATGGACTCCCAAATGTGAGAAATGTGATGTGAGCCTTACCTATCATCAACGCATAAGGCAGATGGTATGCCACTATTGTGGGACCACCTATCCTGTACCTACACAATGTCCCTGCTGCGAAAGTAAGGAGATACATAATGTGGGGTATGGAACGGAACGCATAGAGGACCAGTTGGAGAAGGTTTTACCCGAAGCACGAATAGCACGTATGGATCTCGATACAACTCGCCGCCGTATGGCCTACGAGCAAATCCTGCAGGACTTTCAGCAGGGCAAGACAGACATTCTGGTGGGAACCCAGATGGTTACAAAGGGACTTGATTTTGAGCATGTCTCTGTTGTGGGTATCCTGGATGCAGATGGAATGCTCAGCCAACCGGATTTCCGTAGTCATGAACGTGCCTTTCAGATGATGGAGCAGGTGGCTGGCAGGGCTGGTCGTAAAGGAAGCCTGGGACATGTGGTCCTACAGACACGAGACCCAAACTCTCCGGTAGTCCAACAAGTGATGCAGCATGATTACCAAGCCATGTACAAGGCTCAAATGGAGGAACGTCGTCTCTTTGGATATCCTCCTTTCTGTCGCCTGGTGAGTGTGTATATGAAGCATCGTGATGAGCACTTGGCAGATCTCCTGAGCAGAGACATGGCCCAGATGTTGCAGACTGCCTTCCACGAGCGTGTCCTGGGTCCCGATACACCTCCCATTGGGCGGGTACAAATGATGCATATCCGCAAGGTACTGATCAAAATCGAACCCACAGCCTCGTTGGGTAAGGTGCGTGAATATCTGAGACAAGTCCAGAAGTTCCTGCTCGCCCAGCCACGCTATAAGGGAGGCCTGATATATTATGACGTAGATTAAAGAACTACGATTGTGTCGTGTTTCCTGCCTCTTGTCCCTCCTGTTTTTTTATCTCATCGGGATACTGCACACGTGTGTGGTAGATGGTCTTGAGTTTGGATTTGAATACATCTTTGGCAATCTCAATCTCACGGAAGGTGATGGGACACATCTTGAAGAAGCCTTCCTTTACCTGACCGTCAATAATCCTCTCTACCAACACGCTCACGCTTTCTTCGGTATATTCCGGCAGGCTGCGCGAAGCTGCCTCCACAGCATCGGCCATCATCAGTATAGCCTGCTCCAGTGTATCGGGATTAGGTCCGGGATATGTAAAAAGAGCAGGATCTGGTTCCCGGTCGGGATACTTGTTCTTATAAGATATGTAAAAGTATTTGGCCATACTGGTCCCATGATGGGTGACGATGAAGTCTTTGATGGCCTTAGGCAATTTGTATTTGTCAGCCAACCTCATGCCGTCATTCACATGACGTATGATAATCTGAGCACTTTGTATCAGCGACAGGTTGTCATGCGGGGTGATTCCCGACTGATTCTCAGTAAAGAAAACGGGATTCTCCAGTTTTCCTATATCGTGATACAGGGCTCCCGTTCTCACCAGTTGACTTTTAGCCATCAGATTATTGGCTACCTCCGCAGCCAGATTGGCCACTTGCATACTATGCTGGAAGGTGCCTGGAGCCTCTTCAGACAAACGCCTCAGAACAGTATTGTTGATGTTGGACAACTCAACAAGAGTTACGTTGGAAGTGAATCCGAAAATCTTTTCCACCGGTATGAGTAGCAGGTAGGATACCATTGACAATATGCCTGCAATGGTCAGGTATATGTAGGTCCATTTGTCCAGTCCGTCCGTACTTTCCAAATTACCGTTCATGATATCCATGCACAGATAGGCTCCCAGCGATACGGCAGTCACGGTGATTGCGGCTCTAAGGAGATCAGACCGTTGGTTCAATTGCCTCAGGCTGTATATGGCCACCAGTCCGGACAGGGACTCGGTAACCAGAAATTCAAAGGGGTGTTTTAATGCCACGGCACAGGTGAGCAACATAATGACATGTGTGATAAAGGCCGTGCGCGAGTCCATGAATATGCGGATGAAGATGGGCAGTATGCAATAGGGTACCAGGTACACACTCATGAGCGAATGCTCCATCATGCCATAGGTGATTATCGGGAACACCATATATAGCGACATGACGAGAGCCACGGTACGCGGACTGTCAAGATAGTCACTTCGGAATTGCTTGAAATACCCGTATAGCATCAGCACCATCAGCATGGCATAGAAGAGTTGTCCCGTGGCAAGTGCCATGCGTTCTGTGGCACTCTTCTCTTTTTCTTTTTGGTAACGTTCATAGGACTTTAGTACGCAATATGTGTATTCATCCACTATCTGTCCGCGGTCCACAATCTTTTGCCCCACCTGCACCTGTCCCATGTAGGGTACCAACGTATTGTCCACCTCCTGCCTTTGCTGCATTGATTTGGCCTCATCGTAAGTCAGGTTAGGTTGTATGTATTTCAGCAGATCAAATTGTTCGAGACGGATGTGTTTGAATCGCACACTATCCTCTTCGCTTGTCATATGCGTGTATGCCGTTTTTCCCGTGAACACCTGTTTGAAGGGCCTTGCGCTTGCCTCATTTTTCCAGAACAGGCATATGACAGCCGTTCTCTCTTGCTGCAGACGGTCATAGTCTTCGTTTGACATGACTCCTCGTTGGTACACGTCAGCGAGTTTTTTCTGCCAATGAGGCAGATAGTAATCAGGTATAGACCCTTTGGGCAGTTTTCCGAAATCACGCTTCAGAGCAACCAGCATGGAGTCCTTCACATCGGGATCTTGCTGAAAGTATGGCTCGTAGAACCGATGTAGGCTATCACGCTCACGCTTCAACACTTCCTCTGGCTTGAACACAGGGAAACTATCCATGGCAATCAGAGGACTTTCATCCCATGGCTCGCCTTTCTTGTAGGTCAGTTCGCTTACTGTATCTCCGGGCATGACGCTGGCCAAAACAAATATGGAAGCCAATACGGCAAGGGTCCTGAAGAAGATCTCTTTGGGAGCCAGTTTGCGTCTGTGATTGAATCTGCTCATGTTATTGTCCGTTCTTATAGGAGCTTCCAGCTCCCTCTTAGTGTCATGCAAAAATACAAAAAAACCTCAGTCAATTGGAAAAAATGACGTAATTTTGCACGAAACAAGCGACACAAATTTATGTCTGATAGAAAAGTCAGGGTGCGTTTTGCCCCCAGTCCTACGGGGCCGCTACATATTGGAGGAGTACGGACAGCCCTTTATAATTACCTTTTCGCACGCCAGCATGGTGGTGACTTAATATTTAGAATTGAGGATACCGACTCCACACGTTTCGTTCCTGGAGCAGAGGAGTATATTCAGGAATCCTTCCGATGGCTTGGCATTACCTTCGACGAGGGTGTAGGCATCGGTGGCGAACATGGACCTTATCGTCAGAGTGAGCGCCGGGATATCTATCGTCAATATGTGCGTGAGCTCCTTGAGAATGGCAAGGCGTATATAGCTTTTGATACTCCTGAAGAACTCGAGGCAAAGCGTGCCTCGGTGGAGAATTTCCAGTATGATGCATCTACCCGCATGCAGATGCGCAACTCCCTTTCGCTTGGGGAAGAGAAGACCAAGGCTTTGATGGATGCAGGGCACCAGTATGTGGTACGCTTCCTCATCAAACCGGGACTTGATGTGGTGGTACATGACATCATTCGTGGCGATGTGCATGTCAATAGCAGCATTATCGATGACAAGGTGCTCTATAAGAGTGCCGATGACCTGCCCACTTATCATCTGGCCAATATCGTGGATGACCATCTCATGCAGGTCAGCCATGTCATCAGAGGCGAAGAGTGGTTGCCCAGCGCGCCACTTCATGTCCTTCTCTATGAAGCCTTTGGCTGGCAGGACACCATGCCTGCTTTTGCCCACCTGCCCCTGTTGCTCAAGCCTGTTGGCAATGGCAAACTAAGCAAGAGAGATGGAGACAAACTGGGCTTCCCGGTATTCCCTCTCGAATGGAATGATCCCAAGAGTGGCGAGGTAAGCAGCGGGTATCGCGAGGAGGGCTATCTTTCTCAAGCTGTGATCAACTTCCTGGCTCTCCTTGGCTGGAATCCAGGCAACGATCAGGAACTGATGTCGCTCAAGGAGATGATCTCTTTGTTCGACCTCAGCAAGTGTTCTAAAAATGGGGCGAAGTTCGATTACATCAAGGCTGCATGGTTCAACCATCAGTATATGTTACGTCAGGCTGATGCCGAATGGGTTCCCGCTTTTGATTCCTTGCTCCGCAAGCAAGGCATAACTGCTACAGCCGAACAAGAAGAGGCCGTCGTGCGCATGATGAAACTCAAGGTAATCGAGTATGTTGACGGACAGGGCAACAAGCATAAGCGTAACATTAGCTTCGTGAGTGATCTGTGGCCACTCACACGTTTCTTCTTTCAGGCTCCCGAGGGATTTGATGCCGAGGATAAATTCATACGCAAGAACTGGAAGGAGAATACAGCCCAAGAGATGAGACAATTGGCCGAATTACTTTCAGGAGTGGAGGACTTTACTGTCGATGGTCTGAAAGCTACCGTTGACCCTTGGTCTGAAACATCAGGAGTGCGTCCATGGAACGCCTGGAGAATCTGTTTGGTAGGAACGGGACAGGGCCCGGATATGTATGAGTTGGCAGCCTTCCTGGGTAAAACCGAGACGCTCGTACGTATGAAATTCGCAATAGAGACCTTAGGCTGACATGTACACACTGGCCATATATCTGTATACCTTGGGCATTCTGTTGGTGTCTCCCTTCCATCGTAAAGCCCGCGCCATGATCAAGGGGCGCTTCAAGACCTTCATCACTCTGCGCAAGAAGATAGACAAGAATAAGCGCTACGTATGGTTTCATGCCGCATCCTTGGGTGAGTTCGAACAAGGTCGCTCTCTGATGGAACGTTTCCGCACTCTCCATCCCGAATATCAGATTCTGCTCACCTTTTTCAGCCCCTCGGGGTATGAGGTACGCAAGAATTATGAAGGAGCAGATATCGTCTGCTATCTGCCTATGGACACGCCAGGCAATGTCGCCAGCTTCCTTCGCATGGTAAAACCAGAAATGGCTTTCTTCATCAAGTATGAATTCTGGTACAACATGATTCATTCCTGTCACAAACACGGCATCCCGGTATATAGCGTCAGTAGCATTTTCCGAAGCAACAAAGTTTTTTTCCGCTGGTATGGAGCTGGTTATGCACGTGTGCTGAGGATGATTTCCCATTTCTTCGTGCAGGACGAGGAGTCGGCTCGCCTACTTGCCATCAAGGGTATCAAGGACAATGTAACCATTGTGGGCGATACCCGTTTTGACCGTGTGCTTGATATCTGTCGTCGTGCCAAGGATCTGCCCCTGGTGGAGACGTTCGTTTCCAATGCTGACAAGGTACTGGTGGTTGGTAGCAGTTGGCAACCAGATGAGTCGCTCATCATACCCTATTTCAACAAGCATCCCCGCCTGAAGCTCATTCTTGCACCTCACGTAATAGACGATGACCGTATCCGCCAGATAAAGGAGAAGATCAAGCGTCCCTGCGTATACTATACCGAAGCTCAGGAAAAGACTGTAGCCCAGGCAGACTGTCTGATCATAAATTGTTACGGGCTCTTGAGTAGCGTGTACCGATATGGACATGTGGCTTACGTAGGAGGTGGTTTTGGCGTGGGAATTCACAATGTACCTGAGGCTGCTGTTCATGGCGTACCCGTACTTATCGGCCCAAATAATAAAGGATTCCGAGAGGCCCAAGACCTTCTGCGTATGGGAGGCTGCTTTGAGATTACAGGCGCAACGCTTTTCAATGCCGTCATGGATCGTTTGATGGAAGATGACAAATTGCGCCAGGAACGTGGAGCCATTGCCCACAAGTACGTAGCATCCAACTCAGGCGCTACGGATATGATTTTCCGTACCCTCGGTCTGTAAGGCCAGGAATACATAAAAACAACGTCAAGGAGAACTTCTTTAACGGTCTAATGGCCGTTTGGTTTTACCGGGTGATCCAAAATAATCGGCTCACCCGGTAAATCATATAGGGGGGATTGAGGTCTTCGGAATCATGTGCAGGACTGATCTGAAAATTTGTAATGACCCCTCACACCTCATTGCATTTTGCGTTCAGTCCAGGTTGAACGCAAAACAGGCACGACAGCTCCTTACGGAGGAGAACAGTCAGCATCTCGATAGAAACCTACAGTCCTATCACAAAAAAACAGCAAGGCAAACCTCCTGTTCTGGAGACAGCCTTGCTGAAATATGCTATGTCAATCAGTTGTTATGACTATCAATACTCGTCTTCGTTGAAGAGGAAATCCTCTTTTGAAGGATAGTCGGGCCAAATGTCCTCAATAGTCTCATATACCTCTCCCTCGTCCTCTATCTCTGACAAATTCTCAATCACTTCCATGGGAGCACCACTACGGGTAGCATAATCGATGAGTTCCTCCTTGGTTGCAGGCCAAGGTGCATCGTCCAAGCGCGAAGCCAGTTCCAATGTCCAGTACATACCTTATTATAATATTATATATTAAAACGCTTATTTCCGATTTCGGGGCGCAAATATACAACTATTTCTCCACAATCTATCTCACTGACCACAAAATTTCTTTCACGTTCTCTATATTATTCAGATACAAAGCCAGTACGTAAAACATATCACTCAGACGATTGACGTAAGCCAACAAATAGGAATCCACGCCCCCCTCCTGCTCCGACAATCTGCATATCCTACGCTCAGCCCTTCGGCATACCGTTCGGCAAACCTGTGCCTGAGAGGCTGCAATACAACCACCAGGAAGCGTGAATCCACGCCATGCAGGCAGACCGTCATGCAAACGGTCGATATTCTGCTCCAAAGCCTGCACATGCTCTTTCGTTAGGGAACAGGCGCTCGCTTTTTCTCCCTCAGAGGGTGTAGCCAACATGGCTCCAATAATGAAAAGGGTACGTTGCACATCCAGGAGCAAGTCTCTGACCTGCTCATCCTTCACATGAGAGACAAGCAGCCCCACATGACTGTTCAGCTCATCAATCTCCCCATAACAGTCCAGTCTCATGGCATACTTGCTTATGCGGGTTCCATCAGCCAAGGACGTTTGTCCCTGGTCACCTGTCCGCGTATACACATTGCTCTTTTTCATCAGAAACTTACAATATAATGTTGTTTGTTGAAACGTCCGTCATAAATAGCAATCCCCACATCATAGAGGTCAAAAGTAAGTGTAGCTGGCAGATTGGCAAACCATTCACGATGGTGCTGCAGGTTGTCAAATACAAGCATCCCGTTTGCACGAACTCCTTGAGCAGCCCTCTCATCGGGCTCACGAATCAGGATCATGTCAGCGCCAGATGCGGGAATTTCCATCTGCACATTAGTATTTCTGCATCCTGCCTGCAGATAGGAACGGGCATAAACAGCATCCGTCGGAAGAACCGAAATGCCGGGCTGCAACCAATTAGCTAACCGAAACAAAAGATGAAGCCCCTTCCTGCGACGCATACGATAGTGCCATGGCAGATGGGCATCCAACTCCGCATATGCATAATAAGGAGTACGCTCATATACAACATCCGTCAGGAAACGAAAGGCAAACGGAGAATGCACTCCATAGCCACATCGATGACGGATGCGCCAAAGCCACACCACAGGATTGTCTATCAGATTCATTTATTGATTCTATTTGTACGTGTCACTCATTCATGCCTGCTAAAATAGCACTCACCGGTTGCATGCACAAAATTAGGCAAATAACAAGAAGAGGCAAAACGAAGGAAGAAAAAAACAAATGGGCTGCACATCTTCAGACCTACAATTTGGTTAATAATAATTAAAAGAAGAAATAAAAAAGGAGTTCTTGTTCAAACAGAACTCTTTTTATGTCATACATTTGCAGCGAGAAATTCACATCAAGAATCAAGACTTTCATAACAACAATTATTTTTCACTAAACTATCTACGCTATGAGCAGAAAAATTACTCGCTTTATTGCAATGCTCTTCGTGGTTCTTTTCAGTTTGCCTGCATTGGCCCAACTTGAAGAGTTGAACATGAAGACCGTGTATTTCGGAGAAGCTGCAGAGACACTCACGCCCGATACCCAATGGTACCTGGTGTACAACAAGCGTAACGGAGGTGGCTATTGGCAGGATGACAACTGTTCAGATCGCCGCGTACGCATGTCAAATGGTATTGATGACAATATCATAAAGGAAGGAGACCTGGCTTCTGCACGTGCCAATCTGCTTGTACGGTTCATCTCAACCGAGAACGAGAATCAGTACAAGATACAGTTCGGAACCGGCAACTGGATGAGAAGCAATCTCTTCACATCCGCCAATGCCAACGACGCAGCCTCCTTCAATGCCTATCTCATCAATGACGAGCTCGCACATTTCGCGTTCAACGTGGCCGATATGGGGGACATCATTGACAACAACGGAAAGGGCAACGACCTCTCTCCATGGGGAACAGGCAAAGTGGAGACCTCTGGTGGCAATAATGACTGGACTATCTACCCTGTAACCTTGAGCGAACTGAGTGAGCGTGACCTTTTGGATATTGAGATCAACGAGCGTATGGCTCTGTATGAGCAGTATCTGGAGGGACGTGAAGGTTCCTTGGACAGAGGGCCTGAGATTGGTCAATACAATGTAACTGACGAGGAGTTCAACGCATGGTTGGCCCATGTACAGAAGGCTTTTGATATCCTGGACGGCAAGTATCCTGACATCACCAACGAGGAGATAAGGGCCGAACTGGAAGCCATCGACAACGGATGGGCCTACATCCAGTCCAAACTGGTACCCCTCGTAATCAGCAACGGCAACTATCGTATCGTGAGTGCCAAAGAATGGACGAACTCCATTACCAACATTGTTGGGCAGGATCCCGACACAAACGAGGATATCACAGAGACCATAGAGACCCACCCCATCAAGGCCATGTATGCCACATTGGATACCAAACAAATAAAATGGGACAATATGGACGAAACAGACTGCCGCTATTTGTGGAAGCTGACAAACATCGGCCAGGACTCTATCCAGGTAATGAATATCGCCACCGATGGTATAATCAACACATGCCCACAAAGCACAGTAGCGACACTTGACCCAGAGAGCGACATGACCATGTCCTTCATGTTCATCAAACGAAACGAAGAAGGCAAGGTAGTACTCTCCTTCAAGCCACAGGGCGGTAATGCATACAACTTCCTGCATTGCGGAGGACACAATCAAGGCAAGGGTGTCAATGGCAACGTCGTCGGATGGACAGAAGGAAACGATGCCGATGCCAGCCAGTGGATACTGGAACCCGTAGATGATGAGACCGTAGCAAAACTCGTTGAGGATTATGCTCCATACAAGAATCACGAACAGCTTGTACTCAACTATCTGGCTCTTCAGACCCGCGCTGATTCTGCCATTGCGGCAGCAAAGAACGATTCTTACATCACTTCACATGGCGAGGGCCTGCTGACCAGCGGAGAACAGTTCTCCAGCCCATTCACATGTACTGCCAGCCAAGAACCCAACGGAGCATCATTCGACAATTTGTTTGACGGAAATAGTGATACATATTGGCATAGCAGTTGGCTTTCCGCCGTTCCTGCCCACACACATTATTTCCAGGTAACACTCGCAGAGCCCGTGGAAAATGATGTCTTGTTGCAGGCCTACATAGCCCGCAGAAGTAGCGCAAGGAATGACCATATTACCGTGATGACTGTTTATGGTGCGAGTGAGGAGGATGCCTTAGCAGATGAGACAGAAGAACATTGGACCCTGTTGGAGACACTGAATACGCCATGGACAAGCGGACAGACCGAGGTGACAAGTAACCTATTCACCGCAAACAACTATAAATATCTGCGTTTCTATATCGACGACACCGATGGCGCGGAAATCACCGCCACCCGTGGATATGCCCACATGGCACAATTTCAACTCTATCCCACAGTCATCGACGGACAGACACAATACTCTCAAATGGGTGAGGTGCGTACCACTCTGGAGGCGGCATTAGCCAAGGCTGCTGATTTGAATACCGAGGAACTGACTGTGGAGGACTACAAGGAACTGGAGGATGCCGTAAATGCATTCATCAACGCACTTGTTGATCCTACAGAACTGGCCAACACCATCAATGCCAACAAGGATGCTGCCAAGTACGTGGTGATTGGCAACAACCCAGGACAATGGGCAGAGGCTAGCAATGGCGATGCTCTTAACACCCTGATCACAGAAGCTTTGGCATACCTGAAGAGCGGAGCCTATACTCAAGAGAAGACCGACAACTACATAAAGCAGATTACCGAATCTGCCAATGGCATCGTAGAATCAGCCAACAAGGTAGAACCTGGCAAATGGTATTCTATTCTCTTTGATACTGAGGAGAATTACGACAAATACGGATGGGGCAAAGGCAACGTGATAAACACCACATTGGGTGACCTCTATGGCAACCGCCTCGCTCCTGCCAACCTCATAGACGATGGTGATGGTGCTGCACACTTTGAGCTCTTCAGCTCTCTTGAAGAAGTTGGTATCAGCCAGATACTCCGCTTCGTAAGAGAGGACGACATCACCAGCATGGACCAGCTTGCCTTCCGTTTCGTAGATGCAGGTAACGACACATACTACATCCAGCACAAGAGCGGACTGTATGTCGCTTCTGCAGGAAGAGGTGGCAGCATCAGCCTGGGCCTCACTCCCGGACTGTTTGATGTGAAGGCATGTGGTTTGGGTAAAGTGCTCATCCACACTCGCAACCTAAAGGGTGAAGAACTCTATGACGACCCCATCTACCTGCATGCACAGAATGTAGGTCACACCCTGGTAACATGGAGTGCGACAGAAATAGGAAGCAACAGCGCGCTTCTCATTGAGCCTGTGGGTGATTTTGACGAAGGCGATGATGTGGCGGAATCCATCAATATCAATGTCCTTCCCAATAGTATGCGCATCTGGTGTTACGCTACCGGATTCAAGGTTAAGGAGGGCGAACTCTACGAGTATAAGGGCGCATCCATCGGGGACGATGAGATCAGTCTTGCATTCAACAAGATAGAGGAAGCCAAAGGTGGTCAGCCCGTGCTCTACCTGAATGGTGACACGACCCTGTTCGACAAGGAGATGGAGAAGGAGTTTGAAAGCCTCACCCTCACCGGAACGGAGTTTGCCGCAGAGCCTGACTCTGTAGGAGGCATCCATGGCACATATGCTTATGCATGGGTTGATCCCGATATTACCGTGGTGGTTGCAGGAGGAAACTATGCACAAGAAGGCAACCATTTCGAAGAGGCCAGTGGTGAAGACTATACGGATTGCACACGTGACATCAGCGCCAATACCGGTTACATCATACCTGCAGAGAACCATATTGACGACTTCAATGCTGCAGACTACGATCTGGTGATAACGCTCAAGAAGGGAGCCAATACCATTGAGAACATCACCAACGTGCTCAACAATCGTGGCGACATCTACACCACAGACGGCAGACTGATGAAGAAGAATGGTACCCTGAACGACATCAAGTCCATGGGCCGCGGACTCTACATTATCGGTGGAGCCAAGGTACTGGTCAGATAATAACAAATGGCATGAGGATATAACCGAAGAATCCAATAGAGACCAAGGTTTACCCAAGCCTAAGTGACAAACAGAAGAAGTCCGCTCTACATGATGGAGCGGACTTCTTCCATTAAAGCCCATATATAGGTGCACATATGTTGTACATAAGCAGGCCACAGCCTCATGGCACTCAATGCCTTTATATACAAAAAACGCTAAAAAGACAATAACTTTCAAGCTTTCTGTGATGCTAATCTCACTATTCTTCTTATCTTTGTCCGTGAAATAATCTCTTATCTATAAAGCAAATATGAATAAGCTCTACACTATGCTTCTGACGGTGCTGATGGCACTGGCAGGCTCTGCCAACATCTGGGCGGACACCGAAGACTTCTCCGGGAAGATTTTGTCTGTAGGCAGTACTATCACAAGCCTGGAGACAGGGAAATGGTATCTTCTCTATAATCAGTCCACCAAACGATACGTTTTAGAGGGAAGCGACAATACGCTTGGCCTTACGACAACGAGCCCCAATGGATCTGAGGCTGCCGACAATTTGGGATACCTGATACAGTTGGAAAATACTGACGAAGAAGGGAAATTCTATCTGAAGACTGGTTTGGGGAACTATTTTCAATTCCTGACCACAAGCGCGAACGGCGGAACCAAGGACACTCCAGGTTCAACCGGTATATACACCTTTACCCAGTTCGGAGAAAATGCCGGGCATTGGTCGATTCGAAACAACGAAAGATATTACATGCAGGACTATGGTGGCCTACTGAAAGGTTCCACTGCACAAGGTTCTGCAGGAAGCGACAGAGACTGGGCCCTTCGTGAAGTGGTCTTCAAGGACGTCTCCGAATTGACTGGATCAGCCTACATAAAGTATGTACTTAACAAGGGAGGACTTGTACGTCTGACCAACAGGCGCCTCTCCAACGTGAACCTGGCCCACACAGGCGACCAAATGCAAGGCACTCCGGCTCAAGAAAACGACCTGACCCAAGTATGGATTCTGGGCAAGAACAGCGACGGATACACATTGCGCAACGCCAGTACCGGATACTATCTGGATGACGAGAACAATTTCCGCCAGCCCAGCAGCAGTGCTGTAAAGATGTACATCCAGTCCAGCCCCAACAACACAACCACATCCAGTTACATCAACATCTCCGAGGATTCCGAGTTCCAAGGTAATGTCTGTTTGAATCTGAATGGTGACGGAATCTCACTTTACAAGTGGACATGCTCTGGAGATTACGGTTCGGACTGGAGCATCACCCTGGTGGAGAATTTCAGTCTGGAAGAAGTCATCGAAGGGCTTTTGGCAAACAGCAAGTACAAAGCGCCACAACCTGGCAAATATTACCGCTTGCAGAACATGAACTACAAGACCTATATGGCTGAAAATGTCACCACGAATGGAGTGAAGTGTGAAAATCTCAACGAGGATAAACTGGCACAATACTGGACCCTGGTACAAATTGGCAGCAACTATGCCCTGCAGAATCTGTGCACAGAACGGTATATCATCCGCCAAGGAGGCAGTTTGAGTCGCCAGTATACCACACAAGTGGCAAAGCCCACAGTTGGATTCGCACTCAACAGAACGGATGATGAAAGCACATACAACTATTATATTATAGATAGTGGGTCTGTTGGCCTGCATTGTGACCAAGGAGCCAATGTGGTAGGATGGAGCACAACAGGTATCAGTTCCAGCACATGGGGATTTGAGGAAGTGGAACTCACGGACGAATTCATACAGAACGGCCGCAAGGTACTGGCCGAATACGCCCAACTGGTGACCAACATATCCACCTACAATGCAGCACTTGCCAACCTCTTCATGGATAAGGCATGCACCACTCTGAAGGAAGAGATTCAGGCCATGGACGACGAACAGCTGGAAGCCAATAGCGACTATGCCGCCCTGACCGATGATATGAAGGCCATGGTGAAGAAAGTAAAGAACAACACATGGCAGGTTTACACACGCGACAACGGGTACAGCCGTGATTTTGAGAAATTCTTCCGCGTGCGAGATGACTATAAAGTATATAGCCACTACAATCAAATGGCATGGAACGAGTATACCGGCATGAGTAACTCGTTTGGTAAACTGTCGGGCCCCACAGGTATCGTAGGCAAGACAGGGGATATCATCTATATTTATTTGGACGAAGAACCCAATGGCGATTGTACGCTTCAGGCCGAACTGGTGGGAGATAGCGAATCACCTGGCGATCACCAGACAGGCACCACCACCGACCTGCATGCAGGACTCAATGTTGTATTCATGAACGAACCCAGCACCCTGTATATCTTCTATCAACTGAATGATCCTGAAAAGTTCCTGGCTAACTATCCTGACATGAAGATTCATATAGAGGGTGGTGAACTTCAGGGCTATTTCGACCTTACACGTGGCATGACCAACGAAGACTGGATGTTGCTGCGCGAAAAGTTGTTGGACAAGAGCAATATCGTGAACATGAAGGGAGAGAATATCGTACATGTCATGAGAAACGACCTGGTACAAAGTGCACTCGCCGAAAGTGATAACGAGATGGAGGGTCTGGTGCGTGTATGGAGCAAGATCGTACAATGTGAAGAAGAACTCATGGGATTCCAGGATGAACTGGAAGGACGCTTCCGCAATATCTGGAACGCATTCTCAGTCAACCACGGTTACATGTATGCCAGCACATATGGTACCTATTATAGCGATGGCACCCTGAGCACCGTACTCAATTACAATACACTCACCACCAGTGGAGGAGCTGTATGGGGTCCCAGCCATGAGATAGGACACAACCATCAGGCTACCATCAATGTGGTGGGAGCCACCGAAGTATCCAACAACCTCTTCTCCAACGTCAACGTGTATCTGCTTGGTATCACCACCACACGAGGTACCGCTGTACACGACACTTTCAATTCCTTTGCCCAGAAAGTTGGATGGCTGGGGATGGATATCTGGCAACAGACCCGCATGTATTATCAACTTTATCTGTATTACCACGCCCAAGGACATAACCCCAACTTCTACCCCACTCTGTTCAAGATGCTCCGCGAGGATCCTATCCAGAAGCGTAGTAGTGACTATGACGCCTCTCTTGTGGACGGAGAAGGCAATACCGTGGGTGGATACAAGTCCTATGGCAAGGATGATTACCTGCACATGGCCAAGAAGATGTGTGATGCTGCAGGCGAAGACCTGAGCGAATTCTTCGAGGTGAATGGTATGTTTGTACCCGTGACCAACAAGTTTGTGGGCGACTACAGCAATTACTGGGTGACCACCACACAAAAGGACATCGATGAAGCAAAGGCCTACATGCATCGCTATCCCAAGGCTGGCAACATCTGTTTCATAGATGACCGCGTGAAACCGTCACCTGTTCTCAAGGACAGTCCGTTGGAGGGAAAATCCACATTAGAGTACCGTACCGACTACGAAGATGAAGAGACCCGACGTATAGGCTATTCCGATGTCGGACAATATACCGACTACGTGGATGAATATACCACCAACGGATATTACTACAACACCACATACAGCCAAGGAATAACAACATATAATGTATATGGGACAGGCGCAGTAGGATTCAAAGTGTATGACTCTGAAGGCAATCTGGTATTCCTCTCCAACAAGACCAGTTTCACCATTCCTTCTGACATCGCCAGCAACCTGGGCGATGACTTCCGTATCGTTGCCGCCGAGGGTAATGGATATGACGTGTATGTTCCCTATGCCCCCGTCATGTACAGAGGTGAGATGACTGCATATTATGGTGGTTCGGAAACTCCCCACACCCTATATTATTATGGTACAGGATCAGCTGGCGAAAGCCGTATCGGCGACCTTCCTGCCAACTCCATTGCTTACGTTAAGGCCGGACAGACTGCCAAGAGACAACCCACGGCCAGCCTGTTGGCACAAGCCAATGTGGTGGACGCTGATCTGAATGCACAATCGCTCGAGATTGATGGTGACCTGCCTTTCTATATTCCTACAGCATTCAAGGCTCAGAACATCACATTCACAAAGAGCGGAAGTGACTATCAGGCACTCAATCTGCCCTTCAACATTCAGGAGGGATACGAAGGAACCATAGAGGGAACCAAGTTGGTTGGAATTGCAGAAACAGCCAATGCCGGCAAGCCTGTTGTGGTGAAGGGAGAGGTCAATCTGTCGGCCAAGGAAATGGATGTGGCTGCAGGCACCTATGCATCCAGCTATGGTGGATATGTTCTGAATGCGACAGGGACGGAAGTAGTTGCCTCCGACAGTGAGAACAGCCCGTTCACTTACGTATGGGACAACGCTTTCGCCGTGGATGCTACAGCCATCAACGACATTCTGGAACACGAGGCAAACAAATCAGCCACCGTATATGACCTTCAGGGCCGACGTTATAATCGCGTTGCACATCCTGGCATTTACATTGTGAATGGCAGAAGGACATTGGTTAAGTGATGAGTAAGAACAAATCTCAAACAAAGAACACCCGGGCACAAGGCGTGCGACCGGCAACAAAGCCTGCCGCCGCCCCAAGCCAGCGTAAGAAGATTCTCCTGCCCGTATTGCCCCTCTTTATGATGGCGATATGGGTGTGGGGAACTTTCTATTATGGAAGCGTGCTGCACGTAAGCCGCGAGTATAGTTTCTGGGCAAGCGACATGCGGCTCATGCAGTTTGTACTGTCTCAGACTTTTGGCCCGCTCAGGTATGTCGGCCGCTTGCTTCTGCAGTTGTATCAATATCCCTGGTTGGGTAGTCTGTGTCTGACTCTGATGCTTGGCACGATAACTTGGCTTACAGGATATTGCATGAGACTGTCATCCAGGTGGCGCATTCTCCAATACATCCCCGCCCTTACATGCCTTGCCGTATATTCATACCTGGGGCTTGACCTCTTCTTCGAGTCAGAAGCCGGATACATCATGGGCATTCCTTTCGTGATTTTGTTGGTACTCTCCATATGGGCTGTAATGATACGCAGTTTCAGTCGCAAGCCTATGCCTGGCCTGTTTGCTCTGCCCAAGGATGAGACCTCCAGACAGAACATTGCCAACCTGACCATCATCACACTCGCCTTTGCCGCCATCATTGGTTATAATGAATGGAGACGCCCCTACGTGCGCGTGATTTGTCAGGAGATGTCCATGCAGTACGAACAGGACTGGGCCGGCATACAACGTGTGGCACGTAAGAATGCCATACAAAGCAACCGCCCCATGGCAGCCTATTATGCCATGTCGCTCATCCACACAGGACAGATAGCCGAGCGCATGTACGACATCCGATTGGATTACGACTCCATATTCATTCACGGGCACGGTGGTCCGCTCAGCAACGGAAGTCCCCTGTATGAGCCCGAGGGAAATTATCATGCAGGATTCATAGAGCCTTGCATGCACATGTGCATGGAGCAGATGGTCATGGAAGGTCCCACCTCCCGATTGCTCAAACTGCTTGTCAAATGTTCGCTCATGCGTGGCGAGTGGATGCTCTGCCGTAAATACCTGCGCCTGTTGGAGGATGTTCCTTTCGAAGGAAGCTTTATCAAGAAATACCAGGCTATGGTCAAGAGGCCAGATTTGGTGAATGCTGATCCGGAGATGGCACGCCTCAGACTTACCGAACCCATACATGATTGCTTCGAGAACCAGTTTCAGCAACCATTCTTTATGGGTTACAACCTCAATCTTGCCGAGGCACGCAGCATAGAGGCGCTTCACAACTCCCTGTGTGTATGCCTTTACACCAAGCTCATTCCCCCATTCCTCATGCGCGTTTACCCCATCAAGGGAAGCACTCCTCCCGAGATTATCGCCGATGGATTGTTGCTGAGCGAGATGAAACAGCGGGGTGCATCGGAAGGATATGGTGACCTTACCATGCGTTCCACACGTCTGCAAAGCTTCTATCAGTCTGTCCAGCCATATATGAAGGACAGACCAGGGAATGCATACAAGCTGTTTGAGAAATACAAGGGCTATTATCCCTATTATTACTTCTTTGGTAATCTGAAAGCCACCAAGAAGGGTTTTACTGGCGAGAATGCCTCACAATCAGGCGCAAACTGACTCTATCATGATGACAAGACAAGCATATCACCCTGTTATCCTGGGACTCCTGCTCCTGCTGATTACCGCAGCGGCATGTGACCACAAGGCCACATTGCCCGGGCAGTTCACTCAGTCCGACACACAAGCCAACATTTTCCCCAATTATAGGGATATCGTCATTCCTCCCAATATTGCTCCCCTCAACTTCATGGTGAAGGATTCCGGAGCCGTGGCTGCCGTGGCTCAGTTGCAGGGAACCGACGGAACGGAGATTCTGGCAGAGGCTGATGACAACATGACCATACGCTTTGATACCGTGGCATGGAGGAATCTGCTGAACGAGAACAAGGGAAAGGACATACAGGTGACCGTGTATGTGCAGACAGCAGACAACTGGCTGAAGCACCAGCCCCACACTCTATCGGTGGCAGAGGAGGAGATTGACGCCTATCTGAGTTACCGCCTTATCGAGCCTGGCTACGAACTGTATCGCCAGCTGGGTATCTACCAACGTAATCTGACCAATTGGGAGGAACGTGTCGTATATGAGAACAACCGCACGTATGACGACAGCGAGAACCATTGTGTCAACTGCCACAACTATCGCAACCAAAGTACTCAGGACATGCTCTTCCATGTCCGTTCCAATTACGGAGGAACCATCATCATACAAAATGGGAAGGCACATAAGATACAGGTGAAGGACAGCACCATCCTTACCAGTGCCGTTTATCCTGCATGGCATCC
>JBJEKL010000097.1:0-11637 GCA_051878615.1 Bacteroidaceae bacterium | reverse complement strand
TCGGAGGCATAAGTACATAAGCATCCCATAGCGAGACTCAGGGAGAAGAAGGCCTGCCCCATGGCACTGAGCACCACACTCCCGGTGATGCGACTGAAGTCAGGACGAAGCAGGAAGGCAAGTCCCTGTGAAGAACCCGGCATGCCGAACGAGCAAACAACCAATATGCCGATGATAAGCAGAAGCATAGGCATCATCACCTTGGAGAAACGCTCGATACCAGACCGCACACCGCGCACAATCACCATATGCGTGACCAGCATGAATACTGCAGCACACAAAATCGGCTTCCAAGGATGGGAGACAAAGGTGACGAAATAGGTTCCGTAGTCCTGATCAGCAAGCAGATTGCCCATGAGGGACTCCACCATGTAATAGAGTGTCCACCCACTTATAATAATATAATAGGAGAAAATGAGGAAAGCCACGAACACGCCCTCTACGCCTCCTATACGCCACCAACGACCAGGCGCCAACTGACTGAAAGCACTCACCGTGTTGGCATGAGTATGTCTGCCTATGAGAAACTCGCTCAGCATGACAGGCATACCAATCAACACCACGCAGAGCAAATACACCAGGATGAAAGCCGCGCCACCATTGTTGCCCACTTCGGTAGGGAAACGCCACACGTTGCCAAGCCCCACTGCGCTACCTGCCGCAGCAAACACGATTCCAAGTTTACTGCTGAAATTGTTTCTATGCTCCATATTATACCCTCGGCTTCCTGATATTCAACATAAATACCCCTTCCCGGATCTCATGACATCAACTGATTGAGAAAAACGATGCCCACTCCCACAGGAGCTACCCATCGTATAAGAAAAAGCACCACACGAGCAGAACGGTTCCATGCCTTACTGCCACAGGTAAGTTCGTCAAGCGCAAGTCTTCTATCCAGATACCATCCCACAAACACCGTGATAAGAATTCCACCCAACGGCATCATGAACTTGGCTGTAAGAAAATCAAAGAAATCGAAGAAACCCATACCGAACAGTCTGATATCCTGCCATGCACCAAAAGAAAGAGAACAGGCCGTCCCCAACACAACAGCCATTGAAGTGACAATGATGGTGGACCACTGACGGCTGACATGATAATTCTCGTGGATGAAGGCGGTGGCTATCTCGTTCATGGAAATACTACTGGTAAGAGCAGCCAACAGAAGAAGCAGATAAAAAAGGGCGCTAAACACATAATTGAGCACAGGAACATGGGCAAAGACCGTGTTAAAGACATTTGGCAATGTGATAAAGACCAAGCCAGGACCTGCATCAGGACTCATACCTGGTACACTGAAAACCGTAGGGAAAATGATGAATCCACTCAGAACAGCGACCAGAGTATCAATAAGACACACATGGAAGGCCGATGGAACCAGCTGTGTCTCCTTGCCGAAATAGGACGCATAAGTGACCAGACATCCGATGCCCACACTAAGCGAGAAGAAAGCCTGACCCATAGCACTAAGTACCACACTGCCCGTAATACGACTAAAGTCGGGACGAAGCAAGAAAGAAAGTCCCCGAGAGGACCCTGGCATGGTGACAGACAGTCCCACAAGTAGCAAAAGGATAATGAAGAGCATGGGCATCATCAACTTGGAATAACGCTCAATGCCATCCCTGACACCCCTTGAGACCACGAAGTGAGTAAACAGGAGAAAAGCATACACAAACAGCAGAGGGCGTGTGGGATGGGATGAGAAATCAGCAAAGTGAGCATAGAAATCCTGCGCCCCCATCAACCTGCCGCCAAATGATTCCAGAGTATAACTCAAAGTCCATCCGGCTACCACAGAATAGAAAGAGAGAATGAGAATCCCGGCAAGTACACCCATGAAACCCGTGAGCACCCATGGCTTCCCTGGCGCCAGAATCCGATAGGAATGTACGGTATTGGCCTTGGACGCCCGACCTATTACAAACTCGCTCACCATCACGGGCATCGCCAACAAGACTACACACAGGAGGTAAACGAAAATAAATGCCGCACCGCCATTACGCCCCACTTCTGTGGGGAAACGCCAGATATTACCCAGACCTACAGCACTTCCTGCAGAGGCAAGAACCACGCCCAACTTACTTCCAAAACTACCACGATTGTCCATATGCTGTGATGATGAGTATAGTTACACAATGGGGCAAAACATTTACTTATATATAAAGTGCAAAAATACAAATAAATTCCTTACTTTTGTGCAGACAAACAAGCAAAACCGCACGAAATGCTTACACATTATATCAAAACATACCCTTTTGGCTTACTTATTGCATTGGCAATAGTCATCCTTTCGCTGGCACCATTTCCAGAATTCCCCGCAGCAGAGGACATTCCCCTGGCAGACAAATGGACACACATGGTAATGTATGCCTCACTTACATTAGCCATCTGGATACAATATCTGCACAGCCATCATAAAACCAACTGGACAAAGCTCACCATCGGAGGAATACTGGCTCCTGCCGCATGGGGCGGTCTGATGGAACTGGCCCAGGCCTATCTTACCACATATCGCTCGGGAGAGTGGCTTGACTTCATAGCCAACTGCATAGGAGTGGCGATTGCCACCCTGCTGGGCCTTACCATTCTGCGCAAACTGTTTTCCAGATAAAGGAGATTATTCCGGTTGGCTATATCTGGTCCCGCCACATCTTGAAGGGATACCTGCGCATGTGGGAATTATAGAAACGTCGGTCACCTGTAACTTCCCTGCCAATAAAATCCGGCTTCTCAAAGGGTTCGTCCTCCGAAGACAACTCCACCTCGGCCATTACAAGCCCTTCGTTGTCCCCATAAAATTCATCTACCTCAAACACATGCCTCCCATCGGGTGATTTCACCAGGTAGCGTGTCTTGTCGATAATGCCAGGTTCACAGATAGCCATCAGTTCACGCGCATCGGACAAGGAAATCTCCTGCTCGAACTCATAACGTGACAAGCCAGCCACGTTGCTTGGGCCCTTGATAGTAAGATAACCTTTATCGTCACGAATCCTCACACGTACTGTCCGCCCATTGCCCGAAGATATATACCCCTGACAAATACGTGCAGAATCATATACCTGACTCTTGAATTCTCCAACAACCAGGAACTTACGCTCTATCTCGAAATGCATTCCGTCTGCGATTATTACAGAAGGACTGCAGCCACGAATACAAGTACGAACAGCACGATCAATGCTGCCACCAAATAGGTAACCACCTTCTTTCCCTGTTCCCTGACGTACTCATCATGTCTGCTCTTCTGCAACTTTCTCTTCTGACTCATAACGTAATTTATTTTTTAGATATTGAATTCTCTTGTTTGTCCCTACAGCACATCCGGCATAAAATCTAATTGACCTCCGCGCCAAACTCCATCAGATAGGCCTTGATGAAAGCGTCTATCTTGCCATCCATCACACCTCCCACATCACTGGTCTGATAGTTGGTACGATGATCCTTCACACGTCGGTCGTCAAAGACGTAACTACGTATCTGGCTTCCCCATTCAATCTTCTTCTTGCCTGCCTCCACCTTGGCCTGTTCAGCCATTCTATGCTGCAATTCCTTGTCATACAGCATAGAGCGAAGCAGACGCATGGCATTCTCCTTGTTCTTGGGCTGGTCACGTGTCTCGGTGTTCTCAATAAGGATCTCCTCCTCCTCACCCGTGTAGGGATCCTTATACTGATAACGCAACCGCACACCAGACTCCACCTTATTGACATTCTGACCACCTGCACCACTACTGCGGAAAGTATCCCACGATATACGGGCCGGTTCTATATTCACTTCGATCGTATCATCAACAAGAGGGGTGACGAAGACACTGGCAAATGAAGTCATACGCTTACCCTGTGCGTTGTATGGGCTGACACGAACGAGACGATGCACCCCATTCTCACTCTTGAGAAAACCATAGGCATATTCGCCTTGTATCTCCAGAGTACAAGTCTTGATACCTGCATCATCTCCATCCAGAAGGTTGCTGACCACACACTTGTAACCATTGGTCTCAGCCCAACGCATATACATTCTCATGAGCATCTGTGCCCAATCCTGTGCCTCGGTACCGCCTGCGCCAGAGTTTATCTTCAGGACGGCATCCATCGGATCCTCCTCCTGGCGCAACATATTCTTGAGTTCCAATGCTTCTATGGCCTCAACGGCCTTGGCATACATGCTGTCAACCTCATCCTCAGTAACCAGTTCCTCTTTATAAAACTCAAAGGCTGTCTCCAGTTCGTCTGCCAAAGTATGTACCTCCTCATAACCCTTAATCCACTTCTCCAATCCCTTGACAAGCTTCATCTGCGCCTCCGCTCTTTTCTGGTCATCCCAGAAACCCGGCGCCTGGGTCCGCAACTGCTCCTCCTCATACTGCACCTTCTTGGTATCAATGTCCAAATAGCGGTGAAGTTGCTCCGCTCTCTCCTTTACGTCTTTCAGTTGATCTGCTGTAATCACTATTCTCTGATTCTAATTATTCCTTATACATATTATCTATCTGCACCCTGTAGTTCTGATAGATCACAGGACGCTTCACCTTGAGCGTATTGGTAAGTTCGCCACGTTCAAGGCTGAATGGTTCGGGAAGCAAGGTTATACGCTTTACCTGCTCGTAATGTGCAAATTCCTGCTGCAAGGTCTCTATACGATACATTACAAACTCGACCACCTTGGGATGAGAACACATTTCCTCACGACTTTGGAATGTCAGCCCATGGTCAGCACAAGCCTGTTCCAGAAGTTCATACTCCGGTATGACCAGCGCTGACACAAACTTTTTCTGCTCTGCCACAATCACGATCTGGTCTACAAAACGGTCAACACAAAGTTTTGATTCAAGCATCTGCGGAGCAATAAACTTGCCATTGCTCGTCTTGAAAAGGTCCTTGATACGTTCTGTCAGGAAGAGTTCCCCACCCTTCATATAACCAGCATCGCCCGTATGGAACCATCCCTCATCATCGATGGCCAATGCCGTCACCTCAGCCTTACGGTAGTATCCTTTTGTGATGGTATCACCCTTGAGCAGTATCTCATTGTTCTCACCAAACTTCAACTGCACTCCATTAAGCAAACGTCCCACAGAACCCACAGAAACAGGTTTGTCCCACCGGTCAAGGGTAACGGTAGCGGTGGTTTCAGTCATACCATAGCCTACGACAAGCATAATACCTGTCGAGCGCATAAACTCCTCCACCTTGGGCGATATGGCTGCCCCCGCTGTGGGGAAGAAATTATGGCGCTCGAGTCCCAAGGTCTTCAGAAGAAGAGCGATAACCGTCTTCTCATAAAACGCATACTGGAGTCTGAGACCTATAGGAGGTACCAATCCCCGCAACTTGTATTTCACATTATACTCATGTCCTACACGGAAGGCATCCTCCAACATACGCCTCTGCACAGAACTGCTCTTGCTGAGACGATCCATCACCCCCGCATATACCTTCTCCCAGAACCTGGGTACCACACACATGCATGTAGGATGAACCTCTCTGAGACTCTGCAACACATCCTGCGGTCTGAGATTGAGGGCAATCGTACATCCCTCTGCCAGGCAGAGGTAAGTCCATCCGCGTTCAAAGACATGGGTCAGAGGAAGGAAAGAAAGCGAAAGATCCTTGTCGGAAAGTCTCACTGCACCATTATGGGCATGAATGGCTGTCACATACATGCGATGAGTGAGCATCACACCCTTGCTCAGTCCCGTAGTACCGCTTGTGTACAAGATATTGGCAAGGTCATCCTGATCCAGTTCTGCAGTCCTTCGCCTGACCTCATCCTGATGCTGCTCACGCTCTCCCAGGCTCAGGAACTCATCAAAATATATGCTGACCTGATCCTGAGGATTCTTCTTGACATTACGGTCGAAGATAATCAGTTTGCTTACCTCAGGATCTATCTTCAGCACACGGTATGCCGTGTCATACTGGTATTGCTCACCCACAAAGATGAACCGCACCTTAGCATCACTCACCATGTACTTCACCTGCATCTCACTGCTTGTCGCATAGAAAGGAATGGTGACAACACGTGCAGCATACGCGCCAAAGTCCACATACAGACACTCCGGCATATTCTGAGAAAACACGACAATATTCTCCTGCACTCCCACTCCCATTTCAAGCAATGCGTTGCTTACCTGTTTCACCCGCAACGAGAAGTCATTCCAGGAAACATCATTCCAGCGGCCTGACTCCTGGTCACGCCACATCAAAGCCGTACGATTGCCATAACGCTTGGCCTGACTGTGTATCAAGGTAGATAGCGGACTCGGATTCTGCATAATCTCACACCGTTTCTTGCTTTCCACAAAGTTAGCACAACAAGTTGAGATAAAGGCCAAGCAAGTTTGACTTTTTTGATTTTTGTATGTAACTTTGTGTGTTGGACATGACAACCGACCAGATGACCACAGAAAAGTTGACACTCGAGGCATGCCGCCTTCTGGAACGCCTTATCAGTATTCCGCGCACAAGCCGAAACGAGAAAGAGGCTGCAGACATGCTACACGACTGCATGAGCAATGACTATGGCATGCAAGTAGAACGAACTGGGAACAACCTGCTATGCATAGCTCCCGGATTTACACCTACACGCCCCACCTTGCTTCTCAATGCACATATCGATACCGTGAAACCTGTAAGCGCATGGAAGAGGGATCCATACACCCCGACAAGAGAAGGCAATCGGCTATACGGAATAGGCAGCAACGATGATGGAGCGAGCCTGGTGTCACTCCTGCAAACCTTCCGCGTCCTGTACAACGAGCCTCTACCCTACAACATACTCTTTCTGGCGAGTGCAGAGGAAGAAATAAGTGGGCATGAAGGAATCGAGCAGATGATACCTCTACTCCCTCACATTGACGTGGCTCTGGTAGGTGAACCTACCGGCATGCAGCCCGCCATAGCAGAGAAAGGTCTGATGGTGCTTGATATCACAGAACACGGGAAAGCAGGACATGCGGCACGTGAAGAAGGCGACAACGCCATCTACCGTGCCATTGACGACATACAATGGATTCGCGACAAGGAATGGGAAAAAACATCTCCACTCCTGGGAAAAGTAAAAAGTACCGTTACCATAGTCCATGCTGGCACACAACACAATGTCATTCCTGACCAATGCACTTTTACCGTAGACGTACGTAGCAACGAGCTCTATTCCAACAAAGAGTTGTTCCAACTCATCTCCAAAGAAATGGCCGGGGAAGTAAAAGCACGCTCATTCCGCCTCAATTCATCGCACATCCCTGTTGAGCACCCACTTGTACAAGCTCTTACTTCCATGGGAAAAGTTCCTTTCGGTTCACCAACTCTGAGTGACCAGGCCCTCATGCCATTCCCAAGCCTTAAGATGGGCCCGGGGGAAAGCCGGCGCAGCCATACAGCCGATGAATACATAGAGATCTCCGAAATAGCAGATGCCATTAGCACCTACATCCGTCTATTACGCAGCCTTTCCCTATAGCGTTTGGTAAAAACAACAAAAGAGACACGAAGAAAGAGGCCCTTACATTTGGCCTATTCACAAAAAGTCCATACCTTTGCACCGTCTTAGGAAAAGGGGTACGATATTCACCCCACAAACACAAAAGACAGCTTGCTACACAATGCAAGCAAAAGGAGAGATGGTAGAGTGGTCGATTACACCGGTCTTGAAAACCGGCGTACCGAGAGGTACCGGGGGTTCGAATCCCTCTCTCTCCGCAATATCACTTATTTATCAGTGATTTACGAGAATTACACCCAATTTTACACCCCAAAATGTAAGATTGGGTGTTTTTTATTTTTTAATTCCTATGGGTCTGCCATTTTCGTATTTGACTATGATATATGGATCACTTCCAGCTATACAATCATTTGGTATAAGGACGTGGTCTGCTGTAAAGAATAGATTACCTGCAAAAAAAACATTGCCAATAAAATCTATTCCTTCTTCGATATCTCTGAAAATTGGATATATATAATCAAGTGCCTTCATGTTTCTCTTAAAATGTTTATACCTCCGTAAAGAAATATGCCTTTGATGTTTTTAGTAAGTCGCCAATGGTGAGAACAATACCATCGGGAGTGTCAGCTATCTTCTTCTTTACTTCATTTCCAATTACCATGTCTATAGCTTCTGATGGTGCAAAGTTGCAAAAAGTCTTGTTATTAACGCGAAAAACAAGACAAAATTTGACGTTAATAACGAAAATTTGACACTTGAAACACCCCTTTAACCAATTTTTGTCCCAAAATTGCAACAATCTTGGGACAGGGACAATAGTCAATGCGCTTCATCATATAACCTTAATCCCACTCATAATTTCTATTACGTTGCAACTTCCCACAGTCGACACGCTTAAGCAAGCGTCATGGGTCAGTAGAAATTTCATGGGGTACATTAAGTCGGTCCGACAACTCTGGGTTCTTGTATGGAGAGGCAGATGATTCGGAAAGGATTTCTCATGGAACGGCCTTTATGGAACATCCCCGCCAAGGTTGAGAAATCCCATACTTGCCCGATGCAGGTCTGCCTCGCTTTCAGAACCCCTAAAAAAGCCCCTTTTTCCCGCAAACGTTTGCGAGGGCGGTTGCAAACGTTTGCGAGGGCGGTTGCAAACGTTTGCGGGGGAAGGTTGCAAACGTTTGCGTCTAAACCGTACCAATCATCCGTCCGCCAACCTCTTTCCTCTGGAGGGTGGTATCCCAAGGGACATGTTCCTTATTCCCCATGAAATTTCCGCTGAGCCATCATCATCCAAAGCAAAATGGATTGCCAGACAAATCCGGGGACAAGTTCACTATCTTCCAACACATTCTTTATATGTCTGGAAATAGTTTATTTACACGAAATTGGCAATCAAGGCAAGAAGGTGCCGATCGGACGGCAGACGGGAACATCAAAATCCTTAATTCTGGTAACCTTTACCATAATTTTGGCAACATCTCTGTCGTGCTTTATTAGTAATTTTGCGCCAAAAGAATCATATCATCAGGATTTATGGACAAGAACGTTTTGGTAATATCGACGAGCCTGCGGCCAAAAAGCAACTCCGAGGCATTGGCGGACGAGTTTATGCGTGGCGTAGCGGAAGCCGGTCATGCGGTGGAGAAAATATCACTGAGAGGAAAAGACATCCAATTCTGCCGGGGTTGCCTTACCTGTCAGCATACAGGAGCATGTGCCATCAAGGACGACATGGACAAAATCAGGCAGAAGATGCACGATGCGGAGGTCATCGCCTTCGCCACACCTATTTATTATTATGAGATGTCCGGACAGATGAAGACGCTGCTCGACCGCGCCAATCCGCTCTATAGTTCCGACTACCGTTTCCGAGACGTCTATATGCTCACGGCTGCGGCAGAGGACGAGGAGGGAGTGCCGCAGCGGGCAGTGAGCGGACTGGAAGGCTGGATAGAGTGCTTCCCCAAGGCTCGACTGGCAGGTAAGGTGTTTGCCGGCGGAGTGACCGACATGGGCGACATTGCCGGTCACGAGGCGCTGACACAGGCATACGAAATGGGAAAGAAAGTATAAGTATGCAGAAAACACGAATCATCGGCAGGGTGCGGTCAACCCTTATGGTGGCACTATTCCTGTCTGCTCTCTCAGCTCATTCGACAGACATGAAAGAGAAGATGAACATCACAATCGGCAACGCGACTTTCACCGCCACGCTGGAAGACAATGCCACAACAAAGGCATTGGTCGAAATGCTGCCCATGACTTTGCAGATGAGCGAACTGAACGGCAACGAGAAATACCATTACCTTTCGTCTTCGCTACCCACCGATGCCTCCTATCCCGGAACCATCCATGCCGGCGACATCATGCTCTACGGTTCCTCCTGTCTCGTAGTATTCTACAAGACTTTCAGCACGGGCTACAGTTACACGAAAATAGGACGCATTGACAATGCCGCCAATCTTGCGGACGCAGTGGGAAGCGGCAACATGAGTGTCACGTTCGAGATGGATTCATTGACCGGGATTGCCGAGACAAAGGCAATGAGGAACGGCAACGGTGGGTGTTACAGCCTCAGCGGCACAAGAGTGACTGAGAGTTACAAAGGAATTTTCATCAAGAACGGAAAGAAATACAGATAAACGCATGGTTAGGAAAAAAGAAGTAATGATTCTGACCGGAGCCGGACAGATTGGCATGGCGATAGCACGGCGCATGGGATATGGAATGAAAATCGTTGTAGGCGACAAGAGCCTGAGGCATGCCGAGAGTGTTTGCGACACGATGAACATGGCAGGATTCGACACCGTGCCCTGCGAAATGGATCTTGCCTCGCGCGATTCCATACGTACTCTGATTGCTGAGGCGCAGAGATACGGAACCGTCTCGATGCTGGTTAATGCAGCAGGCGTTTCACCAAGTCAGGCTTCCATAAAGACCATACTGAAAGTAGACCTTTATGGCACGGCAGTGTTGCTTGAGGAAGTGGGAAAAGTAATCCAAGAGGGCGGCGTAGGCATCACCATATCCAGCCAGTCGGGACATCGTATGCCTGCCCTCACGGTGGAGGAAGATCGCCAGCTTGCCACCACACCGTCCGAACAGTTGCTCTCGCTTGACCTGCTGCAACCGCAGAACATCAAAGACACGCTGCACGCCTACCAGCTGGCAAAGCGGTGCAACGTGAAGAGAGTGATGGCAGAAGCGGTGAAATGGGGAGAACGGGGAGCGCGCATCAACTCCATCTCGCCGGGTATCATCGTCACCCCGCTTGCCATCGACGAGTTCAACGGTCCACGTGGCGACTTCTACAAGAATATGTTTGCCAACTGTCCTGCCCGCCGCCCCGGTACAGCCGACGAGGTGGCGAACGTGGCAGAACTGCTGATGAGTCGTCAGGGGGCATTCATCACAGGGGCAGACCTACTGATAGACGGAGGAGCCACAGCCGCCTATTTTTACGGACATTTGAAATCTTAAGATAATAGCATTTATGAATCGTTTATCAATAATCATCACATTGCTTCTCTCCCTCTCCTGCACGATGCTGTGCGCAAAGGCGAAAGGGAGCGATACCGCCAAAGAAAGCAACAACATGGGAACAAGGGAAAAAGTATTGGTGACATACTTCTCACGTACAGGCGAGAACTATGGAGTGGGCAACATCACGAAGGGCAACACGCATATCATTGCCGAGATGATAGCCGAGGCTACCGGAGGCCGTCTTTTCGAGATTATGCCTACAAAGGAATACCCCACGGAGTATGACAAATGTGTGGAACTGGCAAAGAAAGAAAAGGAAAAAGGCGCACGACCAGCCATCAAGCAAGACATTGCTGTAGAGGACTATGACATCATCTTCATAGGCTATCCCAACTGGTGGAGCGACATGTCGATGGCTGTCTATACCTTCATTGAGAAGCATCAGTGGAAGGGCAAAACGGTCATTCCTTTCTGCACGCATGAGGGCAGCGGTCTTTCCGACACGGAAAGTTACATCGCCAATGCCTGCAAGGGAGCAACCGTAAAGAACGGTATTGCCATAAAAGGCTCCACGGCTCAGAACAAGCAGGAACAGGCAAGGAAATCCGTGGTTGGGTGGCTTGAGAGATTAGGTTTGAAGACAGGTACCAACAAGAAATAAAAAACAAGGCCATGAGAAAGATTATTCTTACAGCAGCCCTG
>JBJEKL010000096.1:0-11666 GCA_051878615.1 Bacteroidaceae bacterium | reverse complement strand
AGGGGCTTCGGACAGATTTTCTATGCTCATTTGAGTTTTACCGGACAGCAATATTTCTGAATCATCTGCCTCTCCGTACAAGAGCCCAGAGTCGTCGGACATACTTATTGTATCCACATGAAATTTCTACTGAGCCTGAAAATTGACAGGAGCAGGAGAGTCGGGCTCTCTACACATCACAAAAATAACCTCACCCGAATAGCCTCTCTACGACAATGCACAAAGGATGCAGGCGAAAAACAGCCAACATGCCATGTCCTGGTGCCAAAGAAGCGATACGCTCCAGATATTCACATCTGTTTGTAGTCACGTGCCAAACCACCTTCACTGGTCTCCTTATAGAGACTGGGCAAGTCATGTCCTGTGGTCTTCATCACCTCGATGACACGGTCGAAACTCACACGATGAGTTCCATCGGAGAACATGGCAAAAGAGTTAGCGTCCATGGCACGGGCTGCGGCATAAGCATTACGCTCGATGCAGGGAATCTGTACCAATCCCCCCACAGGATCACAGGTAAGTCCCAAATGATGCTCCAGACCCATCTCGGCAGCATACTCAATCTGTGCAGGCGAACCGCCGAACAATTGGCTTGCCGCAGCTGCAGCCATCGCACAGGCTACTCCCACTTCTCCCTGGCAACCTACCTCGGCACCACTAATACTGGCATTCTGTTTCACTACATTACCAAAGAGTCCTGCCGTAGCAAGAGCACGCAAGATACGTACCTCAGGCACCTGGCGGCTCTTCCATATATGATAGAGCACCCCCGGGAGTACACCACAACTGCCACAAGTGGGTGCCGTGACAATCAATCCGCTGCTTGCATTCTCCTCAATGACCGCCAAGGCATAGGCAAAGATAAGTCCACGGCTACGCATGCTGGGCTGATATCCCTCGGCTTTGGTATAGTAACTGGATGCCTTGCGACGAAGATTGAGCCCGCCCGGCAAAGCCTCCTCATGCTCGAGTCCACGTTCCACAGCATCCTTCATGACATGCCATACCTGTGCCAAATAATCCCATATCCCAGGGCCTTCACAATCACTCACATATTCCCAGAAGGACTTTCCTGTCTGCTGAGTCCAATGAAGAATATCCGTGGCATGATTCATCCGATAGATGTGTGGCGACTCCGTGGTCTGCTTGCCCTCCTCGGCCAGAGCACCTCCGCCCACACTAAATACCGTCCACGAATCATATTCCCTACCCTCGGCATCTACGGCACAAAAACACATGCCATTGGGATGAAAAGGAAGGAAGACATGAGCCTTCCAGGTAAAGGTCGTACGTTCCTCACCCAAAATGGTATAGATGGCCCAATCGGTACGATGTCCCCGCCCCGTGGCTGCAAGGCTGCCATAGAGCGTGACATGGAAAGCCACAGCCTCGGGATGCCGCTGAAGGTAAACTTCTGCTGCATGCCTGGGGCCCATGGTGTGACTACTGCTGGGTCCGTGACCAATCCTGTAGAGTTCGCGCAATGTCTTCATATCCACTCCTTTCTGCCCGCCCACCCTTCTCACACACGACAGGCAGAATGCAAGGTGAATCTGAGATACAGGCAAGCCAAAATAAAAACAAACCCCGATGGCATGTGATACCTCGGGGAACAATCTTATCCATGCAATATCGATGTAGCGGGAAAGGGACTTGAACCCTTGACCTTCGGATTATGAATCCGACGCTCTAACCAGCTGAGCTATCCCGCCATCGGTCATTTGCGCTGCAAAGGTAGAGTATTTTTGCGTATGCTCAAAACATTTTACGCAATTTTTATGCACAACCTTACGCTCTACCCTTCATTCCCATCCAGCCAGAGCAGGAAATGCCTAAGCACCTCATGCACGGCCCATGCTGTATTCCCAATGCGTGAGGTATCGCCAGGCAAACAACAGGAGTGCACTTCGGAAGCACTCCCCCAGGCAATCCATATCGTTCCTGCAGGCACATGCTCGTTCCCCTCGCCTGCATATCCTGTGGAAGCCAAAGCATAATCGGTTCGGAATAAAGCACAGGCTCCCCTTACCATCTGTTCCGCCACAGGACGGCTTACGACATCGTAACGCAGTATGTCGGAGACATTCACCCCCAGATGCCCCACTTTCAACTCATTCTGATAGGCCACCATACCTCCCTGAAAATAGCCTGAACAGCCGCTTACCGAGGTCAGAGCCGCCGCAATACCGCCTCCCGTGCAACTCTCGGCCGTGCTGAGCGTAAGGCCACGGGCAAGCATACGATCCTGTATTGCCTGGCAAAGGATACAGAGGGATTCGTCATTCATGACTAAAGGTATTTGCAGAGCATGCCGAAGGCATGTACTCGTTGACGAAAGAGATTACCTTGCGCGTGTATTCATCAGGGTTGTCAGCATAGGATCGGGCATGCTTGCTGCCAGATGAAATCCAAAGCCGCTTTGGTTGGGACTTGGCGGCATACAGCCTATACACCATCCAGGTAGGCACAAAAGTGTCCTGGTCGCCATGGATAAAGAGCATAGGCAAACGGCAACGGCCTACAGACTCAAGGCTACTGGCCTCCTGAAAACTCCAGCCATAGCGGCTACGGCAGAGTCGCGACGTGGTATACATGAGCGGGAAGTCCGGCAGATGGAATTGCACGCCCAATTCTCCCGAAAACTCATCCCATACACTGGTATATCCGCAATCCTCCACGATGGCCTGCACACATGGGAGTGTCTCCTCACCCGAAGCCATCATCACCGTGGCGGCCCCCATCGAGATACCATGAAGAACCAGCTGTGTGTCTCCCCCGAAAACAGAATCGGCAACGGACGACCATTGCAATACGTCCCATCTGTCATGCCAGCCCATATTGATGTGGTCTCCCTGGCTCAGTCCATGGGCATACAGGTCGGGCATGAGGACATTCATTCCAAGCAGATGATGATAGATGTATGCAATAGGGAGCATCTCCAGACACGTATTGCCATATCCATGCACCAATAAAGCACAACGGTCTGTCGTCACTGGAGATGGCATATAAACAGCATGTAGCAATGCGCCATTATGATGACTGCGAATGCTTATATCCTGCAGAACTCTGTGTGTGTGCAGACTATCGAGCCATTCTCTCTGCCAGGGGTATTCGTCAGCCTTCTGCCTGAAGGCTGTCTCCACATCATATGCGTTACGCTCAGCACAAAGCGAGTAATCAAGCATGTAATCGCTGGCAAACCATAATCCGAAGATC
The DNA here is from genome assembly GCA_051878615.1 of Bacteroidaceae bacterium. Taxonomy (GTDB): domain Bacteria; phylum Bacteroidota; class Bacteroidia; order Bacteroidales; family Bacteroidaceae; genus Physcousia. The sequence goes on along the minus strand of JBJEKL010000096.1, from coordinate 8,450 downwards.
AGCAGGAATACTGCGAGCAACGAATAGATAAGGACGGCATAAACTCTTTTACGCATATTCTGATTCTATAATTATGCAGGCATACCTGCAGGAAAGAGCAAACACACGACAGCACTCGCATGAGCCATGGCACCCAGAAGTACGAACACATGCCATACGGCATGATAACGAGGATGACTGTCATGGGCATAAAACCAAGTGCCCGAGGTGTAGAAAAAACCCTCGGCAAGAAGCAGGAGTAACACAAGCACGTTGATGCGCGCCATCACCTGAGGCATCACAAAGATTACGCTCCATCCCATAAGCAGATAGATGGCCAGTGAGAGTCGGGGATAACGGTTGATGGCCAGTATCTTGTAAACCGATCCCGCCAGCACAAGAGCCCATTGGAGAGCAAAGAGTAACCAACCTGCCATCCCGCCCACGACGCCTATGAGCAAAGGGGAATAGCTGCAGGCTATCATCAGATAGATACTGATGTGGTCGCAACGGCGGAGGATGTCCTTGGCCCGGCCCTGGGGAAGCCAATGATAAACGGTACTGGAGAGGAACATGAGAAACATGCCCACAATGAAGAGGATGACCCCAAGGGCCATCTGCCAGCCAAACTGCATGGCAGGCCATGCCATCCACACGCAAGATAAGGCAAAGACCACCCCGATGAGGTGGGTCCACGTGTTACCTTTCTCCACCATTTTCTATTATTGTACGTATCCTCTCGGCAAACTCGCCATATTCCCTGGAGTCAGAGGGCATCACAGGAGGCAAGTAACGAACACTCACGCGGTGCGGACTCAGGAATGCCTGTCCACGGGGCATAGCCTCATATGCGCCACTGATGCGTACGGGCACAATGGGCACTCCCAACTCCTGGCTCAGAATAGCAAAGGTCTTCTTGAATGCGCCCACTTTCCCGCTGTGCGTGCGTGATCCCTCTGGGAAGATAACGATATTCTTACCCTGCTTGAGCACCTCAGCCATCTTCAGAATCGAATCCTTCAAATTGGCGCGTTCCATGAGGATGATGTTATGATGACGCGCTATCATCCGCCTGGAGGCAGACTGGAAATGATCCTCCTTGGCATAGAAGTAACATTGGCTGATAACTTTGCGAGACAAACCTGTCAACACAAGAAGTCCGTCCATGTAACTCTGATGATTGGCCGCCAGGATAAAAGGACCATGGGCAGGGATATTCTCAGTACCCGTAATATCAAGATGGTTGTAAACCTTGAAGAAGAGCCTCGCTACCTTAATATGAAAAGGATAACGGGCCGATGCCGTGGGCAACTCAAGATGTGGGGAAGATTGGGCAAGGAGTGTGTGCCAGTCAATCTGTTCCACCTCCATGCGCGTCTTTCCGTCCATCACCATTTCGGCCAAGACTGTCACATTGGCAATAGTACCCATTTCATCAGCATTTATCTTCATTCCGAAAGTTCTCTCGATGAAGTCCTGCAAGCCTACCCTATCCAAAGAATCAAACGCAAGATCCGTCTCAAGATGGTCTGTAGGACGTACCGGCATGCGCTTCTCGGCCTGTATGTACTCCTTGATAATTTGATACTCGGGATAAGTGGGTTCCACTATCTGGCTGTCAGAATGATCCACATCATGCTTTCCGGCCTCCAGGATATTCTTCAACTTGAAGCGTTGCAGCTTCTCCATTCTGGTGCGGGGTAAATCAGCATGATAGACAAACAGGCCCAGCACTTTCTTGTAATTGGAGGAACCTGCATTATAGGGTTCCAGCACCAGCTTCTTAAGCAACTGCTCCTGCTCCTGGTCGGTCTTTCCAAAGGCCCAACTCTCCTGAGGAACGATGATGGCACGCAGCATATCACCATCCTGCACGACAGCGACCTCACGCACCAAGTCAGAATACTTCTCCAGTTTGAACTCAATCTCATCGGGCTGCACATTCTTTCCATTGCTCAACACGATGATCTCCTTTTTTCTTCCAGTAATATAGTATCGTCCCATCTCGTCCACCCTGGCCAAATCGCCCGTATGGAGATATCCGTCAGCATCTATCACCTGTGCTGTTTCATCTGGCTTTTCCCAGTATCCTTGCATCAGATTGGGACCCTTGACACACAATTCGCCATCTACCAGTCTGACATCCACCGAAGGCAAGGGCAGGCCCACACACCCAGGCACGATATCATTAGGACGTGTGAAGGTAATCATGGGAGCGGTCTCCGTCATGCCATAACCCTCGAGCACATCCAGTCCCAGAGTGCGCAAGCCCCGACCCACCTCCAGATCCAGGGTAGCTCCGCCACTCACCAGGTAGTCCACATGGCCGCCCATCTTCTTCCTGATACTTCCAAAGACCAGACGAGAGAGCGTTCGGTTATTGGCCGCCTCACACATGCGGAAGAGCATGCGTGTGATGAAATGGGCGTCTATCTTCTTCTTGATACCGTTATAGATAGAGATCCACAAACGAGGCACTCCTATCACGATGCCTATCTGCCCCCGGCAAAGGGTATCCATGACATCTTTGCCCGACAGGGTGGGACAGATGGCGATACCTCCTCCACACAATATCGGAGCGATAAGGCTTCCCTGCAAAGGGAGCACGTGATGCAAGGGAAGGAGCACCATGGTACGTCGGTTCTCACTGAAGATGGATACCTCATCGGATACTGCACGGATGTTGGCCATAAGGTTGGAAAAAGAGAGCATGACGCCCTTGGGAGAGCCCGTAGTACCCGACGTGTATATAATGAGTGCCGTATTCTGTTCCTCATATTGGATATCGGCAGGCTCCATGCTGGCATCCTCGACCTGTTCGTAATCTTCTATGAGCAATATTTTAGGAGCTATGCCAGCCTTCTCGATAGCTGGCTTCAGGGTGTCAAGCCGCTTCCGGGTTGTCCACACACATGCAGGCCTGCAATCGCCCAACACGTAGGCCACCTCGTCTACGGTGGATGTGGCATCCACCGGCACAGCAATCCCACGGTTGTTCCATACAGCAAAGAAAGCATAAATCCAACCTTCGCGGTTCTTGCTGAAAATCACGGTCCTCTCCCCTGCTGTCGTAGACATCTGTTTAGCGTATAGGGTGATACGTCTGAGTAACTCAGAATAACTTACCCTACGATCGCCAGCGACAATCGCTGTTTTTCCATAATCCTTGATCATTGTCATAGGTCACTCACTCTATTTTTACGCCAGTCTGCGAGCCAAGGCCCGTCAGACTGGCCATGAATATGCTGTCAGTTCTCCAACTGGTCCTGAGTGGTAGCCTGTACAGCCTCCTCGTCTACCTCATCGATGGGAGCATAATATTCAATCCCACATTGGCGGAGCAATCTCTTGTCTACGCCCAGATCGGTCTTTCGAGGTGTCCACTTGGGAACGGTATATCCGCCTAAGTCTTCTTTCTTGAATGGAGCGGCGGCTCCAGGATATACCAGTCTGAAGTCTATCGTTTTCTGAATGGCACGGCGGTTAGGAATCTCCAATTTGCCATCCACACTACCATTACCCCAAGGATTGCGCATGGTCCACAAGTAGGTCTCGGGCGTGCTGGTATACATGACAGTGAAGGCATGACCCGTGACCGTCTCGAGGGTACCACACACGAGTCCACCCTTGTTGAATCCGCCCACGCTCACCATACCGTTCTGCATGGCCCAATCCACCACCTTCTGCATTTCGGAGGGGAAGAGGGTACCAGGTGAGAAGGCAAAGCTGTCGCCACATCCTGTGAACGGGGGTGCCGCATGCTCAGTACCGATGCCCTCAATGCCGTTGCATCCGAAACGTGCCTCCCACTTCATGAGTGCCTTCTCCAGTACCGTTGCCCAGGTGATAGCATTGTTCTTACCCGTACATTGGGCCAGATTGCCACTGGCGTCACAGAGGAACTTGTTGTCCACCACCACCGTGACGGGATTGCCCTGAGGGTCGTACATCTTTACAGAGAAGTTGGTACCCTGCTGAACGATAATATCCTGAATGAAATCGGGATAAACGTATGCAAACGAGGCCAGCACAGCACACATGCAACAATTACCTATGGCATGCTGGTTCACGTCGGCAGGCGTGGGTGTCACATAGGGATACAGGTTCACGCTCTTGGTAGTCCATTTGGTGTAATTACCCACGGTGAACGTAGGTTGATTGGCAGGGTCCTCAAGCCAGGCCTTGTCCTCGTCGGTGGCAGCAGGGAAGCTCTCGAAATGCTTGCCCATGGGAGTCTCTGTGGAATTGGACACCCCGCTCTTGTATCTCGAGATGCATTGTTCGGCCGTCTGTAACTCGGCACGATTGGGGAACTCCTCCACCTCCGATGCCTCGCGTGCTGCTGTAGCCGACTTATAGAAATATCTCCATATGGTACCCACTTTGAGTACAAGCAAATCACTCTCATGGGCCATGATCGTATAGGTAGTCTTACCTCCCGAGGAACGTGATACGGCTGCAAACGACTTCAGGTCCTCACTATAAGTCAGGTCATAGATCTCCTCGCCTGAACTTTTGAGCCACTTCAGCACAGTCCCGCTGAAGGTCAATTTCTCCGAACCGTCATAATGTACCGACGTTCCACTCATCACGCGATAGCCCAAATACCAATAGCCATCCAGCTGTCCGGGCTCACCCTGGGGGAGCACCTCCATGTACTGGATAGAGGACACGTCATAGGAGACCACGCTATTGTCCGTAAGCGTGATATCCAGCCTTTGTCCCAAGGCGGCGCAACTACCCGTCACCACCAGGAGCATCTGGACCAAAATTCGTTTCATTTTCATAGGTCTTTTGAATTGTGTAAGATGTGTATATTCTTGTTTTTACCTTCGGATATATTTTGTTCTAACGACAAAGTTAATACTTTTTCCCCACATAAAACATAAGATATTACATATAAATACTGTATCTTTGACCCAACAAATCTAACACGACATGAATATGATCAGATACAGGAAAGCTACCATCTATGATGCTCCTTTTGTAGCCGTAGTTGTGACCGAGGCCTTGGGCAACAGCATCATGGAGCGCATGACAGCAGGCAACGAAAGTAGCGAAGACCTGCGTCTATTGAAGCAAATCGAGGAGGTATGCCGGCGCACAGACACGCTATACAGTTGGAAAAACACCAACGTAGCCATTTCATCGGATGGAGAACCCGTCGGAGCCATCGTGGCCTACCCAGGCGAGGGATACTTGGAATGCCGCGCCCGCACATTTGATCTGCTGGGTAACCTCATCACATTCGATGTAGCAAGCATGGATGCCGAGACACGGGACGGAGAGTATTATCTGGACAGCCTGGCCGTGCATCCACGATGGAGAGGAAGAGGTATCGCTCGTCAGCTCATCATCCAAGCCCAAAAAGAAGCCGCGCAGATGGGAAGGCCTGCCGTACTGGCCTGCGCACCTGACAATACAGGAGCACGGAGGCTCTACGAAGCACTCGGATTCCGTCAGGAGGGACGCATGTACATCTTCGGAGAGAACTATCTGCGCATGGTATCGTCGTCCGTCACCTCCTCATAGTCGACGTATTCATCGTGGTGGTCATTCCTGCGTTCGTAAACTATACGGAGGATAGCCCTTGCTAATTCCGTCACGCCATAATAGACGCAGCCTATACCCAGTAGCAAGAAAGGCACAGAAGCCGTCTTCATGGGGTTGGCAAGCACAAACACGCCCAGGGCAACCAGCATCAAGGACATCAGCACAGTCCACCATCTCATGGGTACATACTTGCGTGCGCTCATCTGCGACATCAACTGCTGGAGGCCTCCCACCAAGAAGAATATTGCCAACACATACATCAAAGCACGCACAAACACATCAGGGATCAGGAGAAGCAGCATGCCCAACAGGATGCTGCCCACGCCCACAACAGGAAACACTGGTCGCATCCTCCCTGCAGAAGAAGGGAACCAGAACCCTGCCAAGGGCACTATTCCAGACACAAGAAAGATACCGCCTATGATCTGAACCATCAGAGTGGTATATAATTCGGGACTTGCCATGAGCAGCACACCCACAGCAATGGCACACACGGCCCTCACAATCAGCAAAACGTTCCTATTCATATATAATACAAGTTTTACTGCAAAGGTAATCAATTCTGTTCATGCACACATACGCCAAACGGGAAAACGTCCCCAAGGCCAATCTCCTTCGTACCTATCGAACTCTTTTCCCTCCATATCAGCAAAAATCCTGGAGAGTACTTCACATTACAATGTGTCGCACACCCCAGGATCAAAATGCATATCACAAACTTGTCATGGTCATATCGATACGATATACAAGCGAATTTGCTCAACGGCACAGAGCACCTATGAGAGCGCCCACTGCTGCTGCACCCACTGCGCCAGCCACTACCTTACCACCCGGACTGAGATGACCGTGGAAATAAGCCACAGGATGACTGAAGTAGAACTCAGGCTCATAATAGACATCATACCAATACCAGTCACGACCTCTCAGGTAACCCCACCGGCCATTCACGCAGCGGACACGTCCATGCCAGCCTGGCAGATAGCCATGACAATCCACGCGGGGAGGCATGTGATAAGATACATGTGGACGTGAATGGGAACGCACATAAGCAGGATAATGAGCGGAGCGACGAGACTCCACCATCATCTCACGTCTGTCACCCGGATGTCCGTAGCGCATTTCATGTCTGCGACTCTTTGCCTGTACACTTCCGCATGCCAATGAAACCATCACCAACACTGCTATGAACATTTCATTGTGTCTCATAATATCTATCTACTTTAATTGTGTGAATAACTCCGTTCGCTTATCTCTTGATACAGCAAAGATATGCCGATGCAGCTGCCTCTAAAATTGATTTTCCCTAAACGCAAGGCGGACTTTTCCTACTGAATGAGGAATCCTCCCCATGACAGTCCATTCCTTACCAAACCCTCCACCTTGAGGAACTCCTCGGCAGTTTCCTGACAGAAGTAATCCTGGGTGTATTCGTCGTGAGACGCAGACAGCAGGAGGCAGCATAGATACCTCTCATTATTTAGTCCGAATCGGTATACACATGCGGGGCGCATGCGGACCTGTCATCAGGCCACATGCGCCCCGCATCTCTGTAACATTAGTGCTTATCTCTTCCTTACCACATAGTTCACCACAGGGAAGGTCTGTCCGGCCAGCTTGTACTTGTACCAGCACAGGTTCCAGTCGAAGAACGAGCGGTTGGGGTTCATGTCACCGGGAGCAAGGCCGGGCACACATGCCGATACTGAGAAGCCCTGGCTTTCCTCATGTGTGGTCTCGTTGGTGTTGCCGTAGCCGAAACCGGCACCGGCCTTGACACCGAGAGCTGTTGCTACCAGCTCGGTCTCTACAGAGAAGGAGAAGGCTGCAGAGGTGGCTGTACTGTTATCCAGCGCAATCTCACGAATGACGCTACCGCCCGAACCGGTGGTCACGAATTTATCCTTGGCTCCTCCGCCCCACAGGATTTCAGAGCCGGGCACGTTGGTGTAAATCTGATCTGCGGAAGATGGGTAAGAGAAAGGATTGCCTATCTCGTGGCTGAACACCTCATGCAAGTTGGGCGCATTCTTGTTGTCAGCCATCAGATAGTCGTAGTCTGAGAGGGCCAAGCCAACAGTCATGGTCTCACCCGGTACCGAGAGAACCACTTCATTGCCTATCTGATCCACGTTTTCGGCATCCACCACCTCATAGGTGTAAACGTCATACGGCGTTACCTGCATCACTACGCGGTCATCGTCACGTGCCTCGTACTGCTGACTGTAGGTGATGGTGCTGCTTTGCGAAGTGCTGCTGGAGCATTCGTTCTGCATCTTCACCGTAAAGTCTATGCCTCCGAGCTTGGTTCCTGTGATGGGGGCGTTGATTTCAGCCTCAAATCCCACGATTACCGATGCGCTTATGCTGCTCGACTTTGAGGTTTCCTGCTTGTTGCTGGTGCTGTAGCCCCATGAGGTTACGAAGTCGTAATTAGGCTCGGTCTCGTCACCATAGTCGAAGGTTGGAGGAGCGGCAAGCAGAGCGTGGATGCGTGGTTCGGAGAACGCCTTCTGATAGCCCTTGTACCTCAAAGTCTTGGTCTCAGGACCCTTACGGGCATTTACTGCGCAGAGCGCAGAAGTGCTGGCCCATTCGTGATTACCGCTGGTACGATACCACCACATAAGTTCAATTTGGCGATACGGATCATCATTGCCCCACTTAGAACCGCTGTCACAATATTTGAAAAAATCACTATTAAAATTCAAGTTTTTCTTTATACCGTCCTCTGTGATTTCTTTGCCAGAATACCAAGTTTCTCCAAAACCTTGGAACACAAATCTGTCGTTTCCATCATCGTGAGTGGAATGACTATAGAAATAGTATAGATAATCCTTGCCATCGGCACCGGGGTCTGCCGCTATGATGTTGTCTGCATAGATAGTCCAAATTTCTGACTCGAAATCAGGCAAAACCTG
>JBJEKL010000095.1:0-2942 GCA_051878615.1 Bacteroidaceae bacterium | reverse complement strand
CGCTGACTTCCCTACAGGTTATCTTCCTTGTGCTCTGTACCTCCAGGATGGGAATCTTTGCAGTGCTTTGTTCCTATTTTATGTTATTTGTGAAACCTGTCACAAATGAACACTTGTTGTGGAAAGCCTATCGAAAGGCCGTTTTTCCTGTGTTAATTCTTGTCCCACTCCTCTTAGAGTTATATTATGTGAAAAATGATTCTTCGTTTCAATTTTAACGGAAAACTAATGATAAGCGATGATTACCTATGACAAAGTTATAGAGTCGTACAATACCACAAGAGTCCATTGCTATCAAGCAGGCACTTTTCGAGGATCTCTTTGACCAGGGTGTTCATCTTATGCACGGATTGAGGGCCAACATGAAGAACAAGCTCATACCCATGTGGGACAAGATTATGCTCCGAAAACGATGCGTCATTGAGTGCATCAACGATCTGTTGAAGAACAAGACAAGCATCGTGCATTCCAGACACCGTTCCATACACAACTTCATCATGAACAATCTGTTCTGCGCTCACAGCATACTCCTTCTTTGACAACAAACCACAGGCATTGCCTGTTCATGTGGAGCGCTCAGCACAACTCACGCTTTTTTGAGGAAAATTATCCCGAACTCACGTAAGTATTGTATTATAGAAGATAATATTGCAAAATTATATGGTGTTATGCTATGTGTTATTCTAATTTCACGTACTTTTGTATTTTTGTAATTCATATGATATAAATAATCAAAAAGAAAAAATGTCAAAGAAAAACAAAAACAAAGCAACATTCATCATCGTGGGTTCATTGTGCGCTTTCATTCTGCATTTTAGGTAGTTGTACCGGAGGTAATGATTTGACAGGTTGTAGCGACCTTTCTATTGATATGCAGATTCCCATGACAAGAAGTGCTGATCCTGAATCTCCACAATCTTGGGATACGGAAAATGAAACAAGGAGAAAAACACCTGTACGTGACAATGAATGTGGTTTGTTTGCATTGACAGAAGTTAAGAAACGTGACAAGAATGCATTCACTGTTGAATACAGCGACCAAACTGCCAGTGAGTATTACGAACGTCTGAGAAGAACTGCAGCGGATAGTTGTGGATACGAGGGAGGAGCGATGACAGCAAATGACATGCTTGTCGTTGGGCGAAAATATGGTTTGCTAACTGGTATGGACATGTTTGACAAAGATTCACAACCTGGAGATTATTTTAATAATAAAGCAAATAGGGAGAATGCAAGAATTGCTTGTTTTCAGAAAGAAGGGAAAGATCATTATGCAAAAATTAACAGCATAGACGCAAAGGCAGGCGTTGTTCGTTACACAGATAGTGAAGGAGACAATGTTATAGACATAAATAAATTAGAAGGAGTTATGTATTATGACAAATAGAGACCTATTCGCCTTATTCCTGACTTTCTTCTCAATGCTTACGCAGCTTACGCTGGCCAGGAATAGGATATTTATTGTCAAGGATTCTCTGAAGTACTGCGTAAGGGAATATGATCATGGCACCAATGTTTCGGTTATGGCGGTGGCAGATAGTGTCCGCCTTCCAGTAACGGAGGATGGTACGCTGGTGATTCCTGCATCGTTGACTATTGAAGGGCACACATATAAGGTTGAGGATATTGAACATCGCGGATTCCGCTGTCATCCTGAAATCAAGCACCTAATGCTCAATGAAGGAATACGCTTCATAGGAGAACAAGCTTTTGGGTCGTGTATAAACTTGGAAAGTATACATTTCCCCACCACACTCATGGGAATAGACGCTTCTGCATTTGTGAATTGCAGTATGCTCGCAAGCATCATCATGGAGAATGGAAACGAGATGTTTGATTCACGTGACAGCTGCAATGCTCTCATCAAGACAGAAGACAACGAACTTGTATTAGGGTGCTGGCATACACACATTCCCACAGGAGTTGTAACCATTGGACAATGCGCCTTCAGCGGCCAACGGCGCATGAGTGGCATCAATATCCCTGAAGGTGTAAGAGAAATAGGGAATGGAGCTTTCTCTGGCTGTTCGGGACTGAGGCATGTCTCTCTGCCGTTGTCTATTAAAGGCATCGGGAATGGAACATTTGCTGGCTGCACAAATTTGGAAGAGTTGACAGTTCCCGCAAACGTCCAGGAAATCGGCGAACGCATCACGGCGGGTTGCCACAATTTGAAACGTTTAACCGTGTCACCCGACAACAAGACTTTTGACTCCCGAGATTCATGTAACGCCATAGTCCGTACGCAGGAGAACTGTATTGTGGCAGGTTGCGGCAGCACGGTTATCCCCAATAGCGTGGAGAAGATAGGCGAGGGAGCCTTTTCCGGTTCTGCCCTTACCCATATATTCATTCCTGCCGGGGTGACTCGGATAGCCGAAACCGCTTTCATCAACTGCAGTTTCTGCTCATCAATAGAGGTGGCGCAAACGAATCCCGTATATGACTCCCGATCTGGCTGCAACGCTATCATAGAGACGGCCACGGGCACGCTTGTCAAGGGTTGTGGCATGACTGTCTTCCCTGTAGGTGTGGGCAAGATAGGCGACTACGCATTCTGCGGCATGACTATGCCCGCTAACTATTGTATCCCCGAAGGTGTAAGTTCCATAGGTGCCAATGCTTTTACCTGCTGCAACTTCCGTTCACTCCTTCTGCCAGAGTCATTAAGGGAAATAGGGAGTAGTGCCTTCACATTCTGCAAGCACCTAGAAGAGGTGGAAATGAATAGTACAAACATAAGCATTGGCTCAATGGCGTTCAACTATTGTTATTCATTGTTGTCCGTGCGTCTGCCTCACCATACCACATATGCCAATAGTCTCACTTTCCAATACAGCCCCTACCAAGAGATACATGACAGAGAATACGGGAAGCCATAAAGGTATCTTTCAGAAGATACACATTCCTACTCTTGTCATCTGTCTTGGGTGTGTCTTTAC
>JBJEKL010000094.1:0-2949 GCA_051878615.1 Bacteroidaceae bacterium | reverse complement strand
GAGGGGCTTCGGACAGATTTTCTATGCTCATTTGAGTTTTACCGGACAGCAATAGAATGAAATATATGAACACCACAAATAGAAGATTTCTAAATTTAAGTGCAGGGGCTTATCCTTTAATCTTATGGAAGGATTCCAATAGTTCTAAATTCAGGCGCTTCTCAGGAAGTTTCCTTGTACTCATGCTGGCCATTCCCTTTCTCTTTTCCTCCTGTAACTCAAGAAATACGAAGGAAGATATGCAGAGAATAACCGTGAAGTCTTCTTCTGACAAGATTGTCTCTGAGTGGTTGGATAGTATCAAGGTGGATGTGTGGGCAATACATACGGATATTCCTCTGGCTCCTATCCAAAGTATGGACGTGATAGGAAACAAGTGTTTCGTGTTGGATGTATTTAAAAGGATTTTCCTGATAGATATTGAGAAAAGGCATGTGCTGAAATCGGATATTACTCTGGGAAATGCTCGTAACGAAATGTTGTCTCCCATATGTCTGACTGCTGACAAAGAGCATGTCTACGTATATGACGGGATGAAGGAGTGTATATTCGTGCTGTCCCATGATCTGAAGCTCTGCCAAATTTTGAACACAGGATGTTTTTTCTCGACATTCCGGAAGATTGACAATGGTTTTGCATGCCTGTCTATGGGAAGTGAGCAGAAATTCCTTTTTCTGAGAGATGATGGTGTGCCGGTTTATTCAAGAAAGTTGTCTGATATATATCCAGATGAAATACAGGATGGGAATCCGATACAAATAGGTATGGATGGATGTCTATATGTAAAGGCCTATTATTCTGATACTGTTTTTAAGTGGAACGGACAGGATTTTGTGGAATCAGTACAATTCGATTATGGAATGGGAGAACCAGGTGGTGATTACCAGAAAGGAAGTCAACTGGCACACTCAGGGATAGCATATACGGAGAGTTATTTCCTGACGAACACACATGTCCTCAGCTCATTTGTGGAAACAGATGGCCGCACAATACATTATAACCTGTATGACAAAGAGAATGGAGCGAGTTGTAGTGGCAAGATGGCTCCCATAGACAATGTCTATTTTCGTGCAACCTTGCAACATGGCAAAGAGGCATATGCTGTGGTACTTGCCGATGAAGCTTGTGTCTATGGCTTAAAAGATATTGACAGGAATAATATAGTAATCATCAGATATACATTTCCAACATAATTATGATGCGTCATAATAAAAGCTAAAACGACTAACGTCATATGCAAGAAACCGAGTTTACATGCAGAAGCAGCGTAGCCAGCACGCAATGACTCTCTGCGTCATCTGCCTGCTGACGGTATGTGCCTTCCTGCCAACCTTCTGGAACGGATTCCAGATGGAGTGGGATACCAGTGGATGGTGGTCAATCCCTTGACGACAACAAAAAACATATAAATCCTTGCCTGCTTTGCTATTGCAGGTCTTGCTTTGCTGAACTTCATGAAGTCGGACAAACATTTTTCCACATGTAATGCATCAAGTTTAGGAACCAGTTCAGAGGTATCAAGTTGTAGCACTTCTACAGAACCTGAGAAATGGGGATACAATCCTAAATACTACGATTGTCCAGAAAACAGTTCAAAGAGACAGATTGTGTGTGGAAATATTGTGAAGAATGGCTCCGATCCGGAATGTATGAATTCTGATTGTTAAGAGATTGGCATAACATGAGACGGTTGCACCTTGTTGTATATAGTATAATCCTTTTGCTCGCCTTTTGCTCGTGTCAGCAAGAAGGCGGGCAGGAAAGCCTGGAGTTTGACTGTACAGAATCTAATGTGGATGATTGGGGGAAGTATCTTGACTTAGTGGAATGTGTACCCTTGGAGGCTCCTGATTCCCTCGGACTGGGCGATGCATACAAATGCGTTTTCGGCAATGGACGGATGGTGTATTGGGATCGTAACAGAAATGGACTTTATTCTTACTCAATAGACGGAAGGTTTCTTGGAAAGATAGGCACCGAGGGACGTTCCAAGTCGGAATATGTGGGTATAAAGGATATCTTCATGGACAAGGATGGAGAGCGGCTTTATGTGCTGGATGAACTGGGGATTCTGTCCTATGACATGAAAACGGGCGAATTCGTCAGCAGGGATAAGCCCGAGTTGCCGGACTTCCATGAGTACTGGAAGTTTGCCGTTCTGTCCCCCGGACACTATCTTATGTTCAACCCTCAACCGCACGGATTGGGTACGGTGATAGACTATCATGACGGTGAATGGAAAGACCTGCGTAAGGCAGGCTTCTTCCAATTGGCCTGTGAACGGTTCTATTACTCAGGTAATCTGTTGCGCGTGATTTCTGATTATGGCGACTTCTTCATTGACACCTATCGGGATGGTGGGTTGTCAAGAGCCGTGACCTTCAAGTTTTCCAATCCTTTGCCGGACGAGAAGAAGCCAAGAGATTTCAGAAGTTTTGGGAGAATCGCTGAAGAACGCGACTGGTGTAAGTGCATTCGTGATGCCTGTGAGACGAAGCGCTGGATATTTGCGAACGTTGAAGGTTCGGAGCAGAAACTCCATTGGGTGTTTGGAGACAAGAAGACAGGGAAGGCACTCTCGGGTCTCATGAATTTGGATGATGGCCTGCAGGTTGTGGGAGGAGATGAAGAATGCTTCTATGGCATACTCTACCAGGAAATGGTGTCGGACAAATCGTATTTGAAAGATTGGGTGAAAGCGTCTCATTCGGAAGAGTCACCGCAGCCCATGCTTGTTAATTTCCGTGTGAATGATGAAGAGTAGTTGCGTAATCATGCTGGCCGTGTCCATGTGGGCATTCTGTGGATGTGGAGATTCTCAGGAAAGGTTAGACACAAATATAGAGAAGGGGGATTCCCTGACAGTAGAAGTGGATTCCATGTTCAGAGTTTCAGATTTCCCCAACGCCACGGTATCAACGCCCTGAAGTACAGAGAAGGCAGAATCAG